>NZ_CP107837.1 GCF_036346615.1 Streptomyces sp. NBC_00523 | reverse complement strand
TCCCTTATCGCTGCGCGATAAGCAAGCGAAGCGCCGCGCTTCGCTTGGCGCGCCCGTCCGCTTCGCTCCAGGGCTGTGAAGCCGGCTCGCTTCGCTCCCCGGCCCGCGCGAAGCGCGGGCGTTCCCTCCGCTTCGCTCCGTGAAACCACTTCTCCCCCTCAATTCAGCGAACGGGTTTTACTTCACAGCTCCTTGACGCTTTATCGCAGTGTGTCAGAGGTTCCGCTTCGCTCCACCTCAACCCGTTCGCTTCGCTCCCGGGTACCGAGCCCGCTCCGCGGGCTGCTGGCCATATGATCCCTGTCCGGTCGATCCTGCCCTAGCTCACTGAAGGAGTGGTGCTTCATTCTGAATTCTAGATGAACTATGGAGCCATGGTACGAGCCCGGTGCGCTGGTAGCTGCCGTCGGCGATGGTCATGGTGTTGCCAAAGACTCCCATGCCGCCGGATTTCTCCCAGCCGCGCGAGTCGTGACGATTGCCCGGCGGCGGTCGGCCGCTGACTTGGAGACGCCGAAGAGCGGCGCAAGCTGGCACCGTCAAATTCATGCGCCAGTAGGTCGCGATCAGAAGGACGCGGCCCTCCAGCGGCAGGCCCCACGGCCGTCCGCGCCGCGGCTCGTACGCGATCTAGCGGCGCACTACGGTCACCAACTTGCCGAAGCCACTCGCGCTCAGCCCGGTGAACGGGGCTATCCAGGAGGGCTCCGACGCCCTGATCACAAACATCCACATCGAGATCAGGGCAGGGAGTACGGCCGACTCCGCATCCGCGCTACGTTCGCAAGATGCAGCAACCTCCCGAACAGGTCCCCGCGCTCCTCGATGGCCCGGCCGTCGACGTCTCTGACGTCCAGGAACTGCTCCTCGGCTACCTGGAGTGGTACCGGGCAGCCCTGATGCGGAAGCTCGACGGACTCTCCGACGACCAGCTTCGCATGCCGGTCGAACCACTCGGCTGGTCACCGCTCGGCCTGGTCCAGCATCTCGGGTGGGTCGAACGCCGCTGGCTGCGATGGGGATTCGGCGCTCAGGACGTCGTCGCTTATCCACCCGGCGGAGATGCCGAGGAGTGGACGGTCGCCGCCGACACCTCCACCGCTCAGGTCATCGCCACCTACCAAGCGGAGGTAACCGCCGCGAACTACCTCACGGCACCCGCCGCGTTAAGGGACAAGGCACGCCTCGGGGGCCGCTTCACGACGCCCGACCAAGCACCCTCGCTCGGGCGGATCCTCTTCCACCTGCTCCAGGAGTACGCCCGCCACGTCGGTCACCTCGACGTCGCCCGCGAGCTCATCGACGGCCAGACCGGCGAGTAAAACTCCGGGAACTGCTGATGCATTGCGGAACAGCCTTTGGTTATGGGTTTGTTCCTGAGGCTGCCACCCTGAAGCGCCGCCGCGGCCTCAGGGTGGCAGCCAGCGTCGGCACAGTGACCAGGAGATGCTGGCTCGATCAAGGTAGCCATGGTCGACCTCATGGGTCGACGACTCACCCACGAATCCACCTCGAACTGGCGCGACCTCTAAGTCAGGAGGGAGCTCCTTGAACAGGGCATTGCCAGTCGGCCGAGTCGATCGCGTTCTCCTCCGTGTCACTGAGGTGGAAGCAGTTGCCGTTGACCCACACCGTGACCGATTCGGGCCGATGGTCCACCTGGAATGGTTCGCCCCTCCGCAGAGTCCCGGACCATGAACCATCCTCTGCAGGCGAGTGGGTAACAACGACCCACGTCTGCTTCGGGAGCATCTGGTGCGTCTCTGCCCAGGGCTCCACGGTCAACTCCAGCGCGGACTCACCTCCATTGCTGATCAGCACCCGCGCCATTCCGGCACTGCCCATTCCCTGCCCCCTCCGTGTCGCATCGGTGCCGATTATTACGGCGTAATAGTGCGCGGTCGGCGCGTCTCCCCTACGGCTCCGGGGTCCAGGCCGCTACCAGGTCGAGGAGGCCCGGGAAGCGGGTGTTGAGGTCTTCTGTGCGGATGTGGCTGCGGCGTTCCAGGCCGTATTGGCGTTGGCGGGTGATGCCGGCTTCGCGTAGAGCCTTGAAGTGGTGGGTGAGGGAGGACTTGGGGCGGTCCAGGTTGAACCAGCCGCAGGGGTGGTCGTACTGGTCCGATTCCAGGAGGAGTTTGCGGACGATCGTCAGGCGCAGGGGGTCGCTGAGCGCCCCCAGGACGGTCTCCAGGCGCAGGGTCTCCACTGCGGGTTCCGGTAGGGGGTCCGGGAGTTCACCGGGATCGCCGTCGGGGCCGTTGTCTCGGCCGGGATGGCGGCAGTGACCGACGTGGCAGGGCCAGGGCGACGGCGTCTCGCCGCTCTGCTCGCCTCCTGCGCGATGGTCTTCGGGGCCGGTCTCGGGCCGCTCCTGGCCGGGGTGTTCTCCGAGACGCTGCCCGCGCCCACCGTCACCGTCTTCGTCGTGGAGGCCGTATTGCTCGTGACGGCGGTGGGCGCCGTGGTGCGGATGCCACTGCGGCGGCCCGACCCGTCGGTGAAGGGCGCTGCGTGGGTGCGGGTGCCAGGGGTGCCGCGCGGGAATCGTCGTCAGCTCTGGCTGGGGATCGCGGTGTTCGCGCCGGGCATCACCGCGACCTCCTTCGTTCTGTCGCTCGGGCCCTCGCTGCTGTCGGGGCTGCTCGGGACGACCAGCCGGATCGTCACCGGTGCCATGGCCTTCGCCATGTTCCTCACCGCCACCGGTGTGCAGTTCGCCGTCCAGCGGCTCTCTCGGCCCTCCATCCTGACTGCCGGGGCCGTCAGCACGGTGCTGAGCATGATCGCCCTGATCGCCGCCGTACGGGGCGCCTCGGTGGTGACGCTGATCGCCTCCGCGCTGCTTGCCGGGGCGGGGCAGGGCATGGGGCAGCTCGGCGGTCTGTCGCTGCTCAACTCGAGCGTGCCGCCCGGGCGTCTTGCCGAGGCCAATGCCGCGCTGAATGTGGGCGGTTACGTGCCGGCGGGGTTGCTGCCCGTGTCCGTCGGGTACCTCAGCGACGGTGTGGGGCTGACCGGTGCCGCCACGGTGTTCGGTGTCGTCCTCGCGGGGCTCGCGGTCGCGGGCGGTGCGGTGGTGCTCGCCGGGCGGCGGCAGAGCGATGAGGGCTGAGGAACGGACGCCGCCGCCGGAGTATTACGGCGTAATAATGCTGCGGCCGGGTGGGACCGGTGCGGGAAATATTACGGCGTAATACTGCGGCGGTCCCTAGGAGGAGGCGGGTCTCCCCCGCGCGGGTGAGGTAGTGGTGCGGAATCTCGCTCCGGGCCGATCGGGAGCTCGTACCCGGAGCCGACGACTGCGGGACGGCGTGCCAACAGGATGGTGCACATGACTTCCACACCGCCTCGCTGGGCCGTCAGCGCCGCCCACCTCTGCACGCTCGTCACGCTGCCGACCGGCATCTGGCGCCTTCTTCTGGCGACGGGCCACACGGTCGGCTACACCGACGCGGCATACGCGGCGATGGACTTCACCGGCTGGGGTGCGGGATACGTACTCGGCCTCAGCGTGCTCAGCGAGGCGGTCGCGCTCCTGACGCTCGGGCTCGTACGGCCGTGGGGTGAGGTACTTCCCCTCTGGATTCCCCGGCTCGGCGGGCGTTCTCTCCCCCGGCTCGCTGTCGTCGTCCCGGCTGCCCTCGGGGCCCTGGTGCTGACGGTTCTGTGGACGCCGCTCGTCGCCTGGTGGGCGCTTCCCCACCCCGATCTGACCACGAACGGCAGCGCGGTCGTGGGCCTGCTCTATCTGCCTCTGGTCGCCTGGGGGCCGCTGCTCGGCGCGGTGACTGTCTCGTACCACCGCCGCCGTGTGGGCGGGAAGCAGGCTGCGGCCTCGGTTATTACGCCGTAATAGCCGAAGGGCTGGGTGCGCATTATTACGGCGTAATAGTGCGCACCCAGCCCTGTGCGGCGGCTACTTCTCCGCCCTCATCCGCTTCGACTCCTCGATCTTGAAGTCGACGAGCAGCTCCGTGAGCTTGCGGCGGGACGAGACGTCGAGCTCCTCGATGATCAGGCTCGCCAGGGTGTAGGCGTCGGTCGAGGGCAGACGGGTGGGGGGCTCCGCGGGGGACTGCCGCTTCTGCTTGGGGGTGCGGGGTTTCTGGGGCCTGGTGGCCTTCAGCTGCTGGAGGTGGGCCTCCTGGTCCTCGGCCTTCTTCTTGCCGACCAGGCGCAGCGTGGCCGCCGATTCCTCGCCCGACTGGAGCTTCTCCTTGAGCGAGGGAGTCAGGGTCAGCAGCGCGAGGCGCTGGGAGACCCAGCCCTGGGAGCGGTGGAGGCGGGCGGCGAGGGCTTCCTGGGTGCCGTGGATCTTCAGGAGCTGTTCCAGGGCCTTGGCCTCGTCCAGGTGGTTGAGCTCCTGGCGGTGGATGTTGGCGACGAGGGCCGATTCCAGTATCTCGTCGGGGTTGCTGCCCAGCTTGTCGTCCAGCATCACTTTGATCTCGGTGAGGCCGGCTTCGCGGGAGGCGGCGAGGCGGGAGTTGCCGTCGATGACGACGTACTTGGTGCCGGGTTCGAGGTCGTCCTCACGGCCCGGATTGCCTTCGAGGTAGGCGAAGCGGCCCATGATGCTGATCGCGGTCTTCTGCCCGTGGTCGCGGAGGCTGTTGGCGAGGTCCGTGAGGTCGCCGAGGTCGGACCTCGGGTTGTCGGGGTTCAGGCTGATGATGTCGACGGAGAGCTGGACCGGGGGCGGGGCGCCCTCGGTCGGAGCGGCCGCGACCTGGTTGATGGCGGCGCGGCGGGCGCTGATGGACTGGGTCTGGCCGAAGGAGGAGCCGGCGCCGAGCCGGGATGCCTTGCTCATGAGATCTCCCTGGCGAGGGCACGCAGGCCGACGGCCTGGTCGCTGCGGGGGGAGTAGGCGAGCAGGGGCTGCTTCACGCGTACGGCCTCCTTCTGTTCCTTGAGGTCGCCGATGACGCCGACGACCCGGGGATCCTTTATGTCCATCCAGGAGTTAAGGGACGAGGTGGCGATGTAGCCGCGGCGGGCGTCGTAGTGGTTGACGACGATGCCGAGGTAGTCGAGTTCGAGGTGCATGTCGTCGCGGAGGTCCTCGATCTGGGAGGTGAGGAGTCCGTAGGCGTCGGCGGAGCTGTCCTCGGCCTGGACGACGACGAGGACGCCGGAGTTGCCCGGGGCCTCGCCCTGGCGGCGGCGGCCGTAGTAGGCGGCGGCGTCCATGCTGAGGCCGAGGCTCGGCGGGCAGTCGATGATGACGGCGTCGTAGTCGGCCTCGACGGCGGACAGGGCGCGCTCCAGGGCTGCTTCGCGGGCCCGGACCCCGGAGAGCTTGACGTCCAGGAGGAAGGCGTCGGTGCAGGCGGGCAGCAGGTGGAGGCGGTCGCCGAAGCGGGGGTCCTCGATGGGGACGATGAGGTCGGCCAGGCTGCCCTTGGCCTCGCCGGCCATGTGCTTGGTGAGGCTGTCGCCCTCGATGGGCAGCGGCTGGTGGCCGAGCTGCTTGGTGAGGTGGCACTGGGGGTCGAAGTCCACGAGGAGGACGCGCAGTCCGAGTCCGGGGAGGTCCTCGTAATCGAGGGGCGAGGAGTCCTCGCCCTCGGCGAGGGCGGCCGCGAAGTGCTTGGAGATGCGGACCGGGTGGAGCGCGCCGGGGTCCTCGGCGAGGGCTTCGCCGGTGCCTGCGGCGATGGCGGTCTTGCCGACGCCGCCCTTCTGGTTGCAGGTGATGATGCGCTTCGGGTGCTCGGGGCGTACGACGGTGGGCGCCGGGTTCGTCTCCAGCCACATCATGACGGACTGGGCGAGGCCCTGGATGAGCGAGACGCCCCGGGAGGCGCAGTCGGCGCGGAAGCCGTCCCACTGGCCGTCAGGCAGGAAGGTGGCGAAGGACTTGGCGCCGGCGGTGTCGATGGGGGAGAGGTTGGATCCGAGGCGCCGCCATGCCTCGATGCCCGCTTCAACGGCGTGCTGGATGTCGATGTTGTGCTGGGCGGCCCGGATCTTCAGGTCCTGTTGCAGTACCGGGGGGAGCTTGGAGACGACCTTCTCGCGGTCGCCGGGGGAGGGCGAAGTCATGGCAGCCACCTTACTAACCCCGATGATCCTTTTCGGTATCGACGCGTTAGTTGTAGCTGTTTTTTGTTTGAGGGACGCTTCAAGAGCCCGGCTCCTGGGTGGGTGGGGAGCCGGGCTTAGAGGGCTGGGGGAGGGGGCCGAGGGAGGGGCCGGGGCGGTTATTACGGCGTAATACGGCAGCGGGGGCGGGGTGGGGGGATTATTACGGCGTAATAGTCCCCCCACCCGGTCAGTTGCCGGTCTCCGCCGTCGCGGCGAGGCCGCGTTGTGAACGGGGCGTCTTGTCGCCGACGCGCTTCGGCTCGATGGTGCTCGGGTCGACCGCCTCGCCGGGGGCGCCCTCGTGGTACGGGCCGTCGGGGTCGGCGTCGCGGTCGTGGGGGAGCAGGAAGAAGACCCGGCGCAGATGGAGTCCGCTGTCGGGGTCGGCCTCGGTGTGGGCCTCCAGCTCGGTGTAGCCGACCATGCGTCCGTCCCGTTCGTAGCGGGGCTTCCCTCGGCGGCGAGTGGTCTTGTCGAGCGCCTGGCGTACGTAGTCCAGGTTGTCGGGGTTCTCCAGCCAGACCACGGCATTCTCGTGGTGGAGGTCGCTCTCGTTCAGCAGCGAGCTCATGGCTGCAGCCCCTTTGTGTGTCGGCCGGCCGGGAGAAGGCCGGGGTGGGTGTGAGCACGTTCCCTGGTGGGGGCACCGTGTTCATGGTAGGCCGGACGGGCGGGTGTGTGCCCGGTGCGTACGTCAGGCATGGCCGGTCCTGGAGTCTTCGTCGGCGAGGAGGCCCAGGCCGGGGTAGTACTTCTTGCCGCTGGACTTCATCATGTCGGCGGGCGAGGCGAGGGAGAGTTCCTGGCGGACCCGGGTCGCGAACGCGCGGGCCGTGGCGGGACGGATGCCTTCGCCGGCTCCGCACCAGCTGCTGTACGCGGCGTACAGCAGGCCCTGTTCCACGCGGAGCTCCGCGGTGTGGGTGGTGCAGCACTCGGCGAGGAAGCGGCCGATGTGGTCCTCGGTGGTGGCGTAGGCGGCGGTGGCCGAGCGGACCGTGGCGGGGCCGTCGAGCGGGTCGCGGGTGGCCAGGTAGAGCTTGGCGCCCTCGATGAGCCACTGCAGGATGCCGGGGCCCTCGCTCTGGACGAGCTCCTTGGCGAGGTTGTCGATCTTGCGGGCTGCGGGGACGACGCGTTCGAACGGGATGAGGCGGATGCGTCGCCAGAACGCATGCCCGCCGGTGCCGACTTCGGGACGGTGGTTGCCCAGCAGCCAGAGTTTGTGGGTGGGGTTGAAGCTGAAGAAGTCCTGTCGCATCCGCCGGGCCATGATGCGGTCACCGCCGGTCAGCAGCTTCACCCGGGACTCGTCGAACTTGTCGTTCGGCTTGAGCTCCGAGCAGACGACGATGCGCCGGCCGTGCAGTTCGGTGAGCTCGGTGGAGTGCTCGGAGAACTTGCCCTTCTCCATGAGGAAGCCCGGCGGTGCGGCCTGCGCGTAGTCGCCGAGGATCTGCGTCATCACGTCCAGCAGCACGGACTTGCCGTTCGCGCCGGTCCCGTAGAGGAACGGCAGCACCTGCGCGCCGACGTCGCCGGTGACGGAGTAGCCGAGGAGCAGGTGGAGGAAGTGGATCGTCTCCTCGCCCTTGGCGTCGTCGCCGAACGTGTCGTGGAGGAAGCGGTGCCAGCGCGGGGTCGGCGTCTCCTCGGGCGCGACGCTCGTGGCCCGGGAGTGCATGTCGCCCTCGGGGTCGGGCTTGCGTAGGTTCCCGGTGTGGAGGTCCACGACGCCGGCAGGGGTGCACAGGGCGTAGGGGTCGCCGTCCAGAACGTCCGGGTCCAGGGCGAGGGCGGGGGAGGCCTTCGCCTGCGTGAGCATGGCCTTGATGCCGGGGGTCGACATGGAGCGGCGGCGGTGCGCGCGCAGTTCCCGGTCCGTGAACTGGCCGGTGGGATCGGTGGGGGGCATCTGCTCGGCCAGGTCGCCCGCCGCCCAGACCGCGGCCTTCTCTCCGCCCGTGCGCTTCCAGCGGTACTGGTCCCAGTGGTACCAGCCCAGGCCCTCGACGTGCCGGAACTGGTCTCCGAACATCACGGCGAAGAGCTTGGCGTTGCCCCGGTCGGTCAGGAGGGAGGGCAGCCGGCCCTCGGGCGGGGCCGGTTCTCTGACCGCCGAGGCGTTCTGCTGGGCGGGCAGGCCGGGAAGGCCGCCCTCGGCTTCGAGGGCGAGCATCTGCTGCGCTGCGGCAGTGGCGTCGAAGCGCGGGCTGCTGTCGGCGCTGCTCATGGGCGTCCTTCGGGATCGAGCGGGCGGGCTGCGCCGGCGGACAGGGCTGAGGCGATGACGGTGAGGCTGTGCCGGTGGCGGTGCGGGCGTGCGGCGTCGGCCGCTTCGGTGAGCAGGTCCTGGGCGCGGGGCTCGGTGAGGCGCCCGGCGGCGACGAGTCCGCCCGCGGTGTAGGCGGCCCGGTTGAGCTTCTCGGTGAAAGCCGTGCCCTCGGCGGCCGCCGCGCAGGCCCGGACCTCGGCGAGCAGCGACTCCAGTACCCGGAGCGCGCGCGGGGTGCCCCGGGAGAGGCGTGTCGCGCGTACGGGACGGGGCGCGGGGACTCGTACGGGCTCGGGGCCCGGTGTGTGGCCGGTACGCAGGAGTTCGGCCGCGAGCCAGTCGGGGAGGAGTGCGGGCATGCGGGCCGGGCCGACGGGGGTGTAGGTGCCCGCGCGGGTGCGGGTGGACGGGGTGACGATGTAGCCGCCGGTGGCCCGGACGTCGACCTGCCAGGCCAGGGCGACCTTCGGGCTGGAACCCACGGACGAGCGGTAGCTCGGTCCGCCGGGCGCGGTGCGGTACCAGATGTGGAGGCCGCCGGACGGGGTGCGGACGCGCAGGGTGGCCTCGTCGTCCGCGGGGCTGGGGTGACCGCGCAGGGCGGCGAGGAGCGCAAGGGTGTCGAAGCCGGAGGCCAGGCCGGTGAGGTTGACGCTCTCGTGGATCGGGATGCCGGGCAGCAGCCGGTCGCGGTGGGGGACTTCGGAACTATGTGCGTCGATGTCCAGTACGACGAGGCCGGCCGGGCCGCACGAGACGCCGACGCCGAGCGTGGGGTTGACGCCCCACCAGGCGGCCAGGCGTTCCGGGTCGGTGGTCGCGGCGTGGAAGCCGTGGCACCACTTCCCGGCGGGCAGGCAGGGGCAGTCCGCCGGACGGTGAGGATCCTCGCGGCAGGCCGGGCAGTTGCCCGCGGGAGTCTTGCGGCCGACGGCCAGTGGGTGGACGGGCCAGCCGTTCGCCGCGCACCAACGGGCCATGTCGAAGGGACTCGTGGGTCCCGCCGTACGCGAGCCACTGGTCTCTCTTTGACGCGGCACGCTGATCGTCCTTGCCGAGGGGCCAACAGGTTGTTCAGTCCTGAACGATTCAGTCCCTTCAGGGAAAGCCCAGGTCAGAGCGGTCCTACTGCCGGGCTGAGGGACTGAAGGGACTGAGTTTTCAGATTCGGATCAGAGCCTACAACAGGCGTCCCGCAGTGGGCGGGACTCTTCGTTCCGCGAGTCCCTTCGGTCCCTTCCCCCGGGGCGTGTTGTGCCTCCGGGCCGGGCGCGTCGGACGAGTGGGCCCGGCGTCGCGAGGAGGGACCGAAAGGGAGGGACTGAACACAGAACGGAGGGACTGGAAGTTTCGGTCCCTCTTCAGTCCCTCGGGTAAAAGTGCAGGTCAGGGGCTTGCGGGTCAAAATCGGAGGGACTGAAGGGACTCAAGGTCAGTAGTTATCAGCGCTTCAGGACCAGAGTAGTAGGTACAAAGGGATATATAGGGTTGTTCTACGCGCGTGCGCATACACACGCACCCACAATTGGCTTATAACTACCAACCTTGAGTCCCTTCAGTCCCTTTGGGCCCTGGGTTTTGGCAAACGCAAGCCTCTGACCTGCGACTTTGTCCGAGGGACCGAAGAGGGACCGAACGGTGAGGGACTGAACGGACTCCGGTCCCTGGTCCCTAGTTGCTTGCGGTGGGGTCGGGTCGGAACGCGTCCAGGTGGTCGGACGCCCAGTCGTGGAACGTCCGGGCGGGGCGCCCGAGCAGGTCGGGGAGGGTGGGGTCCACGACCGCCTTGGAGCCGCTGTGCTGCCGTCTGGCGCTCTCCAGGAGGGCGGAGGCGATATCGGCCGGGTAGCGCGCTTCCAGGCCCGTACGGGCCTGCTGAGGGCTCAGCTCCTCGAAGCGCAGCGGTCGGCCGAGGAGCTCGGCGAGCTGGGCCGTCTGTTCGGCAGCCGACAGGGCCTGAGGGCCGGTCAGGGTGTAGGCCCCGCCCGCGTGGTCCTGGTCCCGGTCGGTGAGGGCCAGGGCCGCCACCTCCGCGACGTCCCCGGGATCGACGCAGGCGTTCGCGGAGGTGCCGTACAGGGCACGCACGACCTGGGCTGAGCGGATCGAGCGGGCCCAGGACAGGGTGTTGGACATGAAGGCGCGCGGGCGCAGCAGGGTCCAGCCGATGCCCGAGGCGCGCAGCAGGTCCTCGTTGTGGCGCTGGCGACGGGTGATCAGGTCGGCGGCGGCGGGGTCCGTGACGGCGGCCGCCGAGAGCTTGACGATGTGCCGGACGCCGGCCGCGCGGGCCGGGTCCAGGAAGCGTGTGTCGTCGTCGCCATCGGGATTCGTGACCAGGAAGGCCGTGTGGACGTTGTGCAGAGCGTCCGTCAGGGAGGCGGGGTCGGTGAAGTCTCCGTGGACGATCCGGGCAGTCGGAGGGGCGCCGGTGACCCGCCCGGGCTGTCTGGCCATGATGCGTACGGGCCGGTCCGAGGGGAGACGGCGGAGCACTTCACGGCCGATCGTCCCGGTTGCGCCCGTGACGAGGATCATGGTTTCCCTTTCCTGCCGGACATTTCCCCGACGAGGGTGGAGGGGAGAGGCCGGCCTGTAAGATACGAACTGGACGGTTTATTTATCCCCCCACGTTCGACCACCCCGAGGAGGGAGGAGACACAGTGGCTGAGCAGCTGCGGGCCATCCGTACCCGGCAGACGATTCTTTCGGCGGCTGCCAAGATCTTTGAGGAGCACGGGTACCAAGCGGCCACGATCTCCCAGATCCTCACCGAGGCGGGGGTGACCAAGGGCGCGCTGTACTTCCACTTCCACTCCAAGGAAGACCTGGCGCAGGGCGTCCTCTCCGAGCAGGACCAGCGGATCATCGTGCCGATCCGCGCGTCCAAGGTGCAGGAGGTCGTGGACGTCGTGATGCTCCAGGCGCACCGCCTCCAGACCGACCCGATGGTCCGGGCGGGTGTCCGGCTGACGATGGACCAGCTGACGCAGAACCTCGACCGCAGCGGCCCGTTCCTGCGGTGGGGCGAGGTCGGTCTCGACCTGCTCCAGCAGGCGCAGGCCCAGGGCGAGTTGCTGCCGCACATCTCGCCGCCTGAGACGGCCGAGGTCATCGTGGGCTCCTTCGCCGGTATCCAGTCCATGTCGCAGGCCGTGTGCGAGTACCGCGATCTGGTGGTGCGGGTGTCCGCCCTGATGCGGCATCTGCTGCCCAGCGCGGTGGTGCCGTCCGTGCTGGCCTCGCTCGACCTGTCCGAGACCCGGGGCGCCAAGGTGTACGCGGAGGCCGTGAAGGCGGCCGACCTGCGCGATGTCCTGGAGACCGCGAGCTGACAGCAGCCGGGCGCCCCGGCGTCCGCCGGGCTCACCCGGCCGGGGCGCCCGGGCCGAAGTACGCCGTCAGGACCCGCCGCGGGCCGCCGTCGCCGGGGACCCAGGCGAGGTAGCCGTCGGGCCTCAGCAGTGCCGCCTCGTACGGCACGCCCGGCGTGGGCCGCACCTCCACAGTGCGCAGGATCCCCGTCCAGGCCCGGGCCTCCTCCCGGTGGCGGACCGCTTTCTCGCCGAGGAGCAGCAGGAGCGGCCGTCCGTCGTGCAGCAGGCGGATGACGTCGGTGTCGCCGTCCGGGGTGCTGAGTGCGGTGTTGCCGAGGTACGTCCCCGCGGCCGGTCCGCCCGCGCCGGTGGGGTCGGGCAGGACGGTGTCCTGAGCGCTGATCAGGCCGCTGAGGTGACCGCTCCCGCCCTCGTCCGCGAGCAGGCTGGTGAACACCGTGCGCAGGGCGTCCGCTTCGGGGCCGGGGCGCATCAGGGCGAGCTGGGCCAGGGTGCCGTCGATCACGCGGCGGGCGAGCGGCCGGCGTTCGGCGTCGTAGCTGCTCAGCAGGGCGGGGCCCGCCGAGCCGTGCACCGCCAGGGCGAGCTTCCAGCTCAGGTTCAGCGCGTCGAGCACGCCGGTGCTCAGGCCCTGGCCGCCGATGGGGAAGTGGACGTGCGCGGCGTCCCCGACCAGGAAGACCCGTCCCCGGGCGAACGTGCGGGCCAGGCGGGCGAAGTCGCTGAAGCGGCTCAGCCAGTGCGGGGAGTGCATCGCTATGTCCCGGCCCGCGAGGTGCGCCACCTCGCGGTGCAGCTCCTCCAGTGTGACGGGCCGGTGCCGGTCCGGGTGGGCACCGGCGCAGTTGAGCGTCCGCAGGTGGGTGCGGTCACCCTCGTGCTTGGCGACGATCCAGCCGCGCGGGGTGCGGTGCCAGCCCTTGGGCAGGGCACCCGGATCGGCCAGAGTCACGGTCCCCATCAGCGCGGACACCGTGGCCGGAAAGGTGTCCGACTCGATGCCCGCCCGGGCGCGGACCGTGCTGCGGGCGCCGTCCGCGCCGACCAGGTACCCGGCCTGGAAGTGCTCAGGCCCCTCGTGGCCCTCCGCCGTGACGCGTACGCCGTCCGCGTCCTGGACGGCGTCGGTGAGGCGGCGGCCGCGCAGGATACGGGCCCCGGCGGCGCGCGCCCGGGCCTCCAAGTGCCGTTCCAGGACGGCCTGGGCGCACTTCAGGACCGGCTCCGGTTCGTCCGGGGGAGCGGTGATGGTCAGGCCGGGGAGCCCTGCGAAGTGGAAGGCGCTGGTGGCGGGTTCGGCCGCGTACGAGGGCGGGGGCGGCCCCGGGAGGTGGCCCCGGCGGGCCAGGGACTGCACCGCGCGGGCGTGCAGCGTGGTCGCCTTGGGCTGGTCGGAGACCTCGGACCTGGGTTCGAGCACTACGGTGTCGACGCCGTACGCCGCGAGTTCGGCCGCCACGAGCAGGCCGACGGGGCCTCCGCCCGCGATGAGCACCTGGGCTTGGATGAGACGTTCCCCCTGCACGGCGGTGCCCTCCCTGTCCGTGGTTGTCCCCCGACGACAGAAATATACCGGACATGCTGTTTTTTAACCATCCTGGCCCGGATCCGGACCAGGAACCGCCGTGGGCGTACCGCTATGGCTGAAGTTCCCGGGCGGCCGCCGACGACATCGGGCCGCCCTCCGAACGCTCGGTCTTGTGCCCCTTGCTGCCCGGGGCAAGCGTCCGTACGTCCACGGCCTCGGCCGGTGCGCCCCGCGCGTACAGCCCCTCGGGTTCGGTGTCCCGGTCGTGGGGGAGGAGCCAGAACACCCGGCGCCGGAAGGTGCCCGAGGAGCGCGACGGCTTGGCCTTCGGGCCGAGGAGGGCGTAGCCGACCATTCTTCCGTCGCGGTGGTAGGCGGGCTTGCCCCGGCGGGTCGGGAGGCGGTCCAGGCTCTGACGGACGTAGTCGAGCACGGTGATGTCCTCAAGCCACACGAGGTCGACCTCGTGGACGATCTCGTCTTCTGCGATGAGGGCGCTCATACTGTCTCCTCGTCCGCGAGCAGGCCGATGCCCGGGTAGTACTTGCGCTGGTTGGAAAAGATCATTTCCTTCGGTGATGCCAGCCCCACCACTTCGCGGATGTGCGCCGCGAAGGCTCGCGACGAAATCGCCGGAACGCCCTCATTCTGGCACCAGCGCTTGTACGCCGCGTAGAGGTGTGCCTGTTCGGCGCGGAGCCCGGCGTCGAGCCGACAGGTCTCGCCGACGAACCGCCCGGTGTGGTCCTCGGTCTCCGCGTACACGGTCGTCGCGATCCGTACCCGCTCGGGCCCCGAGAGGTCCTTGTCGCCGCCCAGGTAGCGACGGGCGCCCTCGATCAGCCAGTTGAGGATGCCCGGCCCCTCTTGGGTGACCAGGATGTCCGCCAGGTTGTCGATCTTGCGGTGGTCCGAGACGACGCGTTCGAACGGGATGAGGCGCATGCGCCGCCAGAACGCGAAGCCGCCCGTGCCGACTTCGGGGCGGTGGTTGCCCAGCAGCCACATCTTGTGGGTCGGTTCGAAGCTGAAGAAGTCCTGCCGCATCCGGCGGGCCTTGATCCGGTCCCCGCCGGTCAGGAGCTTGACCCGGGCCTCGTCGAAGCGGTCGCCCGGCTTGACCTCGCTGCACACGATGACCCGCCGGCCGTGCAGTTCGGCGAGGTCCGTGGGGTGGCCCTCGTACGGGCGTGACATCAGGAAGCCGGGCGGCGCCGCGTCCGCGTAGTCCCTCAGGAGCTTCATCAGGACGTCCAGCAGGACCGACTTGCCGTTCTTGCCGGAGCCGAACAGGAACGGCATGACCTGGCCGCCGACGTCACCGGTGATGGAGTAGCCGAGCAGCAGCTGGAGGAAGGAGATCATCTCCTCGCCGTCCGGGCCCTCGCCGAAGGTGTCGGCCAGGAAGCGGTCCCAGCGCGGTGTGGGCATCGCCTGGGGGGCCGCCGAGGTGGAGCGGGAGTGGAAGTCCTTCGTGGGCTCGGCGGGGCGGATGAAGCCGGTCCGCAGGTCCACCACGCCCGCCGGAGTGCACAGCGCGTACGGATCGGCGTCCAGGAGCGCCGCGTTGAGAACCATGCCCGGGGCGGACCTGGCCTGGGTCAGCATCGCGTTCATCCCGCTCGTGCTGAGCGTGCGCCGCCGGTGCTGCTGGAGCGCGGCAGGGGTGAAGACGCCGCGCGGGTCGGTGGTGGCGAGGGATTCCGCCAGGTCGCCCGCCGACCACATCACCGTGTCGTCCTCGTCGAACTGCCAGCGGGTGCCGTCCCAGCGGAACCAGCCGATGCCGGGCACATGCCGGTAGTCGTTGCAGTAGAGCCTGACGAACAGCTTGGCGTTGCCCCGGTCGGTGAGGGTGTCGGGCAGCAGCCCGTCCGACGTGGCGTACGGCGTGGACGCGTCGTCGCGCTGCCGGGTCTGGGGCACGGGCTGGGCGAGGATCTGCGCGGCCACGGCCCGTACGTCGAAGGAGGGTGAGGGAAGCACTCTGTCCTGGTCCGCACTCACGCGCGCCCCCCGAGGGCCAGCGGCCGCAGCCGCCCCGCGCCCAGCCCGCCCCGGATGATGGCGAGGCTCCGCCGCTCCTGGTCCGGGCGGGCCAGCCCGGCGGCCTCCCGCAACTGCCGTACCGCCTCGTCCTCGGGGAGGTATCCGGCGGCGACGAGACCGCCCGCCGTGTACGCGGCCCGGTTCAGCTTCTCGGAGAACGCGGCGCCCTCGGGCACGGACGCGCAGGCGGCGACCTCGGCGAGGAGGCCCGTCAGCAGGCGCTCGCCCGGCGCGTCGGACCGGCCGCCCGCCGCGAGCACCGCTTGCCGGGCCCGGGGCGGCACGGGTCTCGGCCCCGGCGCGGGGCTGGTGGGCAGGTGGCCGGTGCGCTGGAGCTCCCGGGCGAGCCAGGCGGGCAGCGGGGCGGGGGTGCGTACGGCTCCGACCGGACGGTAGGTCCCGGCCGCGGTGACGGTGCCGGGCGCGACGATGTACCCGCCGTGCGCCCGGACGTCGACCTGCCAGGCGAGGGCCCGCCCGCTGCCCGAACCGGCCGAGCACTGCCAGCGGTGGCCGCCATCGTTGCGGTACCAGACGTGCATGCCGCCCGACGGGGTGCGGACCCGGAGCGTGGACGCGTCGTCCGCGGGACTGGTGACGCCGCGCAGGGCGGCCAACAGGCCCAGGGTGTGGAAGCCGTTGGCCAGGCCGGTCAGGTCGATTCCGGTGGCTATCCCGACGCCCGGCAACAGGCGGTCCCGGCGCGGGAGTTTGCGGGCGTGCGCGTCGACGTCGATGACGACGAGGCCTGCCGGGCCGGTGGCGACGCCGACCCCGAGGTCCGGGCGGATGCTCCACCACTGCCCGATCCGGTCGAGGTCGAGCGTCGCGGCGTGGAACCCGTGGCACCAGCGGCCTGCCCGCAGACAGCCGCACCGGGCGCGGTCGTGGTCCGGGCGGCGGCATGCCTCGCAGTTGGCCACCGGTGTCTTGCGGCCCGGCGCAAGAGGATGAACCGGCCACCCCTGGCGCGCACACCACCACGCTGTCGTCAAAGGCTGCGCGGCGACTGGCTCAGACCCGGTGAACTGCCGTGAGTCGCCGCGCGAGACCCGCAGTTCAGCTGCCATTCACTTCCCCCATCAGCGACTGAAGCGACTCAACTCGCAAAATCAGATTAGCGAAACCCACGGGGGAGTAGAGGCCCATGCGGCAGAACTGATGTGCGCATCGAAACGTGCCCGCAGCGACCCAGCGACCGGGCCCCTCCGCGGCCCGGTCTGTCGGTCGCTCCCCGCGGTGTCCGCGAACCCGCAGGTCACAGTCGTATGGCCGAAGGAAAAGCGACTGAAGCGACCGAAGCTTTCTATATATGACGCACACGCGCGCACACGCCAATGGCTGCATATATCTGACCGATGGGTCGCTTCGGTCGCTCCGCCCCCTGGTCAGGGACGTGACCTGCGGTTCTCTGTCCGAAGCTCCAGCTACCGAGCGGACTCCCGGTCGCTCCGGTCCGGTCGCCGGATGCGGGAAAACGGTCCCGTCGTCTCCAGCCGGGCTGAATCCCGGTTCCAGTGACGCCGACCGGGTATGCGCAATCCGTGTGACATCCATGAGTGTTCCATTGAGCGGTTCGATAGGGTGGCGCACGAGGTGATCGTTTTGTCCCATGAGGAGCAGCTGCTGTTCAGCGCGGTGGACGCGCTGCTGGAGCAGATCGCGCAGGACCCGCTGCCGCCGCCGGCCGAACGCAAGCGGCTGCGCGAGGCCGCGGGGCTGAGCCAGGACCAGATCGCGAAGGCGCTGAGGAGCCGCCGGGAGTCGGTCGGCAACTGGGAGTCCGGGCGCAGCGAGCCCCGGCCGCCGAAGCGCGCCGCGTACGCCCGGTTGCTTGAGGGGCTCGCCGCCCGGTATCCGGAGGAGGCGGTGGCCGCGCCGGTCGCGGAGGCTGCCGAGGCCACGGAGTCCGTCGACGTCGCCGAAACCGTCGCGCCCGCTGTCGAGGAGCCTGTCGGCCCCGCGCCTGTCGGCCCCGCGCCTGTCGGCCCCGCGCCTGTCGGCCCCGCGCCTGTCGACTCCGCGCCTGTCGACTCCGCACCCGCCGAAACAGTCGTCGCCGAAGCTGCAGTCCCTGCCGCAGGACCCGTCCCCGTGCCCCGTAAGCCCCGGGCCGACACCTCCTCCTACGAGCACGGGCCGCTCGCCGTTGTCGACGCGGACGGCGGTGAGGTGTTCGCGTACTGCGTGGGCGGGCTGGTGCTCGACGTGCCCGCCAAGTCGCTGTCCGCCCTGGTGGAATGGGCCCTGGGCGAGGGGCGCCTGGGTGCCGAGCGGCTGCACCCCAGCGGGCAGGACGCCGATCCGCTGCTCGTTCTCACCGAGGCGGCGTGCGAGCGGTTCGGGCTGCCCGTACGGCTGTCGCGGGAGGAGGGCCTGGCCGGGCGACTGCCGGAGGACCACAAGGTGCTCAAGCAGCTGGCGCGGGCGGAGTGGAAGCTGACCCGGCGCGGGTTCGGCCCGTGGGCCCGGATCTACCGGCCCGCGCGCGGTGCGCGCCGCAGTTGTCTCCAGCTCTGCATCCCGGCCTGGAACGCGCTCGACGTCCGCCACTGGAACGGCGCCGCGCAGCTCCCGCCCGCCGAACTCGTACGGCTGCTCGGCACGTACGCGTCGCGCGTGATGACGCCCCGGGGTTCCACCGCCGTCACCGGGCTGGAACTCATGACCTCGCTGCACCCGCCGACCCGGGCGAGCGCGCCCGACGCGGACGGCAAGCGGCACAGCGAGCGCAACCCCGGCTCGCTGGGCTCCGAGCCCGTCGAGTGTGCCCCCTGCGAGGCCCCCGACGGGCACCCGCTCCTCGCGGACCTGCCCCGCTTCCACCAGCGCGGCCCGGCCGAGATGCTGTTCGAGGAGGCGTACGACTGGGCGCGGCCCCTCACCGACGACGAGTGCCTGAAGCGGCATCTGGTCGGCATCGACGTCAACCTTGCCTTCGGCGCGGCCGCCAACGGGGCTGTCGTCGGCCTGGAGGCGCCCGTGCACGTGAACAGCCCCGCGTTCGACCCGGCGCTGCCCGGCTCCTGGCTGGTGGACCTGTCGCACGTCGATCCGTCGCACGTCGTGATCGGCAAGGAGTGGCGGCGGCTCGACGGGGATCTGCTGCCGAACCCGTTCACGCCGAAGGGCGACCGCCCGGAGGGGCCCGCCTGGTACGCGACGCCGACCGTGGCGTACGCGGTGGAGCTCGGCTACGAGGTTGCGCCTGTCGAGGCGTGGGTGCGACCGGCCAACGGGCGCTATCTGGACGGCTGGTACAAGCGGCTGCGTGACGCGTACGTGGCGACCATGGCCGACCTGGGCGTGGCCGACGGGCTGGCGCCCGATGCGTTCCTGGCGGCGATGGAAGGGTATCGGGACCGTGATCCGCAGCTCGCGGTCGTGCTGTCGGCGGTCAAGGCGACGGTCAAGGGCGGCATCGGCAAGCTGCGGGAGCGGCCGCGCGGCGGCGGGTGGCGGCCCGGCAAGCCGTGGCCCGCGCTGAGCCGGCCGACCTGGCGCCCCGACATCCGCGCGACCGTCATCTCGCGGGCCCGGATCAACATGCACCGCAAGATGGTCCGGCTGGCGGCCGCGACGGGCCAGTACCCGGTCGCCGTGCTCTCGGACTGCGCGGTGTACGCCTCCGACGGGCCCTCCCCGCTGGACTTCCTGCCGTACCGGGACGGCAAGCCGCTGCCCGGGGGCTTCCGGCTCGGGGTCAGCCCGGGAATGGTGAAGCACGAGGGCTCGCAGACCACGCTGTGGGCGGAGGCGGTCCGGGAGGAGTACGGTCCGGAACTCAACCTGGCCCGGTACATCAAGGACGGCGCGGTCACCGCCAAGGACGACGGAGAGTAGGGGAACCAGCCGATGAACACGGTCGGGGAAGGTCTCGACGAGGCGGTCCAGCGGGCGTTCACCCGGCCCGCGCCCAAGTCGGCCGGTGCGCAGATGCGGTATCTCGTCAAGCAGCTCAAGGGCACCAGGGCCGCCGCCGCACTCCTGGGGATCACTCAGCGCACGGTCGAGCGGTATGTGCGCGACCAGCTGAAGAAGCCCCGTCCGGAGCTGGCCGCCCGCCTGGAACGGGAGGTCAAGCGGCGCTGGCAGCCGCAGATCCAGGCGAAGGCGCGCAAGGCCGCGGCGACCACCGGGGGCATCGTCATCGACACCCGGGCCCGGTTCGGCTACACGGCGGCGCCCGGCTCCACCGACGACGCCCGGCTGCGCCATCTCACCGTGGCGCTCCCGCCGGCGTACGCGGCCCGGCTCTTCGAACTCCGGGAGCAGGGCGGCAGCGACCGCCAGCTCCAGGAGGTCGCCGCCGAGGGACTGCAGGAGATCTACTTCAAGGACGGCGGGCGCCGGGCACAGGGGCTCCTCGTGGAGTACACCGACCTGGAACACGTCGCCTTCGACCTCTGACGGGGTGTCGCGCAGAGGCCGTTGGCCACGCCTGTACGCGGAAGGCGTGGCCCTTTTGCGGGCGCAGACTTCCGCGTACAGGGGCGAGCGGGTTCTTCGGTCGCTTCGGTCGCTGTGGTGCGGCGCGTACGGGCGTAACCTGCGATTTTCTCGCACGGGTGGGTCAGCGACCCAAGGCGGTACGGGGGTGAGGTCCCGGGCGGCGGGCAGGGCCCGCCTAGTCGACCGGGCCGGTCAGCACCGAGGTGAAGACGTTCTTGCCGTCCTGGTGGCCGGTGATCTCCATCGTGACCATGTTGCCGGCTTCGCGCTCCACCCGGGTCACCTCGATCCAGCAGGGCCGGTCGAGTTCGGCGTACTGGTGGAAGTCGTTGGTGGCGGCGGCCGGGGTGAACGTCCCGGGTGCCATCACGGCGCAGGCGGCCTGGCGGGCGGCTTCGAGCAGGACCATGCCGGGCACGTGATCGCCCTTGTGGTCGAAGAGGATCGGGTGGTCGAGGTCCGGGGTGAGCAGCCAGCGCGGCCTTCCGCCGGGTGCGGAGCCGGGGACGGGGGAGAGCACCACATCCGTGGTGTACGGCCGTCCGACGACGGCCGGCGGCAGCGGATTGCGGGCCGGGTGCGGTTCGGTGACGGGCGGCAGGGCGGCGCGGTTCTGGCGTAACCGGTTGTAGACGGCCGGGGGGATCACGGAGATCTGCCCGGTGCCGCCGGCCAGCGAGCGGCCGCCCCGGCGGAGCGCGAACTCGAAGGCGACGCGGCTGGCGATGCCCCTGCGCCGGACGATGTCCGTGCACCGGGTGTCGAGGTCGAAGTCGGTGGGCCCCGAGGCGATGCGCAGGTTCTCGGGATCGGCCGTGTACGTGATGCTCGACATCACGAAGTTGTGGCCGAGCGGCACGCCCAGCTCCACGTGGGATACGTAGATGCCCGCCTGCCGGAACGTTTCCGCGATCTGGAGCGGATCGTGGCTCGTGCCGTCCTGACTCCGGAACATGGTGTGGGCGCGAGGCCATTGGCCGGTCAGCGCGAAGCTCATCCCGTCCCGGGAGTCGCATCCGGTGAGGAACACCTCCGCGACGGAGTCGCGGTGCACGTACTCCTTCGCGACCGTGCTGGTCAGCCGCGGCGCGGCCGGGAGTGCGGTTCTGGCTTCAGCGGTGGTGAGACTCATGGGGCCCCCGTCTGGACGTGAAACCTGGGTTCGGCGACGCCACTTAAGATACGGACCTACCGGTTTTCTTCAATCGGCCCAAAAGTAAAGACTTTACCAAGAGCTAAGCGTTTGCTTGAATAACAGGTTCCGTTTCGCTGCCTCCAGCGGGCATATGCGCCCTCGCAATAGGACAGAAAGATGGACATAGGGCGCATGGCGCCTCGCGTCGCTCGCGCTCCCCGCCCCGGCCGCCGGAAGAAGAAACCTATCGGGCGGTTTCTTTTGTTGGTTCACGGTGCATTTTTCGGGGAGAACGACTGGAGAAACCAACTGTTTCCAAGGTCGGAGCTCGCGAGCCCCTCGGCCGCATGCAAAATGATCAGCTGAACCCCGTGAGGCGCACGTCGCGGCACTAAACCAACCAGCCGTGCGGTTTGCTAGGGTGTGCACGAGTCAGTATGGAGAATCCTGGGTGAATCGGACGGCTTTACGCCGGTTCCCCGCCCGCCCGGAGGAGGACACGATGGTGAAGCAGGCGCGAGCGGCTGTGACGCGTCAGGCCCTCATCTCGGCCGCGGCGGAGGTCTTCGGTGCCGACGGGTACGCGATGGCGACGCTTCCGGTCATCAGCGGTCGGGCCGGGGTGAGTTCGGGCGCCCTGCACTTCCACTTCCCCAACAAGGACGCGCTTGCGACCGCCGTGGAGGACGCCGCCGCGGCGGCCGCCCTCGCGCTGACCGAGGAGACCGCGCGCACCGCCGAGGGCGGCCGGCTTCAGGAGCTCGTCGCCGCCGCGGGCCGGCTGATGGACGCGGTCACCGACGATCCGGTCGTGCGCGCGGGCTTCCGGCTGGGCGGCGACCCCTCGCGCAAGAGCGAGGCCAAGCTCCACGACTGGTGGTACGAGTGGGTGCGCAACGCCCTCGTCCAGGCCCGCGCCGACGGGGAGTTGGCCGAGGACGTCTCGGCCGAGGACGCGGCGGTGGTCATCGTGGCGGCGACGCTCGGCCTGGAAACCCTCGGCGCGGCCGACCGGTACTGGCGGTCCGCGGAACGGCTGGTCCAGCTGTGGTCGTTCGCGCTGCCGCGGCTGATCCCGGCGGAGTAGCACCGCAGTCTTGCGGGCGGGGCGCTCCCGGGTGCCTGGCCGCCGGGCCGCTGCCGCGTCTCCGGCGCGTTGCCGGCACGTCCTCGCCCGCGTCCTCACTCGCGCCCCCACCTGGCAAAACAGTCCGTGCGGTCTGGTAATTCGAACCCTCGTTGCCTCGATGCGGACCCCCTCGGGTGCTCCAACCCCCTTCTCTTTGTCCGTTTTTGGGGAAACTTATCGGATCAAGGCGGTCGTTCCTCAAGGATCGCTGGCGGTCCGCACGAGAGTAAACAGGGCGCACGGTTTGGTATTGACATACCGCTCGTGCTGTTTTTAAATCGTTCCGTCAGCAGAAGTTCCAGGCCGTCCCGGCGGCCAGGGGATGACGGGGAGACCGCGTGGACATCGACGTACTCGGCACGCTCGTCGTGCGGGAAATGGGCACTTCGATCACACCGACCGCGCCCAAGCCCCGGCAGGTGCTCGCCCTGCTGGCCCTGCACGCCGACGAGGTGGTGCCCGTGGGCACCCTCACCGAAGAGCTGTGGGGGAGCGAGCCGCCGCGCAGCGCCCGGCCCACCCTCCAGACGTACATCCTCCAGCTGCGCGAACTGATCACCGCCGCGCTCGACGAGCACGGCGACGACACCCGCACGGCCAAGGACGTCCTGCTCACCGTCCCCGGGGGCTACTTACTCAAGGGCGGCGAAGGCAGCCACGACGTGCAGGACTTCGAGCGGCTGGCCGGCATGGGGTACCGGGCCATGGACGCCGAGGACTTTCCCGAGGGCGCGCGGCTGCTGCGCGAGGCGCTGGCCCTGTGGACCGGCCCGGCACTCGCCGACGTCCACACCGGGCCGCACCTCGACACCCAGATCAAGCGGTTGGAGGAGAGTCGGCTGTGCGCCCTGGACCAGCGCATCGAGGCCGATCTCAAGCTGGGCCGCCACCGCGAACTGCTCTCCGAACTCACCGTCCTGCTCAGCAGGTACTCCACCCATGAGAGCCTGTGCGGCCAGTACATGCTGGCCCTCTACCGCTCCGGGCGGCGCGGCGAGGCGCTGGACGCCTACCAGCGGCTGCGCTCCACGCTGGTCCGCACGCTCGGGCTCGAACCCTCGCCCGCGCTGGCCAAGTTGCAGCGTTCCATCCTCATGGCCCGGCCCGAGGGCGTCGCGGGGGCGAGCGGAGTGCGGCTCGCCTGAGAGGGCAGCCGTACCGGCTGAGGGAGGGCAAGTGATGCGGCGCACGCGGGCTCAGGGCCCCGATGAGTGACGATCTGGTGCTTGCGGTGGTCCTCGCACCGGTGCCTGCCGCCTCCGGTCCGTCCGTCGAGGCGGAGCTGTGCGGCCCCCTCGACCCCGGCCCGGCCGAGGCGGTGGCGGCCCGGGTGACCCAGCGTCATGCGTACACGGTGACGGCGGAGCCGTCCGGAGCCGGGCGCCTCACCCTGCGCGTCGCGCACGCGCAGGGCGGTCCGGCCCGGCCCGGAGCCGAGGTGTTCGCCGACGTCCTGGCGCTGGCGGGCGGTGCACGCGACACCGTCACGGTGACCGGGCACCAGCAGGACCTGATCCGCGCGGCCGTCGAGGAGCCGGCGGGCGGGCACGTCGGCCAGGTCGCCTGGAACTGGACGGGGCCGGTCGACCTCGCCCGGTTCACCGCCGCCTGGCTGTCCGTCGCCGACCGGGAGACCGTCCTGCGGGCGGCCTTCGACTGGACGCACCTGCCCCGGCTGGTGCTGCACGACTGGGCCGCGATCGACGTCGCCCACCTCGCACACGGCGTCGTCTCCTGGAGCGACCTGATCGAGCGCGACCGCCTGCGCGGCTTCGCACCGCACCGCCCCGGCCTGCTGCGCGTGACCCTGATGGACGGGCCGCCCCGCCCCGGGGGCACCCGCGCGCCCACCCGGGTCCTGCTCACCTACCACCGGGCGCTGCTGGACGAGCGCGGCGTCCACCTGCTGCTGCGGGAGTTCTACCGGGCGTACGCCCGCGGGGGCGCCCTGCCCGGACGCGAGCGGCGCCCCGATGTGCGGGACCACGCCCGGTGGCTGGCCCGGCAGCGGACCGAGGGCGCCCGCGCCTACTGGGCGACGGCCACCGCGCCCCCGGAGACGGCCGCGCCCGAGGTCCCGGACGACGGGTCCCCGGCCGGGCCGCTCGGCACCGGACGCGTCCACCGGCGGCTGCGGCCGCCCCAGACCACCCGCCTGCGCACCTGGGCCGCGATGCGCGGCGCGGGGGAGTCCAGCGCCCTGCACGCCGTGTGGGCGCTGCTGCTGTACCGGGCGGCCGGTGCGGCCGGCCCGGTGCCGGTCAGCTTCGGCGTGCACCTGTCGGCCCGGGACATCCCGATGGAGGGCGCCGCGGGCATTCCGGGGCTGCTGGGCAACCCGCTGCCGATGACGGTCACCGTCGACCCCGCCGAACCGGTGGCCGGCCTTCTCGGGCAGGCGCGTGACGCCGCGCTGGACCTGGCCGTCCACGCCTGGGTGCCGGGCGACCGGGTCCGGGTCTGGACCGGCCGGAACCCCGACGCCGAACTCTTCGAGACCGGCATCGTGTTCGACAACCGGGTCGAGCTGCCCGCCGCGCTGCTGGCGGAGCTGCGCGCCCAGGACGTCGAGGTGGACGCCCCGCGCAGCATCAGCGCGCACCCCGGACTGCCGCTCACCCTCGCGGCCCGGCACGACGCGGACGGCGGGCTCGCCCTCACGGTGCGCTACGACCGACGGTGCCTGGGGGACGTGGAGGCGTCCGCGCTGCTCTCGCACTGCGTACGCCTGCTGAGGTCGTTGCCGGACCACCGCGACCCGCAGTCCGCCGTCGGCGATCTCCTCGAACTCCTCCAGGGCTTCGAGGTGCCCCGCGTGCTGCCCCGGCCGCCCGTGCCGGAGGGACCGGACATGGCGGTGCTGCGCGCCGGGGACCCGTCGGCCGACACGATCGTGCTGGTGCGGACGCCGGGTGTGCCCGTGGGCGCGTACGAGGCCCTGGTCCGTCATCACCGGGGCCCGGAACGGATCGTGAGCCTGCGGGCGGCGCGGCCGGGGGATCCCTCCGCGCTGCCCGGGCTGCGGGGTGCCGGGCGGCCGGAGGGGCCCGGGCGGCTGGTGCTGTGCGGTGCCGGGCCGGGGGGCGCTGCCGCGTACGAGATGGCCTGCGCGGCCGACGAGGGCACGGTGGCGGCCGTCGTCATGACGGGGGTCGGCAGCGGTCCGGGCTGTGCCGGCGCGCTGGCGGCGGGGCTGAAGTCCGTGCGTGCGGGGAGCCGTTGACCCGTTGCCGAGCGGTTCTCCAGTGGAGCCGGAGCGGTGCTCTAGCCGGGTGGCCGATGCTGCCGTAAACGCTGGAGGTGGGGTATGGGCGGTCCGGAAACGGCGGTGTCCGCGTTGCGCATCGAGCGCGGGCGGGCCACCGAGGAGGAGCTCGCCGCGCTCACGGTGGTGCTGCTCGCCCTGCGCGCGGACGCCGACGGGCAGCGGGAGAAGCCCCCGGCCGGGCGCGTCCCGGGGTGGAGCCCCGAGCCCGTCTACCGAGCTCCGCGCAGCTGGCGATAGTGCGGCAACGCATTCCAGGAAGGGACCTGACGACATGTCGATGACCACTTCCCCCGTCCCGGAACTGCTGGGGCAGGCCGGTCTCCGCGGCCGCGTGGCGGAACTGCGCGAGATCCACGCGGCGGCGGAGCGCGGGCCCGGTGACCGGGCGACCGAGGTGCAGCACGCCAAGGGCAAGCTGACGGCGCGTGAGCGCATCGAGCTCCTTTTCGACCCGGGTTCCTTCCATGAGGTGGAGCAGCTGCGGCGGCACCGGGCGACGGGTTTCGGCCTGGAGGCGAAGAAGCCGTACACCGATGGTGTCGTCACCGGCTGGGGTACGGTGGAGGGCCGGACGGTCTTCGTGTACGCGCACGACTTCCGGATCTTCGGCGGGGCGCTGGGTGAGGCTCACGCGACGAAGATTCACAAGATCATGGACATGGCCATCTCGGCCGGTGCGCCGCTGGTGTCCCTGAACGACGGCGCGGGCGCCCGTATCCAGGAAGGTGTCTCGGCGCTCGCGGGGTACGGCGGGATCTTCCAGCGGAACACGCGCGCCTCCGGTGTCATCCCGCAGATCTCGGTGATGCTCGGCCCGTGCGCGGGCGGTGCGGCCTACAGCCCCGCCCTGACGGACTTCGTGTTCATGGTCCGTGAGACCTCGCAGATGTTCATCACCGGTCCGGACGTCGTGAAGGCGGTCACCGGCGAGGAGATCACGCAGAACGGCCTGGGCGGCGCGGACGTCCACGCCGAGACCTCGGGCGTCGCGCACTTCGCGTACGACGACGAGGAGACCTGCATCGCCGAGGTCCGCTACCTGCTGTCCCTGCTGCCGCAGAACAACCGCGAGAACCCGCCCGTGGCACCGACCGCCGACCCGGCGGACCGTCGCTCGGACACCCTCCTCGACCTGGTGCCGGTGGACGGCAACCGCCCGTACGACATGGCGGAGGTCATCGAGGAACTGGTGGACGACGGCGAATACCTGGAGGTCCACGAGCACTGGGCGCGCAACATCATCTGCGTCCTGGCCCGGCTGGGCGGCGAGGTGGTGGGCATCGTCGCCAACCAGCCGAAGACGCTGGCCGGGGTGCTCGACATCGAGGCGTCCGAGAAGGCCGCGCGCTTCGTGCAGCTCTGCGACGCCTTCAACATCCCGATCGTGACGCTCCTCGACGTGCCAGGCTTCCTGCCCGGCGTGGACCAGGAGCACGGGGGGATCATCCGGCACGGCGCCAAACTGCTGTACGCGTACTGCAACGCCACCGTGCCCCGCATCTCGCTGATCCTGCGCAAGGCGTACGGCGGCGCCTACATCGTCATGGACAGCCAGTCCATCGGTGCGGACCTCACCTACGCCTGGCCCACCAACGAGATCGCGGTCATGGGCGCGGAGGGCGCCGCCAACGTCATCTTCCGGCGGCAGATCGCGGGGGCCGAGGACCCCGGGGCGATGCGCGCCCGCATGGTCAAGGAGTACAAGACCGAGCTCATGCACCCCTATTACGCCGCCGAGCGGGGGCTCGTGGACGACGTCATCGATCCGGCCGGGACGCGCGAGGTGCTGATCGCCTCGCTCGCGATGCTCCGTACGAAGCACGCCGACCTGCCGGCCCGCAAGCACGGAAACCCCCCGCAGTAGAGGCTCCCTTGATCCCCCTTGTAAACAGGGCACGCGGTTTGGTATTGACAAACCGCGTGTCCTGTTTTTAGCTTCGCTGATGACTCATGCGTGAAAAGGGGGAGCACCATGGACATCGAAGTACTGGGCGCGCTGGTCGTCACCGAGGGCGGGATCTCGGTCACCCCGACGGCGCCGAAGGCCCGGCAGGTACTGGCGCTCCTGGCCGTGCACGCCGACCGTGTCGTCTCCGTATCCGACCTGATCGAAGAGCTGTGGGGCGAGAACCCGCCGCGCAGCGCCCGTACCACCTTGCAGACCTACGTGTTGCAGGTGCGCGAGCTCATCGCCGCGGCTCTGGCACAGGCCCCGGGTGACGCCTCGTCGCGTACCGCCAAGGACGTCCTGGTCACCACGCCCGGCGGGTACATGCTGGACACCTCGGGCGGCACCGTCGACGTCCGGGAGTTCGAGCGGCTCGCCGGCTGCGGCTACCGCACGGGGGACGCGGGCGACTTCCCGCGCGCCGCGCGCGAACTGCGGGACGCGCTCGCGCTGTGGACCGGGTCCGCCCTCGTGGACGTACGGACGGGGCCGCGGCTGGACATGGAGATCCGGCGCCTAGAGGAGACCTGGCTGTGCGCCCTCGACCGGCGCATCGACGCCGACCTGCGCCTCGGCCGCCACCGCGAGCTGCTGAGCGAACTCACGGTCCTGGTCAGCCGCTACCGCACGCACGAGAACCTGCACGCCCACTACATGGTCGCCCTGCACCGCTCGGGCAGGCGCAGCGAAGCGCTGGACGCCTACCACCGGCTGCGGGCCAGGCTCGTCGGTGAGCTGGGGCTCGAGCCATCCGCAGGGCTGCAACGACTGCAGCGCTCCATTCTGAAGGCCGGGTCCGCACCGGCACCAGGGACGGCCGCCGCCGCCACCGGCGAGCGGCTGACCCAGGTCGGCTGAACGCAGGGGACCCACGGTCCTGGGAGGGCTGAATGCAGGAGAGGTCGGAACGCACCAGGCGACGGCTCGTCGACGCGGCGGCCGAGCTGTTCACCCGGAGCGGGTACGCGAGCGCCACGCTCGGCGAGATCGCCGCCGCCGCGGGCGTGACCAAGGGCGCGCTGTACTTCCACTTCCCGTCGAAGGAGGCGCTGGCCGACGCGGTGGCGCTGCACGGCCACACCCTGCTCGGGGCGTTCCTGGACGAGCGGCGGGCCACCGGCGACGGGCCGGTGCAGCGCCTCATCGACCTGACGCACTGGCTGACCCTGGCCCGGTGCGAGGACCCGGTCGCCCGGGCCGCGTTCCGGCTGGCCGACGACGGTGTGGCCGGTCCGGCCGGGACCGGCGGCCTGCGCCGGGCCTGGCTCGCCGAGGCCCGGCGCCTGCTGGACGAGGCCGACGCGGCCGGGGAGCTGACCGGGGACGCCCGGGACGGCGGCGCCGAGGCGCTGCTCGCCGCCCTGTTGTACGGGATCGCGCCGCCCGGTGAGGGGGCCGCCGGGGCGCGGCCGGGGGACGGCGGGGCGCTGTGGCAGTTGCTGCTGCCGGCGCTCGTGGGCCCCGGGCGGACCGGCCGCTACCGCACGGCGCCGCCGCGGCCCCGCGCCGAAGCCGTGCGGGCCGCGTGACATGTACTCCGCCTCCGCCGATGTCCTGGCCACGCTGACCGGCCTGCTGGCCGACGTCATCCGGCGCGACGCGTGCACCCTGCACCCCTGGCGGCCCTTCCCGGAGATCGGCCTGGACTCGCTGCTCGGCACGGAGTTCGTGGCGACCGTCAACGCCCGTTTCGGCACCGCCATCAAGGGCGCGGCCGTCCTGGACCACCCCAGCCTGGAGGCGTTCGCCGTGCACGTGGCGCGGGAGGCGGGGTGCGGGCCGGTCCCCGCACCCGTCGCGGCCCCGGCCGCGCCGCCGTGCCGTCTGCTGCCGTCCGCCGACGAGCTGCGTGACGAGCTGGCGCAGATCCTGGCCTGCGATCCGTGGGACCTGGACCCGTGCACCCCGTTCAGTGATCTGGGCGTCGACGCCCGGGCGGGCGCGGAGTTCATGACGGCGGTCAACCGGATGTACGGGCTGCGGGAGCGGGCCGTCGTCCTCCACGACCACCCGGACCTCACCGCACTCGCTGCCCACCTCGCCGCCGCCTGACGAGGTCCTAAGCGCCCGCCGTCGCCGCGTTCAGCCGGCGGGTCAGCTCCAGCTGCTGCCTGCCCAGCTCGTCCACCCGGCGGCGCAGCCGGTCCAGTTCGTCCAGGACGCCGGGGGCCACGAGGCCGGGGGAGTGGGTGAGCACCGACTCCAGGCGGCCGCGCAGCGCCGGGCCCGGTTCGATGCCGAGGGCGGCGACCAGGCGGCGCCGGGCGCGCTCGTACACGCCGATGGCCTCCGCCTGACGGCCACTGCGGTACAGGGCGACCATGAGCAGGTCGTAGAAGCGCTCGCGCAGCGGGTGGTCGGCGGTCAGCCGTTCCAGGTCGCCGATGCACTCGCCGTGCCGTTCGCAGCGCAGCCGCGCCTCGTACAGCGCCTCCAGCGTGGTGAGCCGCATCTCGTCCAGCCGGTCGGCCTCCGCCGCGCACACCGGTCCCCGGCGGCAGTCCTGCAGCGCCGGGCCGCGCCACAACTCCAGAGCGCCGTGCAGGATCGTGGCCGCCCGGGCCGGGTCGGTGGCGACGGCCGCCCGCCCCTCGGACGAGCGCCGGGTGAAGCGCAGGACGTCGGTGGAGGCGCCGCCCAGGTCGAGCAGGTAGCCCGTCGGCAGCGTGCTGATCCAGGCATGGCCGTAGTCGCCGGGCGCGGGCAGCAGCCGCCGCAGCCGGGCCACATGGGCCTGAAGGGCGTTCGCCGCGTTGCCGGGAGGCGCCCCGTCCCACAGCTCCGCCGCCAGCCGGTCCACGTCGAGCAGCACCCCGGCGTGGGTGACGAACGCGGCGAGCAGCGCCCGCTGCTTGGAGCCGGCCGGGACGATGTCCGCGCCCCCGGTGGCGTCGTGGACCATGACCGGGCCCAGCAGCCGGAACTCCACGGGGCTGTTCGCGGCGGCACGCGCCGCCTTCGGGCGCGGAGTGGCGAGGACGCTCATCGGGTGGCTCTCCCTCGGAATCCGGTCACGGCATGGACGGTAACGACCACCCGATGGCCGGGGGAGACCGCCCGAGCGCCCCTCCAGCCGTCGTCTGCGTGTTCTTGAGGCGGCGCTCCGGGGGGCCGCAATCAGGCCGCAATGCCTGCTTGGAGGGCTGCTCGAACGCCGATCGAGAGAATGAGGCGCACGGTGTGCCCGGGGCTAGCGTGCCTGGCGCCGACGGCTTTCGGCCACGGGGGCGAAGGCGCCGGCGCACGCGATCACGGCCGGGCCCACCCCGGCCGGTCCTTGGGGAGGCCACCGTGCGCATACAGGTTCTGGGTCCGTTGAGTGCCGAGGTCAACGGGATGTCGATCGTGCCCACCGCGGGCAAGCCGCGACAGCTCCTCGCGCTGCTCGCCTTCCATCCGGGCCGCGTCGTGCCCGTGCCCACCCTCATGGAAGAGATCTGGGGCAGCAACTCGCCGCAGAGCGCCATGACCACCCTTCAGACGTACATCCTCCAGTTACGCCGCCGGCTCGGCACCGCCATGGGGCCCGACACCCCCGGTGCCGCCAAGGAGGTCCTGGCCACCCGGCACGGCGGCTACCTGCTCCAGGTTCCGCCGGACGCCGTCGACGTGCACCGTTACGAGGAGCTGGTGACGGCCGGGCGCGGCGCCTTCGACCGGGGCGAGGACGTCCGGGCCTCGGCGCTGTTCGGCGAGGCGCTCGCCATGTGGCAGGGATCGGCGCTGGTCGATGTACGGCTGGGCCCGGTCCTCGACATCGAGGTGATGAGGCTGGAGGAGTCGCGCCTGGTCACCGTCGAACGGCGTATCGACGCGGATCTGCGCTGCGGTCGGCACACCGAGGTCCTCGCCGAGCTCACCGACCTGATCATGCGTCACCCCCAGCACGAGGGGCTGCACTCGCAGGCGATGGTCGCCCTCTACCGTTCGGGCCGCCAGGCCACCGCCCTCGACGTCTACCGGAGGCTGAGGCTGAGGCTCGTGGAGGAGCTGGGCGTCGAGCCGTCGCCGCAGATGCAGCGACTCCACCGGGCCATGCTCACGGTCGATCCGGCGCTCGACGTGCTCAGCGGGCCGCGCGGGCTGTCCACGTTCGATCTGTACGCGGCCTGAGCCGAGGTCCAGCACCGTTCGAGTGGGAGTTGCCAGGCTGCGGTCGGGGAGGGCCCAGGCCGAGGGCCCGGACTCCTACGCGAGAGGACGGCCCATGTCCGACGAACGGCCCGTACGGCTCCACTGCTTCGCGCACGCCGGAGCGGGCGTCTCCGCCTTCTACGGCTGGGGCCCGCGCCTCGGGCCCGGCGTCGAGACCGTGCCGCACCTGCTGCCCGGCCGCGAACGCCGGCGCTCCGAGCCGCGTCTCACCCGCCCCGCGGACCTGCTCGCCGACCAGCTGCCCCACTTCACCGGCGAGGGTGGCGAGGCACCGTACATCCTCTACGGGCACAGCCTCGGCGCCCTCGTCGCGTACAGCGTCACCCGGGCCCTGCACGAGGCGGGGCTCCCCGGGCCCGCGCTGCTCGTCGTCGGCGCCTGCCCGCCGCCCGACGAGCTGTCCGCCCTGGCCGACCAGTGCCGGGCGGGCGACGAGGAGTTGCTGCGCCTGCTCGGGGAGGCCAACGCCCTGCCCGCGCGCGCCCGGCCCGGCGACTTCTGGCACCAGGTCGTCCTGCCGGTGCTCCGCGACGACCTCGTCCTCGCCCACGAGCTGCGGACGGCCGCCCGCGAACCCTCGACGGCCGGGCCGCTCACGGTCCCCGTCCTCGCGGTGGCCGGTGCGGACGACCCGCTGGCGCAGCCGGAGGCCATGGCGCAGTGGCGCGCCTGGACCACCGGCCCGTTCGCCGTCCGCACCGTGCCCGGCGACCACTTCTTCCTGCGGGGCCACGACCTGCCCCGTCTGGTGGGCCGCGCCGCACGTGTGGTGCGCCGGCTCGCCCCGCAGCCGGCGGGTGTCCGATGAGGCGGGTCGTCATCACCGGTGTCGGGGTGGTCGCCCCGGGCGGCACCGGCACCGCCGCGTTCTGGTCGCTGCTGACGGAGGGCCGCACCGCCACCCGCCGCATCACCCGCTTCGACGCCACGTCGTTCCGGTCCCGGATCGCCGCCGAGGCCGACTTCGACCCCGCGCACCACGGCTTCGACGCGGGCGAGGCCCACCGCCTGGACCGGGTCGCGCAGTTCGCGCTCACCGCCGCCCGCGAGGCCGTCGCCGACAGCGGCATCGACCTGGCGGCCGGGGGCGAGCGCACCGGCGTCTCCCTGGGCACCGCGGTCGGGTGCAGCAGCGGGCTCGACGAGGTGTACGCGCAGGTCAGCGAGGGCGGCGCACACTGGCTGCTGGACCCGGGCCGCGCGGAGGAACGGCTCGGCGACTACCTCGTGCCGAGCTCCGTGGCCGCCGAGGTCGCCCGGGACGCCGGGGCGCTCGGCCCCGTCGCCGTCGTCTCCACCGGGTGCACCTCCGGCCTGGACTCGCTCGGGCACGCCGCGGAGCTCATCCGCGAGGGCAGCGCCGATGTGATGCTGGCCGGGGCGTCCGAGGCGCCGATCACCCCGATCACCCTGGCCTCCTTCGACGCGATCCGGGCCACCTCCGCGCGCAACGACGAGCCGGAGACGGCCTCGCGCCCCTTCGACCGGACCCGGGGCGGCTTCGTCCTCGGCGAGGGCAGCGCCGTACTCGTCCTCGAGGAGTACACGCACGCGGTACGCAGGGGGGCGCACGTGTACGCGGAGATCGCGGGGTTCGCCAGCCGCTCGAACGCCTACCACATGACCGGACTGCGCCTGGACGGGCGGGAGATGGCGGAGGCCGTCCGGATCGCCCTGGACGAGGCGCGGCTCGACCCGACCGCCGTGGACTACGTCAACGCGCACGGCTCGGGCACGAAGCAGAACGACAAGCACGAGACGGCCGCCTTCAAGGCGAGCCTGGGCGAGCACGCCTACCGGGTGCCCGTCAGCTCCATCAAGTCGATGATCGGGCACTCGCTCGGCGCGATCGGCTCCCTGGAGATCGCCGCGTGCGCGCTGGCCATCGAGCACGACACCGTGCCGCCCACCGCCAATCTGCACGAGCCCGACCCGAGCTGCGACCTCGACTACGTACCGCTCGTCGCCCGCGAGCAGCGCACCGACACCGTGCTCAGCGTCGGCAGCGGATTCGGCGGCTTCCAGAGCGCGATGGTGCTCACCGCACCCCGGACGGAGGCACGCCGATGACCGCCCCGGCACCGACGGCCGCCCCCGCCCGTACCGCGACCGCGGCCGTCACCGGCATCGGGATCGCCGCACCCGGCGGCGTCGGCACCGAGACCTGGTGGTCGGCGGTTCTGCGCGGGCACCGCGCGATCGGCCCCGTGACCCGCTTCGACGCCTCCGGCTACCCGGCCGTCCTCGCCGGTGAGGTCACCGGCTTCGAGGACGCGGCGCACGTGCCGGCCAAGCTGCTGCCGCAGACCGACCGGGTGACCCGGCTCGCCCTCGCGGCGGCGGCCGAGGCCATCACCGCTGCGGACATCGACCCGTCGGCCCTGCCCGAGTACGGCATGGGCGTCGTCACCGCCAACGGCGCGGGCGGCTTCGAGTTCGGCCAGCGCGAGCTGCAGGAGCTGTGGAGCAAGGGCAGCCGGTACGTCGGCGCCTTCCAGTCCTTCGCCTGGTTCTATGCCGCCAACTCCGGGCAGATCTCCATCCGGCACGGGCTGCGCGGACCCAGCGGTGTCGTCGTCTCCGAGCAGGCGGGCGGCCTCGACGCGATGGCCCAGGCCCGGCGCCAGCTGCGCCAGGGCGGCCGGGCCGTCCTCACCGGCGGCTTCGACGCGACGGTGTGCCCGTGGGGCTTCACCGCCCAGCTGGCCGCCGGGGGCCTGAGCACCCGGCGCGACCCGGCCGACGCCTACCTGCCGTTCTCCGCCGACGCCTCCGGGCACGTCGTGGGGGAGGGCGGCGCCCTGCTCGTCGTGGAGGACGGCGACGCCGCGCACGCCAGGGGAGCGCGCGTCCTCGGCACCGTCGAGGGCTGCGCCGCCACCTTCGACCCGGCGCCCGGACGCGGCGCGCCCCGGCTGCTCGACGCCGCACGCCTCGCCCTCGCCGACGCCGGGACCGACGCGGCCGACGTGGACGTGGTCTTCGCGGACGCCGCCGGGGACCGGGACGCCGACCGCGCCGAGGCCGCCGCGCTCACCGAGCTCTTCGGCCCGTACGGGGTGCCGGTGACGGCCCCGAAGTCGCTGTTCGGGCGCCTTGGTTCGGGCGGGTCCGCCCTCGATCTGGCGGCGGCCCTGCTCGCCCTGCGCGACCAGGTCGTCCCGCCGGGCGCACCGGTCGGCCGGCTCGCCGACGACTGCCCGGTGGACCTGGTGACCGGCGCGCCCCGCCCGGCACGGCTGCGGCACGCGCTGGTCCTCGCCCGGGGCCGGGGCGGCTTCAACGCGGCTGCGGTCGTACGCGCGCCGCGCGCGTGAGCGCCGTACACCTCTGAGCACCACCCGAACGCACACCCGTACCAGGAGGGGAACACCGTGGACCGCCTGAACCTGACCGACCTTGCCGCCCTGCTGCGCGACGCCGCCGGCAGCGACGAGGGCGTGCCGCTTGACGAGGCCGCCCTTGACACCCTCTTTCTCGACCTGGGCTACGACTCGCTGGCCCTGCTCCAGGTCACCGGCATCGTGGAGCGCGACCACGACGTGGCCTTGGACGAGGAGGCGCTGGACGAGGCGCAGACCCCGCGCGCGTACCTGGACCTCGTCAACGGGGCGCCGGACGCCCGGTCGGCGGCCTGAATGACGGACGGCCGGCTCACCGAGATCGCCGACGGTGTCCACGCCCACCTCCAGGGCGACGGCGGCTGGTGTCTGAACAACTCCGGGCTGCTCGCCGACGGCGGTGAGAGCGCCCTGGTCGACACCGTCGCCACCCTGGACCGGGCCCGCGCCCTGCGCGCCCGGGTCCTGGCGGTGACGGCCGGGCCGCCCCGGTACCTGGTCAACACGCACTTCCACGGCGATCACACCTTCGGCAACTGCGTCTTCCCGGAGGCGGTCGTCGTCGGCCACGCGCGGGCCCGGGACGAGGCCGCCGCGGCGGGGCTGCACCTGACGGGGCTCTGGCCCGAAGTGCGCTGGGGGGACCTGGAAGTCGTCGTCCCGCAGGTCACCTTCGAGGAGCGGATGACGCTGTACGTGGGGGAGCTGCGGGCCGAACTCCTGCACGTGGGGCCCGCGCACACCTGCGGCGACACCGTGGTGTGGCTGCCGGGGCCGCGCGTCCTTTTCGCCGGTGACGTGGTGATGAACGGCGTCACCCCGTTCTGCCCCATGGGCTCGGTCAGCGGCTCGCTGCGCGCCCTCGCCGCCCTGCGCGCCCTGGAACCGCTCACGGTCGTCCCCGGGCACGGGCCCGTCGGCGGCCCGGAACTCCTCGACGCCGACGCGGCGTACTTCCGCCGCCTCCAGGAGCTCGCCCGCGCGGGCGTCGCCGCCGGGCTGACCCCGTACGACGTCGCCCGGGAGGCCGGGCCCGGCCCGTACGCCGGGCTCCTGGACTCCGAGCGGCTGGTGCCCAATCTGCACCGGGCGTACGCGGAGGAGCGCGGCGCCCTCCCGGGCGCGCCCCTCGACATCGGGGCGCTGTTCCAGGAGATGGCGCGGTACCACGGCGGTCTGCCGGTCTGCCGCGCCTGACGCCTCCGCGCACCCCTCAGACGAGCACCGGGGCCGGGTAGCCGGCCGTGAGGTCGTCCCGCGACACCACGCGGCTGCGGACCCGCAGCCGGCCCCGGCAGCGCACCAGTTCGTCCGCCATCACACAGAACCGCGACACCACCGGCACACCGCCCCGGGGCGTCGCGAAGACCAGGGCGTAGGCGCGGGTGTGCAGGACGCCGCCGGGGCGGACGTCCACGTCGAGCATGCCGATCCAGTGGCGCAGCTGCCCGCCCTCGCGCTCCTGCCGGGCCCGGTTGTGGTGGACGTTGGCGGCCAGCTCCGCGCGTCCGTGCACCGGGCTGTCCAGCGTGGGCACGCTGAACACGGCGTCCTCGGTGAAGGTGGCGGCCCAGCGCTCGGCCTCGTGCCGGTCGAAGAGCTGCATCTGGTGGGCGTAGAACTGCTGCACCTCGGCGTACAGCGAACCAAATTCCGAGGTGTCCGGCGCGTGTCCGGTGAGGTGCGTGGTGTCGGCCGTCATGGTGTCTTCCTTTTCCTCCGCAGGGGTCTTCGGGCGGTTCTCCGTCACCTTCCGTGGTGCTGATCGAGCGCTCTTCGAAGATTCCTCAAGCGCACCGGCGGAGGGTGAAGGCAATCCGGAGGTAAAGGCCGCCGGTGGACGACGGAAGGGGACCCCGGTGCGCGACACCCCGTACAGCGACCTCCCGGTGGACGGACTGCTGCGGCGCGCCGCGCGGCGCGACCCCGACGGCACCGCCGTGCGCACCGCGACCCGCGTGCTGCGCTTCGCCGAACTCGACGCCTACGCCGACCGGATCGCCGGCTGGCTCTCCTCGGCGGGCGCCGGCCGCGGCACCCGGGTCGGGGTCACCCACACCCTCACCCCGGAGTTCGCCGCCGCGTACCACGGGGTCATGCGGGCCGGGGCCACCGTCGTGCTGGTCAACCCGCTGCTCCCGCCGGAGGGGCTGCACCACGTGCTCGGCACCTCGGGCGCCGAGATCGTCCTCGCGCCCGCCGCCACCGCCGCGTCCCTCACGCGGATCGCGCCCGGGCTGCCCGCCCTGCGCACCGTCGTGGTCGTGGACGCCCCCCACGGGCGAGCGCCCGCCGGAACCGTCCCCCTGCACGAGCTGATCGCCGGGGCGCGGCCGTACGCCGGGCCCGCCGCTTCGCCGGACGACGTGGCGTGCGTGCAGTTCACCACTGGGACCACCGGCGCCCCCAAGGGCGTCCTGCTGACCCATCGCAACGTCGTCGCCAACGCCTGGCAGACCGCCGACGCGCACGGCCTGACGGATGCGTCGGTGACCCTCAACCACCTGCCGCTCTACCACGTCATGCACCTGAACTCGGCCCTGTACGCGGGTGCGTGCCAGGTCCTCTGCCAGGACCCGGACCCCTACGCCTCGCTCGGCGCCGCCGCCGACGCGGGGGCCACGCACTACTACGGGCTGCCCGCCCGGCTGCACGTCCTGGCCGCCGACGAGCGCCTGGCGGCGGGCGGTGCGCCGGACGGGCTGCGGCTGACCGCCGTGCTCTCCGGCGGATCGGCGCTGCGGCCGCAGACGGCGCGGGCCCTGGAGGAACGGCTCGGTGTGCCCGTCATCCAGGGCTACGGCATGGCCGAGCTGTCCCCGCTCACCCACAGCCAGCGGCCCGGCCGCTACCGGTCCGGCACCGTCGGCTCCGTTGTCGCGGACACCGAGTGCCGCATCGTGGACCTGACGACCCGGCGCCCGCTCGGCCCCTGGTCGGTCGGCGAGGTCCTGGTGCGCGGGCCGCAGCTGATGGCCGGTTACCTGGGCGAGGAGCACCCCGCCCGGGTCGACGCGGACGGCTTCTTCGCCACCGGGGACGTCGGCCGCCTGGACGACGAGGGCAACCTCAGCCTGGTCGACCGGCTCGCCGACGTCTTCAAGTACGACAACGAGATCGTCTCGCCCAGCCGCATCGAGCGGATCCTCGCCGACGACCCCCGGGTCGCCGACTGCCTGGTCGCGGACTGGCCCGACCCCGAGCACGGGGCCCTGGTCTGGGCCGGGATCGTGCTGCGCGAGGACGCGGGGGTGGAGGGGGACTCGTACGGCCACGGCGTGCTCGACGTGCTGGACGCGATCACCGAGCGCGCCAACGACCGCCTCGGCCGCTTCGAGCAGATCCGCTTCGCCGAGGCGATCGACACCGTGCCGCGCACGCCCACCGGGAAGCCCCGGCGGCGCGCCGTGCGGCAGAAGCTGCGGGCCAGCGCGGCGCTGTGACCGCCCGACCATCCGTTCCGCCACCCACCCCGGGAGACCGATCATGGTGAACTCCGGCACGGAGCCGGCCGCCCCGCCGCAGGTGCTGATCGCGGGCGCCGGCCCCGTCGGCCTGACCGCCGCCCACGAACTGGCCCGCCGCGGCCTGCGGGTCCGCCTCGTCGACGCGGCCCCAGGACCCGCGCGCACCAGCCGCGCCGTCGCCACGCACCCGCGCACCCTGGAGACGTACGACCAGATGGGCGTCGTGGACGCCATGCTCGCCCGGGGCCGCCGGAACGCCGCCTTCACCATGTACGCCGAGGGCCGCCGCCTGGTCCGCCTCCAGGCCGACTACGCGTCGATGCCCACCGCGTACCCCTTCACGCTGATCATCGGCCAGACCGACACGGAGGCCGTGCTGCGCGAGGCGGTGGCCCGGCTCGGCGTCGCCATCGAGTGGGGCGTCCGGCTCACCGGCCTCGACCAGCACCCGGACGGGGTGCGCGTGACGCTGGAGGACGCCGGCGGCGCCCGGAGCACCGAAGACGTCTCCTGGCTCGTCGGATGCGACGGCGGCCACAGCACCGTCCGCAAGCTCCTCGGCCTCGAACTCGCCGGCACCAGCAGCGAGACCTGGATGCTCGCCGACGTGCCCGTCACGATGGACCTGCCGCCCGACACCATCTACTGGGCGCACACCGGCGGACAGGCCCTGATGATGGTGCCGTACGCGCGCGAGGGCCACTGGCGCCTCCTCGACACCGTGCCGGACCGCGACCCCGCCGGTGCCGAGGCACGTCTCGGCGCGAAGCTGTCCAAGGGCCTGGGCCGTCAGGTCGCCGTCGGTCCCAGCGAGTGGACGTCCGTCTTCACGTTCCAGCAGCGCAGGGTCGACCGGATGCGCGACGGCCGGGTCTTCGTCGCGGGCGACGCCGCCCATGTGCACAGCCCCGCCTCGGGCCAGGGCATGAACACCGGCATCCAGGAGGCGTACAACCTCGCCTGGAAGCTCGCCCAGGTCGAACAGGGCCATGCGGCGGACCGGTTGCTCGACAGCTACGGCGCCGAGCGCGTGCCCATCGGCGCCGCCCTGCTCGACTCCACCCGCACCGCCACCGTCCTGGTGCAGCTGAAGAACCTGCTCGCCGCGGCCGTGCTGCCTGTCGTCTTCACCGTCGTACGCAACGTCACCCCGCTGCGCCGCGCCATTCAGCGCAAGGTCCTCGGCGGGATGTCCGGGCTGCGCATCGGCTACGGCGACTCGCCGCTCACCACCGCGGGGGCCGCCGCCACCGGGCCCGCCCCGGGCGGCCGCGCCAGGGCCGTCGCGCTGGACGGCCTGGAGCCCACCGTGCGCGAGGCGTTCGCCGCCGAGCTGCGGGACGTGCGGTGGAGCCTGCTGCTCGGGGCGGGCGGCTCCGGACCCGGCGACGTGCCCGTGGGCGTCGCCGTCACCGCGGCCGCCCAGTACGCCGAATGGCTCTCCGTGCGCACCCTCGGCGGCCGCGCCGACGGCTCCGAAGGCCCCGCGCCGCTCGCCGACCCCGGCGCCGCGCTGCGCACCGCGCTCGGCCTGCGCCCCGGCTCCTGGCTCCTGGTGCGCCCCGACGGATACGTCGCCGCGCGCGGCCCGGTGCTCAGCCGGACCGCGCTCGACCGCGCCTTGGCCCCCGTCGGGCCGTCCGCCCCGCTCGCGCTGCCGGCCCGTGTGGAGCCGCGCGCCGTTTCCGTACACCCGGCCACGACGAAGGAGCACCGCTCATGACCGCCACCTCCGAGAACCGTCCCGTCGCCCTGGTGACCGGCGGTACCAGCGGCATCGGCCTGGAAGTGGTCCGTACGCTCGGCCGCGCCGGACACCGCGTCTTCCTGTGCGCCCGCACCGACGCGGCCGTCAAGGAGACCGTCGACGCCCTGCGCGACGAGGGCCTCGACGTCTCCGGGCAGGCCGCCGACGTGCGGTCCCGCGAGGACGTCGCCGCCCTGGTGCGCGCCGCCGTCACCGCGTACGGGCCGCTCACCGTCCTCGTCAACAACGCCGGGCGCAGCGGGGGCGGGGTGACCGCCGAGCTGACCGACGAGCTCTGGTACGACGTCATCGACACCAACCTCAACAGCGTGTTCCTGGTGACCCGCGAGGCCCTGGCGAACGGCGGGCTCCAGGACGCCGCCGCCCGGGGGCGGATCATCAACATCGCCTCCACCGCCGGAAAGCAGGGCGTCCTGCTCGGCGCCCCGTACAGCGCCTCCAAGCACGGCGTCGTCGGCTTCACCAAGGCGCTCGGCCGCGAGCTGGCACCGACCGGGGTCACCGTCAACGCCGTCTGCCCCGGCTACGTCGAGACCGCGATGGCCCAGCGGGTGCGCGCGGGATACGCCGCCGCCTGGGACACCACCGACGAGGACGTCCTCGCCCGGTTCGAGGCGAAGATCCCCCTCGGGCGCTACTCCACCCCGGAGGAGGTCGCGGCCCTGGTCGGCTACCTGGCGTCCGGGCCCGCAGCCTCCATCACGGCGCAGGCCCTCAACGTCTGCGGCGGCCTGGGCAACTTCTGACCCTCCCGGACCGCCCGCGCCGCGCGGGCGGGTCCACGAACAACCGAGAAAGAGGTGTGTGGTGTCGGACGTACGTGTGCACCGGACGAGGCACAGTGTCGACGTGGACGCCCAGCCGGGCGTCGTCTACGGGCTGATCGCGGACGCCGAGCGCTGGCCGCTGTTCTTCCCGCCCAACGTGCACGTGGAGCGCCTGGAATTCGACGGCCGCGACGAGCGGCTGCGCATGTGGGCGACCGCCAACGGCGACGTGCGGTCCTGGCTCTCCGAGCGGACCCAGGACCCGGCGGCGCGCCGCATCACCTTCCGGCAGACCCGGCCGCAGGCCCCGGTCGAGACCATGGAGGGCACCTGGATCGTGGAGGAACGCCCCGGCGGCGGCACCCGGCTGGTCCTGCTGCACGACTTCACCGTCGCCGGCGACCGCCCCGGGGACGTGGAGTGGGTCGAGACCGCGTGCGACACCAACTCCCGCGCGGAGCTGGCCAGTCTGAAGGGGATCGCGGAGCGCTGGACCCTGCTGGACGACCTCGTCCTGTCCTTCGAGGACTCGGTGCGCGTCCACGGCCCCGCCGAGCTGGTCTACGACTTCCTCTACCGCGTCGGCGACTGGCCCGAGCTGGTCCCGCACGTCTCGCGCCTCGACTTCACCGAACCGGCCCCCGGCGTCCAGGTCATGGCCATGGACACCGTCACCGCCGACGGCAGTACGCACACCACCGAGTCCGTCCGCATCTGCTTCCCGCACGCCGGGCGCATCGTCTACAAGCAGACCGCCACCCCGGCCCTGATGGAGGCGCACACCGGCGAGTGGTCCGTGGTGCCCGACGCGACCGGCGTCACCGTCGTCTCCCAGCACACCGTCGTCCTCCGCGAGACCGCCGTCGAACAGGTCCTGGGCGCGGGCGCCGGACTGCCCGAGGCCCGCCGTTACATACGCGAGGCGCTGGGCCGCAATTCGACGGCCACGCTCAACCTGGCGAAGCGGCACGCGGAGACCGCGATCCGCATGCTGTGAGACACCCCTGGGCTGTGTCCGGAGCGGTTCCCGAGCCGTTCTCCACCGCGTCACGAGCGGCCGCCCGCAGGGTCGAGCCACGCCCACCCGCACCCCGTGCCCGTACGACGAAGGAGGCGGACGCCGCCGTCATGACCACCCTCGCAGAGATCCCCGGGCGCCCCGCCCCCTCCTCCCCCGCCCCGGACCGTGCGGACGCGGACGCCCTCGCACGGGCGCGACGCCTGGAAGCACGGCTCGGCGACCCCTACGACCCCGGCAACCCGCACGGGTTCGCCGCCCTGTTCGACGCCGACGCCCGCAGCACCCCGCCCGAGGCGACCGAGGCGCTGCTCACCGAGGCGGGACTCGGCGCCGAGTTCGTGCCCGTCGCGCTGGGCGGCCTGCTGACCCGCGCCGATCTGCTGGCCCGGGCCCTGCGGCCGGTGTTCCGGCGCGACCTGGGGCTCGGCATGGGCCACGGCCTCATCTCGCTGTTCGCGGCGGGCGCCGTGTGGGCGGCGGGGGACGAGCCGCAGCGCCGCGCGACCGCCCGGCTGCTGCTCGGCGGCGGCCGGATCGCGATCCTGCACCACGAACTCGCCCACGCCAACGCCATCCTGCGCCACGAGTTCACCGCCCGCCCGGCCCCCGGCGGCCGCCTGATCAGCGGCCGCAAGGACGTCATCCTCAACGCGTCCCGCGCCGACCTCCACGTCGTCTACGCCCGCACCGACGAGGCCCCCGGCCCGCGCAGCCACTCCGTCCTGCTGCTCGACCCGGCCGGACAGGACCCGGTCCACCTGCGCCACCTGCCCCGGGTGGAGAGCTCCGGGATGCGCGGGGCCCTCTTCTCCGGGCTCGAGTTCGCCGAGCTGCCCGTGCCCGGGGACGCGCTCGTCGGCCACCCCGGCGACGGGGCCGGTATCGCCCTGCGCGCCTTCCAGGTGAACCGGAGCCTGATCTGCGGGCTCGTCACCGCCGCCGCCGGAACGGTCCTGCACTCCGCGGCGCGCGCCGCGACGGAGGGCCGCGCGAGCGGGGTCGCCCGGCGCTGGCACAAGCCGCTCACCGGGGTCTTCGCCGACCTCCTGGCCTGCGACGCGATGTCCACCACCGTCCTGCGCGCCCTCAGCCTGCTGCCCGCGAGCGCCCACCTCTTCGCCGCCGCCGTCAAATACGTGGTGCCCGAACTGCTGCGGGAGAACCTGGAAGAACTCGCCACGGTGCTCGGCGCCCGCGGCTACGACCACACGAACCCCGCGTACGGGGCACTCGGCAAGCTCAGCCGCGACCTGCCCGTCGCCGGGCTCGGGCACGCCGGAAGCGCGTCCTGCCAGTCGGTCCTGGTGCCCCAGCTGCGCGGCCTCGCCGAACGCTCCTGGTTCGCCGAACCCGAGCCGCCCGCCGAGCTGTTCACCCCGGGCGCCGCGCTGCCCCACCTGGACTACCGGCTCCTCGGCATCGCGGGCGGTGGCGACTTCATGGCCGCCTCGCTCGTCGCGACCGCCGAACGGCTCGCCCCGCTCCGCGACTCCGGCGGGCACACCGGCGCGCTGGCCGGGCTCGCCGAGGCGTTCGCCACCGAGCTGCGCGGGCTGCGCGCCCAGTGCCGCCGCATCCCGCCCGGCCCCGCCGCCCTCGCCGCCCCGGCCGTCGTCCGGCTCAGCGACCGCTACAGCCGGATCGTCGGCGCCGCGGCCGTGCTCGCCGTCTGGGAGGGCCAGGACGGCGCCGACCCGTTCCTCGCCGACCCCGCCTGGGCCGTGCTCGCCCTCACCCGGGCCGGGCAGCGCCTCGGCGTCCCCGTGCCCGCACTGCCCGACGGCGTCCAGGACCAGGTGCTCGCCGAGCTGATCCGCCGTCACGGCCAGGGCCTGGGCTACGACCTCGACGCGCTCCCGTACGAAGGCAGGCCATGACGAGCATCCCCGCGCCCGGTGCCGGGCGGATCAGCGCACCCCTTCACGTCGCGGGGCCCGGCGCGCCCTGGCACCTGGTGCGCGAAGCCATGGACCGCCACGGCAACGCCGTCGTCCACACCACCTGGGGCGAGTGGCTGGGGGCGGCCGTCACCCGGCCCGCCCTGCGCCAGCTCCTCGGCGGCGACTGGCAGCGCTACCGGCGCACCCAGGACCCCACGCTCCGCTACCGGTTCCTCGCCTCCCGTCTCGTCACCAAGTACACGGCGGCCGCCGCCCTGGGCACCGGACCGGCCGAGCTCGACCTCGCGTACCGGATCGGCGGCCGGCCCTATCTGCGCAGCCTCGACCAGATCGACGTGAGCCTCACCCACACCGAGGACATGATCGCCGTCGGCATCAGCCGCAACGGCCGGATCGGCGTCGACGTCGAACCCGCCACCCGGCCCATGTCGTACGACCTGCTCCAGGGACACGTGCTGACGCCCGCCGAGCGCGGGGCGCTGGAACACCTTCCGGAGGGGGAGCGGGCGGCGCGGCTGCTGCGGCTGTGGACGCTCAAGGAGGCGTACACCAAGGCGCTCGGGCAGGGGCTGCGGCTCGACTTCACCGAGTTCGGCTTCGCCGAGGGCGGCGGTGAACTGCTCGCGCCCGACGGCCGGCCCGCCGCCGACGGCGAATGGTCCTTCGACACCCACCGGGTCCTGGGCGGGCGGTACATGCTCAGCGTCGCCTGCCACGACACCGGCCTGTCCGGCTCCGCCGACACGACGGTCCGCACCATGCTCGACACGGGGTTCGCGGGGGCGGTCACCGAACTGCTCTGAATCGTGTCCCGCTCGGCCCCGCGTCCAGTCCCGCTGGAGGAGGACGCGGGGCCTTCGCATGCCCGCGTACGGTACGGGCCCGGTCGCCTCCCCCGACGGAACCCTGCGGGACCACGGCGCCCCACCACCGGACCACCGCCGTGTCAGTGCCGTGTCGGTCCCGTGTGGGCGGGCCCTCGCATACTCGTTCCGCATTCGCCGACAGAGGGGAGGGAGGGGGTCTCCCGCATGCGCGTCGCAGCCGGTCCGCCGCGCTCCCGCATGCGTGCCCCGCAGGACGATGACCACCGACCACTCCTCGCACCCCACCCCCGCCCGGGCCACCCCCGGCGGCCCGATGACCGTCGTCCTCGACCCCACCGGCCAGGACCCGGCCGCACCGCCCGTCCTGGAGCTGCGCGGCCCCGTGGACCCGCACCGCGTCGAGGCCGCACTCGACCGCCTGGCCCGGCTCGGTCCGCGCCCCGCCCCCTCCTGGCGGCCCAGCCTGGAACCCGCCGACGACGGACACCACACCCTGCGCCTCACCCCGGACGGGCCGCCGGCCACCGACGCCGCCGCGCCCTTCCCCGCAGGGCTCCTCGCGGACCTGCTCACCGTCACGGAGAGCGGCCCCGGGCCCGCGCCCCGGATCGAGCCGACCCCGCTGCAACGCGAACTCCTCGCGGACGCGGACGCGCACCCCGGCACCGAGGGCTGGTGCGAACAGCTCGCGGTCACCTGGTACGGGCCGCTCGACCCGGAACGGCTCGCTGCCGCCTGGCAGTCCGTCGCCGAACGGGAGAGCGTGCTGCGGGCCGCCTTCGAGGAGGGGCCCGAGCCGTGGATCGTCTGCCACGAGAGCGCCGGGCCCGAAGTGCTGCGCTTCCCGCACGGCAGCGTGGACTGGCACGCGCTGGTCGAGGCCGACCGGCGCCGGGGGCTCGACCCGCGCCGCCCGGGACCGCTGCGCGTCACCTTCCTGGGCGGCGGCCCGGACGCGGCGGGCAGCACCCGCGTCCTGCTGAGCTTCCACCCCGCGCTCCTGGACGACTGGAGCGTGCGGCTGCTGCTGCACGAGTTCTACCGCGCCTACCTGGCGGGCGGTGAGCTGCCCGGCGGCGCCCGCCGCCCCGACCTCGGCGACTACACGCGCTGGCTCGCGGCCCAGGACACCGCCCCGGCCCGCGAGTTCTGGCGCGACACCCCGCCCGGCCCCGCCACGCTTCCGCCCGCGGGCGACGGCACCGGCCAGGTCCGCGCCCGGATCACGCCCGAGGAGAGCGAACGGCTCGCCGCGTGGGCGGGGAGCCTCGGCTGCCCGGAGAGCAGCGCCCTGCACGCCGTGTGGGCGCTGGCGCTCTACCGGGCCGGCGGCCACGAGGGCGCGGCCGACATCGGCTTCAGCGCGGCGGTCTCCGGCCGGGGCATCCTCCTCGACGGCGTCGAACGGCTGCCCGCCGCCCTGCGCAACCCGCTGCCGATGACCGCGCGCGTCAACCCGTACGCCCCGCTCGCCGAACTCCCGGCGGGCCTGCGGGACCAGGCCCTGGACGTCGCCGGGTACGAGTGGGTGTCGCAGGGGCGCATCCGGTCCTGGACCCGCCCCGGCGGCCCGGCCGCGTCCGGCCGCACGGCCGCGTCCGGCTCCGCGCCCGCCCCGGCCGCCGTCCCGCGCACCGGCAGCCTCGTCGTCTTCGAGAACCGGCCGCGCCCGCCCGGCGACCTCGCACCGGCGCTCGCCGCGCTGGGCGTCCGCGTCAGCACCCCGGAGACGCTGGGCGCGCGCACCGGATTCCCGCTCACGCTCGTCGCCCACCGGGACGACGAGGGGGGCCTCGTGCTCACCGCCGGCTGCCTCGGGACGGGCCTCGCCCAGGCCGAGGACCTGCTCACCAGGACCGCGCACGCCCTGCGCGAACTGCCGCGCACGGCAACGCCCGCGACGACGGTCGGCGGGGCGCTCGCGCTCCTCGCGGGACCGCGGGACCGGACGCCGCGCGGACGGCCGGGCACCCGGCGCGGGGCCGCCCTGACCGAGCTGCGCCCCGCCGCGCGGCCCGGCACCGGCACCGTCTGCCTGGTCCGGGCGCCGGGGACCCCGCTGTCCGCGCTGACCCGGGTCGCTTACGCCTACCGGGGGCCCGAGGCCGTGGTGCTGCTGCGGCCGCCGCCGTACGCGGACGCCTCGGCCCCGGCCGACGACGCCGTGGTGGGGGCGCTGACCGACCTCGGCGGCCCGCTCGTGCTCGGCGCGTTCTGCGGGGGCGGCGAGCGTGCCCACGCGCTCGCCGGGCAACTCGTCGCCGCCGGTTCCCGGCCGCCCGGAGTGGTCCTCACCGGCACCGCCACCCCGGCCGGGGCCTTCGCCCACACCCTCGAAGCGGTGGTCCGCCGCATCCGGTGACCGCCGCGGTCACCGTCAACCGCCCCACCTCACACCTCAGGAGAGTCATGACGACACGTCTGTTCACCTCGGAGTCCGTGACCGAGGGACACCCCGACAAGATCGCCGACCAGATCAGCGACGCGATCCTGGACGCGCTCCTCGCACAGGACCCGGGCTCCCGCGTCGCGGTGGAGACCCTGATCACGACCGGACAGGTCCACATCGCGGGCGAGGTGACGACGTCGGCGTACGCGGACGTGCCGGGCATCGTGCGCCAGGCCATCCTCGACATCGGCTACGACTCCTCCGCCAAGGGCTTCGACGGCACCTCCTGCGGGGTCTCCGTCTCCATCGGCGCGCAGTCCCCGGACATCGCGCAGGGCGTCGACACGGCGTACGAGAAGCGCGTCGACGGCTCCGGCGACGACACGCTCGACCAGCAGGGCGCCGGCGACCAGGGGCTCATGTTCGGCTACGCGTGCGACGAGACGCCCAGCCTGATGCCGCTGCCGATCGACCTGGCGCACCGGCTCTCGCGGCGCCTCACCGAGGTCCGCAAGAACGGCACCGTCCCCTACCTGCGCCCCGACGGCAAGACCCAGGTGACGATCGGTTACCTGGGCAGCCGCCCGGTGCGCCTGGACACGGTCGTCGTCTCCAGCCAGCACGCCGCGGACATCGACCTCGACGGCCTGCTGGCCCCCGACATCCGCGAGCACGTCGTGGAGCACGTCCTGAACGAACTCGCCGACGAGGGCATCAAGCTGGAGACCGACGACTACCGGCTCCTGGTCAACCCGACCGGCCGCTTCGAGATCGGCGGCCCTATGGGCGACGCCGGTCTCACCGGCCGCAAGATCATCATCGACACCTACGGGGGCTACGCCCGGCACGGCGGCGGCGCCTTCTCCGGCAAGGACCCGTCGAAGGTGGACCGCTCGGCGGCGTACGCGACGCGCTGGGTCGCCAAGAACGTCGTCGCCGCCGGCCTCGCCACCCGCTGCGAGGTCCAGGTCGCCTACGCGATCGGCAAGGCGGAGCCGGTCGGTCTCTTCGTGGAGACCTTCGGCACCGCGAAGGTCGCGCAGGCCCGGATCGAGAGTGCCATCCGCGAGGTCTTCGACCTGCGCCCGGCCGCCGTCATCCGCGACCTGGACCTGCTGCGCCCCATCTACCGGCAGACCGCCGCCTACGGGCACTTTGGCCGCGAGCTGCCCGACTTCACCTGGGAGCGCACCGACCGCGTCGAGCAGCTCAAGGCCGCCGCCGGTCTCTGACCGGCGTCCACCGGCCCAGTCGAGAGGACAGGAGTTCGAATGCGTATCGCGGTGACAGGCTCCATAGCCACCGACCACCTGATGGTCTTCCCGGGCCGGTTCGCGGACCAGCTCATCGCCGACCAGCTCGCCCATGTGTCGCTCTCGTTCCTCGTGGACGACCTGGAGGTGCGGCGCGGCGGAGTGGCGGCCAACATCGCCTTCGGGCTCGGCTCGCTCGGACTGGATCCGCTGCTGGTCGGCGCCGTCGGCAGCGACTTCGCCACGTACGAGGTGTGGCTCAAGGAGCACGGGGTCGACACCGGTGCGGTGCGCGTGAGCGACGAGCGGCAGACCGCCCGTTTCTCGTGCATCACCGACCAGGACGACAACCAGATCGCGGCGTTCTACGCGGGCGCCATGGCGGAGGCCCGGGAGATCGACCTGACCGCAGAGGCGGCCCGGGCCGGTGGCGTCGGCTTCGTCCTCGTCGCCCCCGACGACCCGGCCGCCATGCTCCGGCACACCGCGGCCTGCCGGACCCTCGGCGTCCCCTTCGCCGCCGACCCCTCCCAGCAGCTCGCCCGCCTCGGCGGTGACGAGGTGCGCGAACTGGTCGACGGCGCCCGGTGGCTGTTCACCAACGAGTACGAGGCGGCCCTCCTGCTGGAACGCGCCTCCTGGGACCGCGACGACGTGCTGGGCCGCGTCGGCACCTGGGTCACCACGCTCGGCGCGCGGGGCGTCCGCATCGAGAGCGCCGGTGCCCCCGCCCTGACCGTGCCGGGCATTGCGGGCGTCGAGACGGCCGACCCGACCGGGGTGGGCGACGCGTTCCGCGCGGGCTTCCTCGCCGCGACGGTCCGGGGAGCCGGCCCGGAACAGGCTGCGCGCCTCGGCTGCGCGGTCGCCTCGCTGGCGCTGGCCGCCGTGGGGTCCCAGGCGTACGAGCCGGAGGCCGGGCGGCTGCTGGACATCCTGCGGCGGCAGTACGGCTCCGAGGCGGCGACCGCGCTCGCCCCCGTCCTGGGCGGTGCGTCATGACCGCGGGGGAGCGGGTCGCCGCGCTCCGGGACGCGCTCGCCACCCGTGTGGTGGTGGCCGACGGCGCGATGGGCACCATGCTCCAGGCCCAGGACCCGACGCTTGAGGACTTCCAGCAGCTGGAAGGGTGCAACGAAGTCCTCAACGTGACCCGCCCCGACATCGTGCGCTCGGTCCACGACGCGTACTTCGCCGTCGGCGTCGACTGCGTCGAGACGAACACCTTCGGGGCGAACCACGCGGCGCTCGGCGAGTACGACATCCCCGAGCGGGTCCACGAGCTGTCGGAGGCCGGTGCGCGCATCGCCCGGGAGGCCGCCGACGCGTTCACCGCGTCCACCGGCGAACAGCGGTGGGTCCTCGGCTCCATGGGCCCGGGCACCAAGCTGCCCTCGCTCGGTCACATCCGGTACGCCACGATCCGGGACGGCTTCCAGGCGAACGCCGAGGGGCTGCTCGCCGGTGGCGCCGACGCGCTGATCGTGGAGACGACGCAGGACCTCCTCCAGACGAAGGCCGGTCTGGTCGGCGCGCGCCGGGCGATGGACGCGACCGGGGTGCGGGTCCCGCTGATCTGCTCGCTCGCCTTCGAGACGACCGGGACGATGCTCCTGGGTTCGGACATCGGCGCGGCGCTCACGGTCCTGGAGCCGCTGGGCATCGACCTCATCGGCCTGAACTGCTCGACCGGTCCGGCCGAGATGACCGAGCACCTGCGCCACCTGGCCCGCCACTCGGCGACCCCGCTGATGTGCATGCCCAACGCGGGTCTGCCGGTGCTGGGCGCGGACGGCGCCTACTTCCCGCTCGGGCCCGACGGCCTGGCGGACGCGCAGCAGGCGTTCGTACGGGACTACGCCCTGTCGCTGGTCGGTGGCTGCTGCGGGACGACGCCGGACCACCTGCGGGCGGTGGTGGAGCGGGTACGCGGCAGCGTGCCGCCGGACCGCGTCCCGCAGCCGGAGCCGGGTGCCGCCTCGCTCTACCAGACGGTGCCGTTCCGTCAGGACACGGCGTATCTGGCGATCGGTGAGCGGACGAACGCCAACGGGTCGAAGAAGTTCCGGGAGGCCATGCTCGAAGGCCGCTGGGACGACTGCGTGGAGATGGCCCGGGAGCAGGTCCGTGAGGGCGCGCACATGCTCGACCTGTGCGTGGACTACGTGGGCCGTGACGGGGTCGCCGACATGGACGAGCTCGCGGGTCGTCTGGGGACCGCGTCGACCCTGCCGATCGTGCTGGACTCCACCGAGGTGGACGTGTTGCGCACCGGCCTGGAACGGCTGGGCGGGCGGGCCGTCGTCAATTCGGTCAACTACGAGGACGGGGACGGGCCCGAGTCCCGCTTCGCCAAGGTCACCGAGCTGGCCGCGGAGCACGGCGCGGCGCTGATCGCGCTGACGATCGACGAGGAGGGCCAGGCCCGCACCGTCGAGCACAAGGTCGCCATCGCCGAACGGCTCATCGCGGACCTGACGGGCAACTGGGGCATCCGCGAGTCGGACATTCTCATCGACACCCTGACGTTCACGATCTGCACCGGTCAGGAGGAGTCCCGCAAGGACGGGATCGCCACCATCGGGGCGATCCGCGAGCTGAAGCGGCGTCACCCGGACGTGCAGACGACCCTGGGCCTGTCGAACATCTCCTTCGGCCTCAACCCGGCCGCCCGCGTCGTGCTGAACTCGGTCTTCCTGGACGAGTGCGTGAAGGCGGGCCTGGATTCGGCGATCGTGCACGCGTCGAAGATCCTGCCGATCGCCCGCCTGGAGGAGGAGCAGGTCAAGGTCGCCCTCGACCTGATCTACGACCGGCGCGCCGAGGGCTATGACCCCCTGCAGAAGCTCATGGAGCTGTTCGAGGGCGTCAACATGAAGTCGATGAAGGAGGGCAGGGCCGAGGAGCTGGCCGCCCTGCCGCTGGACGAGCGGCTTCAGCGCCGCATCATCGACGGGGAGAAGAACGGCCTGGAGGACGACCTCTCCGAGGCGCTGACCACCCGCAAGGCCCTGGACATCGTCAATGACACGCTGTTGGAGGGCATGAAGGTCGTCGGTGAGCTGTTCGGCTCCGGCCGGATGCAGCTGCCGTTCGTCCTCCAGTCCGCCGAGGTCATGAAGGCCGCGGTGGCGTTCCTCGAACCGCACATGGAGCGGGCCGAGGGCGAGGAGGGCAAGGGCACGATCGTGCTGGCCACCGTCCGGGGCGACGTCCACGACATCGGCAAGAACCTGGTCGACATCATCCTCTCCAACAACGGCTACAACGTGGTCAACCTGGGCATCAAGCAGCCCGTTTCGGCCATCCTCGACGCGGCGGTGGAGCACAAGGCCGACGTCATCGGGATGTCGGGGCTGCTGGTCAAGTCCACGGTGATCATGAAGGAGAACCTGGAGGAGCTGAACCAGCGCAAGCTGGCCGCCGACTACCCGGTGATCCTCGGCGGCGCGGCTCTGACCCGCGCCTACGTCGAGCAGGATCTGCACGAGCTGTACGAGGGCGAGGTGCGCTACGCGCGCGACGCCTTCGAGGGCCTGCGCCTGATGGACGCGCTGATCGCCGTCAAGCGCGGCGTCCCCGGCGCAACCCTGCCCCCGCTCAAGCAGCGCCGCGTACCGCTGAGGGAGCCGCAGTTCGAGGAGCCGGTGAACGTCGGCCGGTCGGACGTCGCGGTCGACAACCCCGTCCCCGCCCCGCCGTTCTGGGGCAGCCGGGTCGTCAAGGGCATCCCGCACAAGGAGTACGCCTCCTGGCTGGACGAGGCCGCCCTGTTCAAGGGCCAGTGGGGGCTGAAGGGCGACACGATCGAGGCGGAGGGCCGGCCGAGGCTGCGGATGTGGCTGGACCGGCTGCGTACGGAGAACCTGCTCGAAGCGGCCGTCGTGCACGGCTATTTCCCGTGCGTGTCCAAGGGCGACGACCTGATCATCCTGGACGAGAACGGGCACGAACGGACCCGGTTCACCTTCCCCCGCCAGTCGCGCGGCCGCCATCTGTGCCTGGCGGACTTCTTCCGGCCGGAGGAGTCCGGCGAGACGGACGTCGTCGGGCTCCAGATCGTGACCGTCGGCTCGAAGATCGGCGAGGCCACCGCGGAGCTCTTCGCCTCCGGCTCGTACCGCGACTACCTCGAACTCCACGGCCTCTCCGTGCAGCTGGCGGAGGCGCTGGCCGAGTACTGGCACGCGCGCGTCCGCGCCGGACTCGGGATCGCCGACCGCGAACCCGACGGCCTAGACGGCATGCTGCGCACCGAGTACCAGGGCTGCCGCTACTCGCTGGGCTACCCGGCCTGCCCCGATCTGGAGGACCGGGCCAAGATCGCGGACCTGCTGCGGCCGGAGCGGATCGGGGTGCACCTGTCCGAGGAGTTCCAGCTCCACCCGGAGCAGTCCACCGACGCCATCGTCGTCCACCACCCCGAGGCCTCGTACTTCAACGCGGGCCGGGCCGGGGGTGGCCGGTGATGGGCCCGGTCGCGGACCGTCCGACGTACTCCTTCGAGTTCTTCCCGCCCCGCACCGCCCAGGGCGAGCGGACCCTGTGGCAGGCCATCCGCCGCCTGGAGCCGCTGGGCCCCGACTTCGTGTCCGTCACCTACGGCGCGGGCGGGTCTTCCAGGGACCGCACCATCGAGGTCACGAAGCGCCTGGTGACCGAGACGACCCTGCGGCCCGTCGCCCACCTGACCGCCGTCGGGCACTCGGTGGCCGAGCTGCGGCACATCATCGGCCAGTACGCGGACGCCGGGGTGCGGGACGTACTGGTCCTGCGGGGCGACCCGCCCGGGGACCCCAAGGGGGAGTGGACCGCGCATCCGGACGGCTTCCACCACGCCTACCAGCTGGTCGAACTGGTCCGTTCGCTGGGGGACTTCACCATCGGTGTCGCCGCCTTCCCCGAGCGGCACCCGCGCTCGGCCGACTGGGACAGCGACATCCGGCACTTCGTCGCCAAGTGCCGCGCCGGCGCCGACTACGCCATCACGCAGATGTTCTTCGACGTGGAGGACTACCTGCGGCTGCGGGACCGGGTGGCGGCGGCCGGCTGCACCACCCCGATCATCCCGGAGATCATGCCGGCCACCGACGTCCGGCAGATCCGCCGCTTCGCGGAACTCTCCGACGCCGCGTTCCCCGAGGACCTGGCCCACCGCCTGGAAGCCGCGCAGCACCGGCCCGACATCGCGTACGAGATCGGCGTGGCCCACGCGACGCTGATGGCCGACCGGCTGCTCGCCGAAGGCGCGCCCGGGCTGCACTACATCACGCTGAACAAGTCGACGGCGACCCTCGACATCCACCGCAACGTCATGAGCACTAGGAGCCTCCATGCCAGTTGAGACCATTGATTTCAAGGTCGCCGATCTCTCCCTCGCCGCTTTCGGGCGCAAGGAGATCACCTTGGCCGAGCACGAGATGCCCGGTCTGATGTCGATCCGCAAGGAGTACGCCGCCGCGCAGCCGCTGGCGGGTGCCCGTATCACCGGTTCGCTGCACATGACCGTGCAGACGGCGGTGCTGATCGAGACCCTGGTCGCGCTGGGTGCGCAGGTGCGCTGGGCGTCCTGCAACATCTTCTCGACCCAGGACCACGCGGCCGCCGCGATCGCGGTCGGCCCGGACGGCACGCCCGAGGCGCCCGCCGGTGTCCCGGTCTTCGCCTGGAAGGGTGAGTCGCTGGAGGAGTACTGGTGGTGCACGGAGCAGGCGCTGACCTGGCCGAACACGCCGACCGGTGGTCCGAACATGATCCTGGACGACGGTGGTGACGCCACGCTCCTGGTCCACAAGGGCGTCGAGTTCGAGAAGGCGGGTGCGGTTCCGGACCCGGCGACGGCGGACAGCGAGGAGTTCGCCTACATCCTCACGCTGCTGAACCGGACGCTGGGTGAGTCGCCGCAGAAGTGGACGCAGCTGGCGTCCGAGATCCGTGGCGTCACGGAGGAGACCACGACCGGTGTCCACCGCCTGTACGAGATGAATCGCGACGGAAGCCTGTTGTTCCCCGCGATCAACGTGAACGACGCGGTGACGAAGTCGAAGTTCGACAACAAGTACGGCTGCCGCCACTCGCTGATCGACGGCATCAACCGCGCCACCGACGTCCTGATCGGCGGGAAAACCGCCGTGGTCTGCGGTTACGGCGATGTGGGCAAGGGCTGCGCGGAGTCGCTGCGCGGTCAGGGTGCCCGGGTGATCATCACGGAGATCGATCCGATCTGCGCGTTGCAGGCGGCGATGGACGGCTATCAGGTCGCCACCCTGGACGACGTGGTGGAGCAGGCCGACATCTTCGTCACGACGACGGGCAACAAGGACATCATCATGGCCTCGGACATGGCCCGGATGAAGCACCAGGCCATCGTCGGGAACATCGGCCACTTCGACAACGAGATCGACATGGCCGGTCTGGCGAAGATCGATGGCATCGTCAAGGACGAGGTCAAGCCGCAGGTCCACACCTGGACGTTCCCGGAGGGGAAGGTCCTGATCGTGCTGTCCGAGGGGCGTCTGTTGAACCTGGGCAACGCGACCGGCCACCCGTCGTTCGTCATGTCCAACTCGTTCGCGGACCAGACCCTGGCCCAGATCGAGCTGTTCACGAAGCCCGAGGAGTACCCGACCGACGTGTACGTGCTGCCCAAGCACCTGGACGAGAAGGTCGCCCGTCTCCACCTCGACGCCCTCGGCGTCAAGCTGACGACCCTTCGCCCGGAGCAGGCTTCGTACATCGGTGTCGAGGTCGACGGCCCGTACAAGCCCGACCACTACCGCTACTGACCCCCACAGCCGTACGAGGTGATCGCCCAGAGACCCCCTGGAGAACCGCTAGAGACGAGGCCCGGTGACGTGGCTCGTGCGGCGAGGGGCTGCCTACGCTGCGGATGAAGGCCGTACCCGACGGTCCTTCCGCAGCCACCCCCCACCGGAGAGCGCCGCCACCGCCGCCACCGTGCGGACCCCCATATCCCTCCGCACGCGCCCACTCCCTCATGACGAGTAACGACGAGCACCACACCACCACGCAGGCCACGACAGACGGGACGAACATGACGAACACGACCCTTGTGATCGGCGGCACGGGCAAGACCGGGCGGCGGGTCGCCGATCGGCTGTCCGCCAAAGGGCTCCCCGTACGCATCGGATCGCGCTCCGGCACGCCCCCCTTCGTCTGGGAGGACCCCGCGACCTGGGACGCCGCCCTCGACGGGGTGAGCGCCGTCTACATCACCTACTACCCCGACCTCGCCTTCCCGGGGGCCGCCGAGACCGTCGGCGCGTTCGCGAAGGCCGCCGTCGCCAAGGGGGCGCGCCGCCTGGTGCTGCTGTCCGGGCGCGGCGAGGAGGGCGCGGTCATCAGCGAGGACAAGGTGAAGGAGTCGGGCGCGGACTGGACCGTCGTCCGCGCCAGCTGGTTCAACCAGAACTTCAGCGAGAGCTTCTTCCACGACCTGGTCATGGCCGGCGAGATCGTCCTGCCGACCGGGGACGCGGTGGAGCCCTTCGTGGACGCCGACGACATCGCGGACGTCGCCGTCGCCGCGCTCACCGACGACAAGCACATCGGCAAGACGTACGAGCTGTCCGGCCCGCGTCTGCTCAGCTTCGGCGACATCGCCCAGGAGCTCGGCAAGGCGACCGGCCGCACCATCACGTACATCCCCGTCGGCGTGGACGAGTACCGCCAGGCGCTTGAGGAGAACGGGCTCCCCGTCGAGTTCGCCGACCTGTTCGGGCTGATCCTCGACGGCCGCAACGCCCACCTCGTGCACGGGGTCGAGGAGGCCACCGGCCGCAAGCCGAAGGACTTCGCCGACTTCGCCCGGGACGCCGCCGCCAGCGGTGTCTGGAACGCCTGACCGACACCGGGACCCGTGGGACGGGCGGCCGCACACCGCGGCCGCCCGTCCCTGTCCCCGTACCCCCTCGTGTGAGGAGGCACCATGACCGGTACCGAACCGATGACGAGCGAACACCTCCCGTCGCTGCCCGGGCACTTCCACGGATTCGCGCTGATGCACATCGCGATGCGCCGTGACGCCGCCCGCCTCGTGGCCGTCGCACGCTCCGGGCCCGGCGCCCGCACCGGCGGAACGGTCACCTGGTGGCACAGCCTGCGCGAGGTGATCGACTGGCACCACCACAGCGAGGACGCCGTCCTCTGGCCCGAACTCCGGAGCGCCGTCCCCGGCTTCGCGCAGGCGGCCGACGCCATCGACGGCGACCACCAACGCCTCGACGCGGCGATGGACGCCGTCGGCGCCGCGCTCCGCCCGGGCGCCGACCCCGGGGCGCTGCGCCCCGCGGCCGACGCCTTCGCCGCCGTCCTGCGCGACCACCTCGCCGCCGAGGAGCGCATCGCCTTCCCCGCCTTCACCGCGCTCGGCGCCTCGCGCTACGCGTCCGTGGAACGGCGGTTGCTGCGGACCGCGCCGCCCGGCGTGCTCGCCCGCCTCCAGCCCTGGATGTTCGACGGGGCGGACCCGGCCTCCGCGGCCCACGTCGCCGCCACCATCCCGCCACCGGTACGGCTGCTCGGCCGGACGGTGCTGCGCCGCCGCTACGAACGCCTGCTCGCCCCCGTACTGCGCACCGCCGAGGAGAAGCCATGACCGCCACCGCGCCGACCACCTCCCTCCCGGCCCGGCCGGGCGGACGCACCGAAGCCTCGCTGTACGCGGCCACCATCGCGATGGGGCTGAGCGCGGGGCTGTACTTCGCGTTCGACGTGTCCGTCATGCCCGGGCTCGACCGCACCGACGACGCGGCCTTCGCAAGCGCCATGGGCCACATCAACGACGCCATCGAGAACGGGTTCTTCGGGCTCGTCTTCTTCGGCGCGTTCCTGGCCACCGGGGTCTCCGGCGTCTCCCTGCGCCGCCTCGGCCACACCCGCGCCGCCCGCTGGACCTGGGCCGCCCTCGCCCTCTACTCGGCGGCCGTCGCCGTCACGATGAAGGTCAACATCCCCCTCAACCGCCGGCTCGCCCAGCTGACCGCGGAGGCGTCGGGCCCCGAGATCGCCCTGATCCGCGACCGCTTCCGCGGCACCTGGACCCCGGCCAACGCCGCCCGCACCCTGGCCTGCACGGCGGCGCTCGCCTGCCTGGGGCGGGCGCTCACGCTGCGGGCCCGCGGCTGATCCCTACGCATACGCGGAAGGGCGGCCGGCCCCCGCCCGGGACCGGCCGCCCTTCCGCGTGCGCCGCGCTATCCGTGATCGCGCGTCAGCTCGCTGACCGCGCCCACCACCGTCTGCGGCGCCTCCAGGGGCAGCATGTGCCCCGCGTCCGGCACCTCCTCGAAGCGTGCCCGGGGCAGCGCCTCCGCGACGACCCGGCCGAGCTTCGGCGCGATCACCTTGTCGGCGGTGCCCGCGAGGACCACCGCCGGCACGGTCACCGACACCAGGGCCTCGCGCAGGTCCATGCCCCGCGAGGAGCGGAACGCCTCCGCGCGCACCGCGGGCCCGGCCGCGGCGAACATCTGGCGGTTCACCTCGCTCAGCCGCCGGTCCGCCTTCGGGCCGAGCATGTTCTGCCCGAGGAGCTTGCGGCCCAGGGCCGGCCGCGAGACCGCCCGTTGGAACAGCGCGCTGCCCATCATGCGGACCTCGCTGTCCGGGGTCTCCTGGTCGTGCGCCGCCGTGGCCAGCAGCACCAGGCCGCTCAGCGCGGCGGCGTTCCGGTCCTCCGACGCGGCGTACGACAGGGCGGCGAACCCGCCCCCGGAGTGCCCGACGACGACCGCGTCCGGCGCCTCCACGTGCGCCAGGACCGCGCCCAGGTCCGCCCCGAGCCGGGCGATCCCGAAGGGCTCGGCGCCCTGCGAGGAGGCGCCGTGGCCCCGGAGGTCGTAGGAGACGACGCGGTGCCCGAGGCGGATCAGCCGGTCGGCCACCGTGCTCCACACCCGGCGCGACGCGCCCCAGCCGTGGACCAGCACCACGGTCACGCCGGTCGGGGGCGTGAGCGGCGGCAGGACGGACACCGCCAGGCGGGCCCCGTCGTCGGTGCGCACCTGCGTCTCGGTCGCCGGTGCGGCGGCCACCGTCGTCATCGGGTACTGCCCTCCAGCTTCCGGGCCTGTGCCGCCTCACCGGACCGTGCGGCCGGAGCGCTCTCCGCCGCGAGGATCTCGCCGAGCCGGACGAACGCCTCGCTGGTGGCGGTGGAGTGTTCCGCGCCGATGTCGGCGACCTTCGCGAGGAGCTTCAGGAAGCCGTTCGGCCGGCCAACGAAGTGCATGCCGACCTTGGTGCGGCCCCCGTCGAGCGGTTCGACGTAGAAGTCGCTGGTGCCCCGGAACACCCCGGACACGTAGTCGACCGACAGCAGCCGCTGGGGCTCGACGGCCCGGGTGCGCGCGGTGAACCGCAGCTTCGGGCCGCCCTTGTCGACGCCCTTGGTGTGCACCGTGACCGCGACCTCGGCGCCCACCTCGTCCGGCGAACCGGACACGGTGGCGAAGGTGTTGGCCGGCACCCACCAGCGGCCGGCGCCGCGGAACTCGGCGATCAGCGCCGCCCACACCGCTTCCGGCGGCGCGTCCACGATCGCCTCGTCGATCAAGTCGTAAACTGTCATGCCGATTCTCCTGTCGGGGTGTTCCGGGTGGCGGTCTGGGTCTCGCCGGCCGGGGCCCGGGGCGTCCCGGATCAGCCGAAGAAGCCCTGACCGGGGGTGAGGATGCCCGCCGGGTCGTAACGCCGCTTCGCCGCGACGAGGACCTTCCAGCGGATGCCGAAGTGGGCCCGCCAGTCCGCCGAGGTCATGTTCGGGATCGCGCCCACCAGATACCGCTTGGCGCCCAGCGCGACCGCCTTGTCGTACAGGCGGCGGTTCTGGTCCAGCATCCGCGCGATGTCCGCGCCCGGGGCCGGGAAGCGGAGCACGTCGCACAGGTACGCGGTCGGCTCGGAGGGCTGCACCGACAGCGGGCGGGTCAGCTTCGACGTCGGGTACGGGTAGTAGAGCAGGAAGCCCGCGCCCAGGTCGTCGCTGTTCAGCTCGGCGGTCAGCAGGTCCGCCATCGCCTTCGCCTTCGAGGCCGGGACGAACAGGCTCAGCCACGGCTTGGGCTGACCCCAGAAGTCGTTCTCCTTGAGCCACGCCTCGTCGCCGTCGGTACGGAACACGGCCTCGCGGAACGGCAGGTCCTCGATCGTCGCGGACGCCCGCACATCGTGCAGACCGGTGAGCAGCGCGGTGCGGTTGGGCGCGGTGCTGCCCTTCCAGTACGCCTGGCCCTCCAGCTTGTACCACCAGCCGGAGTCGTCCGGGGTGCGGGCGATCTCGCCGACCTGGCCCTCGAACCGCTTCTCGGCCATGAGCTTCTCGGAGTCGGCGAGGAACGCGGACACGTCGTTGTAGTAGAGGGTGAAGACGGTCATCTTCGGCGGTGCCGGGATCAGGGCGACCTCGGCCCGCACGATGATGCCGACCTGGCCGCCGCCGCCGAGCGCCGTGTTGAACAGATCGGCGTGGCAGCTGGGGCTGGCCGTGATCAGGTCACCGTTGCCGGTGACGATGTCGATCGACTTCACGGTGTCGATCTGCAGCCCGTAACGCGCCACGGTGGAGCCGATGCCGCCGACGCTGAGCGTGCCGCCTATCGACAGGTGCAGGTAGTCGGTGAGCGCCGGCGGGGTCAGGCCCCGGGCGAGGGCGGCGTCGGTGAGCTGCGCCCACGTGACGCCGGTCTCCACCACGGCGGACGAGGAGCCGATGCGGACGATCTTCGTCAGACCGCGCGCGTCGATCGCGATGCCGCCCTGGGGGACCTGCGCCTGCCCGTAGCAGGAGTGCGACTCCTCGTCGCCGTTCTGCCCGCCGCGGCCGTTCATCGCGATCTTCAGCCCGTTGGCCCGGGCGTAGTTGACCATCTTGACGATGTCTTGCACCGAGCCGGGACGCAGCACCGCCCAGCACGCGCCGGTCACCATGTGGCCGAAGTCGTGGTTGAACGTGGACTTGACACCCGCCGAGGTCTCCAGCGTGCCGTCGAGCGCCGGCAGGCTCGCCGCGGTATGGGCGAAGGAGTCCGACTCACGTGCCCACGCCTGGTGCGAAGTGCTCCAGCCGATGACCGTGGCGGCCGCCATGCCCCCGAGGATGCTGCGCCGCGTGATGGGGGTGCTGCTGCTTCTCATTCGGTCTGTCTCCCGTCCATTACGTGTGGTTCAGGGCCGGCAGGCCGGCGCCCGCGAGGGTGGCGAGCTGGTACTCGGAAGGGGTGAAGCGCTTGGTCTGGCGGCGGAAGCGCCAGGTGTACGTCGGCCAGATCGACGGGTTGCGCCCGTGTGCGTCGAGGTACCAGCTCTTGCAGTTGCCTGCGTTCCACACGGTGCCATCGAGGCGGGCCTGCAGCCGCTCGTTCCAGTCGTCCTGGACCGTCTTTCGAACCTCCACCGAGGCCAGGCCCTTCTGGTCCATGACCTTCAGCGCGTCCAGCACGTAGCCGATCTGCGCCTCGATCATCACGACCTGCGAGGAGTGCCCCAGGGTGGTGTTCGGGCCGAGCAGCAGGAACAGGTTCGGGAAGCCGGCGACGGTGGTGCCGCGGTGCGCGGCCATGCCGTCCTCCTGCCACACCTCGCGCAGCGACCTGCCCTCGCGGCCGGTGATCCGCCCGGCGACCGGGCGGTCCGTGGCCTTGAAGCCGGTGCCCAGGATGATCGTGTCGATCTCCCGCTCGGCCCCGTCGGCGGTCACGATCGAGTGGGCGGTGACCTTGGCGATGCCGTCGGTGACCAAGTCCACGTTGGGCTGCTGGATCGCCGGGTACCACGTGTTGGAGAACAGCAGGCGCTTGCACGCCATCACGTAGTCCGGGGTGAGCTTCGCGCGCAGCTTCTCGTCGGCGACCGACTTCTTCAGGTGGTCGCTGGCCATCTTCTGCATCTTCCCGGCGACCTTGGGCCGCTTCATCACGAAGGCCAGGATCTCCCGGCCCCACATGTTGAAGTTCCGCCGGAAGTTCTGGTAGCCGGGGACCCCGCGCAGCAGCTTGGACTGGAGCGGGCTCGTCTCCTTGTCGTTCTTCGGGCCGATCCACGGCGGGGTCCGCTGGTAGAGGTCGAGCCGCCCCACCTCGGGCTGGATCTTCGGCACGAACTGGATGGCGGAGGCGCCGGTGCCGATCACGGCGACGTTGCGCCCGCTCAGGTCGTGGTCGTGCCGCCAGCGGGAGGAGTGGAAGACGGCGCCCTCGAAGTCGGAGAGGCCCGGGATGTCGGGGACCGCCGCCTCGCTGAGATAGCCGGTGCCGCTCACCAGGACCTGCGCGGTGTAGTCGCCCTGCGAGGTCTCGATGTGCCAGCGGCGGGTCGTCTCGTCCCAGCGGGCCCCGAGCAGTTCGTGGCCGAAGCGGATGTGCGGACGCACCCCGAACCGGTCGGCGGTGTCCCGCAGGTACGCGTACAGCTCGTCGCGCTTGCCGAATGTGGACTTCCACTCCGGGTTCTGCGCGAACGAGAACGAGTACAGGTGGGACATCACGTCGCAGGCAGCACCCGGGTAGGAGTTGTCCCGCCAGGTGCCGCCCACCTCGTCGGCGCGTTCGAAGACGAGGAAGTCGTCCACGCCCTTCTGCAGCAGCCGGATCGCCATGCCGAGGCCGGAGAACCCGCTGCCGATGACGGCGACGCGCAGATGCCGCTGCGGTCCGCCGCCGCCGGCCGGGCGGCTGTCCTCGTCGCTGCGCGGCGGCTCTAGAGTGCTCGTCACGTCAGCCTCCTAGCGGCGCGCGATGGTGACGCGGAAGTTGTTGAAGAACTTGTCCTCGAGCGTGTACGCGAAGATGTCGAGGTAGCGCTCGAAGCGGGCCACGACCTCCTCGCCCTCCATGGCGACGGCCTCGTCACGGCGCTCGGCGAGCAGCTTCAGCCAGGCGCGGCAGGCCACCGCGAACGACTCGCGCTCGTTGACGACCTCGACCACGTCGAACAGGCCCTCGGCGGCCTGCGTCAGCTCGTGCAGGTGCGGGATGTGGCAGTTCTCGAACTCCGAGCGCTGCAGGAACTTCAGGTCGTCGAGCAGCTGCCGGTTCATGGGCAGCGCCTCGGCCGTCATGGTGTGCAGCACGAAGCGGGCGCCCGGCTTCAGGGTGGCGCCGACCTTCTGGAAGAACACCCGGTACTTCTTGGTGCGCTCGCGCGGCGGCAGCGTCGAGGAGACGAAGTGCTCCAGGGCGTTGATGCAGAACGCCGCGTCGTACGGGTCGTCGGTGGTGTGGTCCTCCCAGGACTCCACCCGCGTGGTGATCCGCGGGTTGTCCAGGCCGGCGATGAACTGCTCCTGCGTGCGGCTGAGCGTCAGCCCGACCGCCTGCTCGACGCCGTGCACCGTGGTGACGCGGTTGAGCATGGTGCCCCACCCGCAGCCCACGTCCAGGACGCGGCGGGCGTTCGCCGCTCCGGCCAGCTCGACGAACTTGTCCAGCTTGCGCTCCTGGGCCTCGTCGAGGGCCTCGGTGAGACCCTCGCCCTCCTCCCAGTAACCGCCGGAGTACATCATCGTCGGGCCCAGCAGGAGGCGGTAGAAGTCGTTGCTCACCTCGTAGTGGTGCCTGATCGCGTCGACCTCGGGGACCGACTGGTTTGCGACCGTGGTCATCTTCGTCCTCAACTCCCGTCCGGCTCATGCTCATGGCGTGGTGCCTGCGATGTCATCGCGAGACGAAGAAAACCCCCGCGTCGCAAGAGACGTGCAACACGACCGGGGCGCCGGCTGTTGCGCGCCGGTTGCGTGCGTACGGGTTCCATGCGTCTCGAAAAGGCCAAGCCCTGCGGAGGAAGGACCTCACCCCATGTCTCTGCCCACCATCGAAGAACTGGCGAGCCAGCTCGAGGCCGTGTCCGGCGCCCAGAAGGTCGACCCGGACCACCCGCTCCAGCACATCCCGGACGTGGACTCGCTGGACCTCATGGAGTGGCTGTACGGGTTCCAGAACACCTACCCGGACATCCCGGCCGACGAGTCGCTCTTCGCCGACCTGGACGACACCACCACGCTGCGCCACGTCTACGACCGCATCCTGGCACTCGTGCCGGCGCAGGCCTGAGCGGGCGCGCATGAACGGCTTCGACATCACCGGATGGGGCATATCCGTCCCCGAAAAGGTGGTCACCAGTGCGGAGCTCGCCGAGCGCTTCGGCGTGGACGAGCACTGGATCACCAGCCGGTGCGGGATCAGTGAACGGCGCGCCGTCGGGCCCGGCCAGACGACTGCCTCGCTGGCCGTCGAGGCCGGCCGGCGCGCCCTCGCCAAAGCGGGCCTGAGCGGCGGCGACATCGCTCATCTGATCGTCGCCACCGCCACGCCCGAGCAGCCCTCGCCGGCGACGTCCGCGTTCGTCCACCACGAACTGGGCATCGCCGGCAGCGCGCACGACGTCAACTCCGAGTGCGCGGGCTTCGTCTACGGGCTCGTCTCCGCGATGGCCCTCATCGCGATCGACCCGCGGCCGATCCTGCTCATCGGCTCCGACACCCACACGCTGACCGCGAACCCCGCCGACCGGGACCTGTCGATCCTGGTCGGGGACGGCGCGGGAGCCGTCGTGCTCGTCCCCGCGGCCGACAGCAACGTCCTGGCCTGGAACCTGGGCGCGGACGGCAGCTGCACCGGCAGCCTCAAGGTCCTCGCGGGCGGCAGCCGTATGCCGACCACCGAGGAAACGGTGCGCCAGGGTCTGCACTACGCGCAGATCAACGGGAACGAGATCTATCTGAACGCCGTGCGGTACACGGTCCGTACGGTCCGGGAGACGCTGAAGAACGCCAAGGTCGAGGCGGCCGACGTCCGCCACGTCATCCCGCACCAGGCCAACATCCGCATCATCAACTCGATTCTCAGCCACACCGGGCTGCGGCCCGAGGCCCTGGTCGCGAACCTGCACAAGTACGGGAACACGGCGTCCGCGTCCATCCCGATCGCGCTGGCCGAGGCGCTGGACGAGGGCCGCATCGAGAACGGCGACCTGGTCCTGTTGGCCGGCTTCGGCGCAGGCATGACCTGGGGCTCCATGCTCCTCGAATGGCGCGGAGGGACACGATGAGTACGCAGAAGCCCGCCGGCACCCGGCCCGAGCACCCCGTCGCCCTGGTGACGGGCGCCTCCGGCGGGCTCGGCCAGGCGCTGGCGATCGAACTGGACGCCCTCGGCTGCAAGGTGGCCGTCCACTACAACAGCGCCAAGGACGCCGCGCTCGCGGTGCAGGAGAAGCTCTCCAACGACTCCGTCCTGGTGACCGGCGACGTCGGCTCGTACGAGGCCGTCACGGCGATGCACGCGCAGATCGCCGAGCAACTGGGCCCGGTCGACGTCCTCGTCAACAACGGCGCGATCCGCCGTGACCAGGTCATGGCGATGCAGAAGCCCGAGGACTGGGCGGCGGTGATCCAGACCAACCTCATCGGCTCCTTCCACACGGCCCGGGTGTGCGTCCCGCACATGCTGCGCAAGCGGTGGGGCCGGGTGATCAACGTGGTCTCGCCGTCGGGTCTGATCGCGACGGCCGGGCAGACGGCGTACTCCGCGTCCAAGGCCGGCCTGATCGGCTTCACCCGGACGCTGGCCGCCGAGTGCGGACGGCGGGGCGTCACGGTCAACGCGCTCTCGCCCGGATTCATGATCACGGGCATGACGCAGACCCTCCCCGACCACGTGGTGGAATCGATGGAGAAGAAGGCACCGGTGCCCCGCTTCGTGACCGTGGAAGAGGTGGCGCGCAGCTCCGCCCTCTTCCTCGACCAGGACTGTATGACCGGCCAGGTCATCAGCATCGACAGCGGCGTCACCATCACCTGATATCCACCCCCGGGGGGCTTTCCGAGAAAGCCCCCCGGGGAAAAAAATTCCGCACGAAACGTCCGCGGAATGCTCCTGCGAACCGGATTTCGCAGGAGCATTCCGCGGACGTTTCCCTGCCCGGGCAGGGCCGCCTACGCGGCCGGCGGGAGCAGGGGCTCGTACGCGCTCATCAGGAGCGGGTCGATGGTCGCCGGGCCGCCGTACGGGGCCATGGCCCGGGCCGTCTCGCGGGCCGGGCCGGGCTCGCGGAGCAGGCCCAGATAGAGCGACTGGGTGGACGGGGCGGGCTCGATGCCGAGCTCGTCCGACAGGAGCTCGCGCAGCTGCTGGTAGACCCGCAGCGCGTCGGCCCGGTTGCCGGCGGCGGCGTGCGCCGTCATCCGGCAGCGGTGCGCGCTCTCCCGGAACGGCGCCCTGCGCACCGCCTCGTCGGCGTACCGCAGGGCGTGGTGGCTGTTGCCGAGTGCGGCGGCCGAGGCGCTGGAAAGCTCCAGGGCGCTCAGGCGTACCGCCTCGATGCGCTCGCGGGTGGTGTTCACCCACTCGCCCTCGTGGGCGGGCAGGAACGCGCCGCGCAGATTGGCGACCGCGCCGGAGGCCAGTTGCAGGGCCACCGCGTGGGCGCCCTCCCGGCACGCCTGCCGGGCCTCGGAGACCGACGCCTCGGCCGTCTCCACATCGGTGAGCGCGTCGCTCGGCAGATGCAGCAGATAGCGCCCGCTCTGGGCGACCAGCGGCGTCTCGCCGGGCTTCTGGTGCGCGCTGGTGACGAAGGACCGCACCCGGCTGACGACACTGCGCAGCGCGGACGCCCAGGTGTCGGGCAGGCCCTGTGGCCACAGCGTGTCCGCGAGCTGGTCGCGGCTGGTGCCCGCGGAACGCTCCAGGACGAGCCGGGCGAAGGCGATTTGGGCCTGTGCGCTCGACAGGTGCCGGGGCGGTTCCGCCTCGTGCTCGATGCTGACAAGTCCTACGAGCCGGATCAACACGTCGACACTCCCCCTGCGGCAGATCAGGAACCGAGCGGGGAACACGGCGCCGTTGCTTTCTCTTTGCGCCGTTCGGTTCTCGCCATTCCCCGTGATGTCGTCGTGACCCTCGCAGGGGCGTTCAGGCCGTGTCAATTGAGCCCGGGAACATACCGGGGGGAATGAGTGGAAGCCCAAGTTCCGCTGAATCGAGGGTCCATGTTTCCGCCCTTCTCCATGCGTTCACCAGGGGATTTCTAGTGAATCCCGAGCGGCTTCGAGCGTAATTCGAGAAGGGCTCCGGCTTCCTTGTTGCGGCCGCGTTGCGGAGCGCGGCGTAGAAATCCTGTCATGAATAGGCCGTTCGCCGGCCGACTGAATCAGTCTGAGGAGACTCACGTGAACGCAACCGGAGGCTGGGAACGGCTGGCGCCGAAGCTGGCCGTCACGAACAGGCGCGTGGCGGCACTGGAGTCCGAGCCGGAGCGCCGCAACAGTTTCGTCTCCTACACCGTCGAGCGGGACAGCGCGTACGCCGATCTCGACGGGCAACGGCTGCTGATGATGTCCGGCTACAGCTACCTGGGTCTGGGCGGCGACGAACGCGTCGTCGCCGCCGCCAAGGCCGCGCTCGACCTCTACGGCAGCGGCAACCACGGCGTGCGCGCCCTGGCCGGGACGATCCCGCTGCACGAGGAGCTGGAGGCCGAGGTCGCCAGCTTCGCGGACCGCGAGGCGTCCATGGTCTTCAGCTCGGGCTACGCGGCGAACGTGGGCACCGTCGGCGGACTCGTCGGCGCCGGCGACACCGTCTTCATCGACAAGTACGACCACGCCTCCATCGTGGACGGCTGCCGGCTCTCCGGCGCCACCGTCACCCGGTTCCGGCACAACGACGTCGACCACCTCGACCGGCGCCTGGCCGCCGCCTCGCCCGACGGGGTGCGGCTCGTCATCGTCGACAGCGTCTACTCCATGGACGGCGACATCGCCCCGCTGCCCGAACTCCGCAAGGTGTGCGACGAGCACAACGCGCTGCTCATGGTGGACGAGGCCCACGCGCTCGGCGTCATCGGCGCCACCGGGCGCGGCATCGAGGAGCACTTCGACCACCGGGTGAAGGCCGACATCAAGCTCGGCACCCTGTCCAAGGGCATCCCGTCCATGGGCGGCTGGGTCACCGGACCCGCCGAGCTGATCGGCCACCTGCGCTACGCCGCCCGGCCGTTCCTCTTCTCCGCCGCCCTCGCCCCGGCCCAGGCAGGCGCCGCCCTGGAGAGCCTGCGCATCCTGCAGCGGGAACCGGAGCGGGTCACCCACATCCAGCGCGAGTCCGCCCGCCTGCGCGCCCTGGTCAACGCCCAGGGGCTGCGTACGCAGGACAGCGAGACCGCGGTGCTGCCGCTGATCGCCGGCTCCGACGAGAAGGCGTACGACCTGGCCACCGCCTGCCGCCGCAACGGCGTCATCGGCATCCCCGTGGTCACCCCGGCCGTCCCCAACGACCTGGCCAGGCTGCGGATCGCGGTGACCGCGCGGCACACGCCCGAGGACATCGACTTCGCCGCCGACGCGTTCATCAAGTCCGCCCGCGAGTGCGGCATCATCCCGGCCTGACCGGCCGGTCCACGCCCCGGGACACCGGACGGAGACGAGACCGAAGATGACAGCCGCAGCCTCCCACCGCACCCCGGTGGTGATCACCGGGATCGGTGTGGTCACCCCGGCGGGGTGCACCCCCGACGCCCTGTGGGCCGCGCTCCGCGCCGGCCGTTCCACCGCGGCCCCGCTCGACCACCTGGACCTGACCCGCCACCGGGTCCGGATCGGCTGCCGGGTCAGCGGACTCGACACCCAGGGCCCCGACGCGCTCGTGTCCGCCAAGGACGCGCGGCGCATGGATCCCTTCGCGCTGTACGGCACCACGGCCGCCCTCGCCGCCCACCGCGACGCCGGCGCCCCGGTCCCCGAGCCCGGGCGCACCGCCATCGTCGTCGGCAACGCGGTGGGCGGCCGCGCCACCAGCGACCGTGAGTCCGCGCACTACAGCGAGGCGGGCCCGCACCGGGTCAACCCGCTGATGCCGCTGCTCACCATGCCGAACGCGGCGGCCGCCCAGATCGCCATGCGCCTCGGCTGGACCGGCCCCGCGACCACCATCGCGACCACCTGCGCCAGCGGCGTCGACGCCATCGGGCACGCCACCGCGCTCCTGGCGTCCGGCCAGGCCGACGTGGCGATCGCGGGCGGCTGCGAGTCCACCCTGACCCCGGTCACCCTCGCCGCTTTCGGCAACCTGAACGCGGTCTCCGGGCGCAACGACGACCCGGCGCACGCCTCCCGCCCCTTCGACCGGGACCGCGACGGGTTCGTCATGGGGGAGGGGGCCGGATTCGTCGTCCTGGAACGCCTGGACGACGCGCTGGCCCGGGGCGCCCGCACCTACGCCCGCATCGCCGGGTACGCGGCCACCTCGGACGCGTACCACCTGTCGATGCCGCTGGCCGACGGGGCCGGCGCGGTCTCCGCGATGACCGGTGCGCTCACCGCCGCCGGGCTCGCCCCCGACGAGATCACGCACATCAACGCGCACGGCACCTCGACCCCGCACAACGACCGCGCCGAAGCCACGGCCCTCGCCAAGGTCTTCGGCTCCGACGGCCCGCCCGTCACCGCGTCCAAGGGCGTCATCGGCCACCTCATCGGAGCGGCCGGCGCCGTCGAGATCATCGCCGCCGTGCAGGCCATGCGCGCCCAAGAGGTGCCGCCCACCGCCAACCACGAACACCTGGAGCCAGGAATGGAGATCGACGTGGTGCACACCAGTCCACGGCCCGTCGCCCTGGGACCCGCGCTGTCGAACTCCTTCGGCTTCGGCGGCCACAACGCGAGCATGGTGGTGGCGCCGGTATGACGACCACCGCTCAGACCACCGCCCAGCCCCGCACCGCGATCCGCACCCTCACCGCCGACGAGGTGGCCGCCTTCCGGACTGCCGTCCGCGCGGACCTGCCCGCGGCCGGGGAGCCCGGCGCCTCGCCGGTGCACGCCTTCGTCCTCGCGCACACCCTCGCCGACGCGACCGTACGCGACCTGGCGGCGGCCGAGCCCGAGTCCGTCTCCGTCGTCCACCTCGGCCAGGACATCCGGATCGAGCAGCCCTTGCTGCCCGGCGAGCGGATCACCGTCGGCCTCGACGTGGCCGGTGCCCGCCGCGAACCGAAGGGCACCCGCGTCGCCGTCCGGGCCCGCCTCACCGGCGAGGACGGCACCCCGCGCGCCGAACTCCTCACCAGCGCCCTGCTGGTGGGCGCCGCCGCCATCGAGCCCTTCGGCCAGATCCCGTCACCGGCCGCGCCCGCACCCTCCGGCGGAGCCGGTGAACCCGCCGCCGCCGAGCACGTGCTCACCCCCGCCTGGATCCGCGGCTACGCCCACGCCTCCGGCGACCTCAACCCGATCCACCTGGACGACGAGGCCGCCAAGGACGCCGGTTTCCCCAGCGTCATCGCGCACGGGATGAGCGTGCTCGCCCTGGCCGTCGAGGAGATCGCCGACCGGTACGCGGACGGCGACGTCACCCGCGTCCTCGCGGTCAGCGGGCGGTTCTCCGCCCCCGTGGTCCCGGACGTGCCGCTGCGGATCGAACTGGCCCCGGACGCCGACCGCACCCTGGTCCGCTTCACCTGCCGCACCCCCTCGGGCATCGCCGTGAAGAGCGGCTGGGCCCGGCTGGCGGGACGGCGGCCATGACCAGCCAGGGCGCCATCACCGGCCTGCTCCCCGGCTTCCTCACCCAGGTCCGCGAGCGCCCCGACGCGCCCGCCCTGGTCTGGCACGGCGAGGAGACCAGCTACCGCGAGCTGTACGAGAGCGCCGGCCGCGAACGCGAGCGCCTCGCCCTGCTCGGGCTGCCGGCCGGCGAACCCGTCGGCATCCTCGCCGAGAAGTCGCCCGACGCCGTCGCGCTCGTCCTCGGCTGCCTGCTCGCCCACCGCCCGTTCCTGCTGCCCTCCCCGCACCTCGGCGAGCAGCTGCTGACCCAGCTGTTCGCCCAGGCCGGCTGCGGGTACGTGCTGACCCCGGGCGGCGAACCGCGCGGGGTGCGGGTCCCGGCCCGCTCGGCGGCCTACCCGGTGCCTCCCCGTACCGCCTTCATGCTCACCACGTCCGGCTCCACCGGGCTGCCCAAGACCGTCCCGCTGGACGAGCGGGCCGTGGACCGGTTCGTCACCTGGGCCGGGCCCGCCTTCGCCGTCGCGCCGGGGACCACCGTCCTCAACTACGCGCCGCTCAACTTCGACCTCTGCTTCCTCGACGTGTGGACGACCCTCGCGCACGGCGGGCGGGTCGTCCTCGTGGACCCGGACAAGGCCGTCGACGGACGCCACCTGCTCGACCTGCTGCTCCGTCACGACGTGGAGATCGTCCAGGCCGTGCCGATGTTCTACCGGCTCGTGCTGGACGCCGCCCGCCGGGCCGGGGTGCTGCTGCCGTCGGTGCGCCGGGCCGCCTTCACCGGCGACGTCCTGCCCGAACGCACCCTGGCCGAGATGCGCGAGGTGCTACCCGCAGCCCGCCTCACCAATATCTACGGCTGCACCGAGACCAACGACAGCTTCACGTACGACGTCGGCACCGACGCCACCGTCCCCGGCCCGCTGCCCATCGGCACCCCGCTCCCCGGGGTCTCGGTGCTCGTGCTGGACGCCGACGGCCAGGAGGTCACCGGCCCCGGCGCCGGCGAGCTGCACGTCAGGACGCCCTTCCAGACCGCCGGTTACCTCGACCCGGCCCGCAGCCAGGGCCGGTTCACCGGTCACCCGCTCGGCCACGACGACGGCACCTGGTTCCGCACCGGCGACCTCGTACGGCGCGACGCCGACGGGCTGCTGTACCTGACCGGACGCAGCGACTTCCAGGTCAAGGTGCGCGGCGTCGCCGTCAACACCGCCGAGATCGAGCAGGTGCTGCTCAGCCACCCCGCCGTCCTGGAGGCCGGGGTCGCCGCGCAGCCCGACCCGCTCACCGGCAAACGGCTCGTCGCCGGGGTGCGGCGCGCACCCGGCAGCGGCCTCAACAGCCTGCTCCTGAAGGAACACTGCGCCCGCGCCCTGCCCAGGGCCGCCGTCCCCGGCGTCCTGCGGATCACCGACGAACCGCTGCCCAAGACCCCCACCGGAAAGGTCGACCGCACCGCGCTCGACCGGCTGCGCGGACCGTCCCAGGCGCCGGACCACTCCCGCCGGCTGACCACAGTAGAAGGAAGGACGTCATGAGCAACACGGCCACCATCAAGCAGTTCCTGATCGAGGAGTTCCTGCCGGACCTCACGCAGGACGAACTCGCCGACGACCAGGACCTGCTGTCGAGCGGAGCCATCGACTCGCTCGGCCTGCTCAAGCTCATCGCCTGGGTGGAGGACCGCTTCGGCCTCGCCGTGGACGACACGGACCTCGACCCCAACAACTTCCGCAGCGTCAACGCCATCGACACCTTCGTGGCGACAGCACGCCAGGGGGTGAGCGGGTAGTCATGCACGACGCGCTCACCGGCCTGCTGGCGCGGCGCACGGTGGCCGAGCACGAGACCTGGCGGTCTCTGTGGGACCGGCTCGGCGACGGCACGCTCCCCCGGGAGCAGGCCGTCGCCCTGCTGGCCTCGCTGACCACCCGGCTCCCCGACCCCGCGACGCTTGCCGCCCTGCACGGCACCCTCATGGAACGGCGCCCCGCGCGCCCCGGGCCCGCCTGGCCCGCGACCGTCAACGTCGTGGGCACCGGAGGCGGTCCCGCCACCTTCAACGTCTCCACCGCGGCGGCCTTCGTCGCGGCCGCCGCCGGGGTGCGTGTCGTCAAGTCCGGCTCCCGGGCCTACACCTCCAGCCTCGGCTCCGTCGACCTCCTCGAACGCCTCGGGGTGCGCCTCACCTCCTCGTACGAGCAGACCGAGGAGCACCTGGAGCGGGACGGGATCGCCTTCACCGGGCCGTTCGTCTACCCGGTCGAGCTCGCCCGGCTCGCCCGGCTGATCGCGCCCGTGAGCATGAAGCCGTTCGGGCGGTTCCTCAACGCGCTCGGGCCGCTCCTCGCCGACCTGCCGGTCACCGCCCAGGTCACCGGGGTCTCGCACACCATGCCCCTGGACGACCTGCGCCGCCTCGCCGCCACCATCACCGGCCGCACGGTGTGGCTCACCGGCAACGACCGGGGCGCCGACGAACTCCTCGGCTTCGCCCGCAACACCGTGCACATCGCGCGGGGCGAGGACCAGGTCCTGGAGCCCGGCGCGCTGATCCCGGCCGACGGCGGCTTCGAGGCGCTGGCCCCCGCGCCCAAGGACGCGGCCACCGACCACTTCCTGGCCGTGCTCGCCGGGCGCGCCCATCCGGCGGCGACCGGCACCGTCCGCCTCAACGCCGCCGCGCTCGCCCTCGCGGCCGGCCATCACACCACCTGGCGCGACGCGCTCGACGCCACGGACGACGCCGTCACCAGCGGGGCCGCCGTGGCCCTGGTCGAGCGGCTGCGCTCCCGGCGGACCGCGGCGACGGCGGGGGCGGTCCGCCATGGCTGACTTCTTCACCGGGCGCGGACCCGGCCGGCCCGGGCTCACGCTGTTCCTCAACGCGGGCGACCCGCCGCTGGACGAGCTCGCCGAGGTCGTGCACATGCTGGACGAGGAGGGCGTCGACTGCCTCGAACTGGCGGTGCCCTTCCCGGACTCCTTCACCGACGGGCCGGTCGTACGCCGCTCCGCGCGCCGCGCCCTGGACCGGGGCACCGGCCTGGACGACGTCCTCGGCTTCGTCGCCCGCGTCCGGCCGGGGCTGCCGCGGCTGCGGATCGCGCTGCTCGCCGACTGGAGCCACTCCCTCAAGCACCGGGACCTGGGCGCGGCCGTCAAGGACGTCACCGCGTCCGGCGCCGACGGGCTTCTGGTACACGGCCTGCCGCCCCGGCTGCGGGACGCCTACCGCGAGGCCACCGAGGCGGCCGGCACCGCCGTCGTCACCACCTGCTACCCGACCAGCCCCGAGGAGACCCGGGCCCGCGCGGCCCGAGAGTCCTCCGCGTACGTCTATCTGGTGGCGCACTACGGCCGCAGCGGCACCGCGCCGCCCGCCGGACACGCCGCGCTCGCCCCGGTCGTCGCCGGGCTGCGGGCGCACACGAACTCCCCGATCGCCGTCGGCTTCGGGGTCAGTACGCGCAGCCACGTCGCGGCGGTCGCCGCGAGCGGCGCCGACGCAGCGATCGTCGGCTCCGCGGGCGTGGCGCGCGTGGAGCAGGCCCTCGATGAGGAGGGCTCCGTCACCACGGCACTGCGCGACTTCGTCCGGTCGCTCCAGCCCGGACCGGACGAGACCAGTAAGGCCAATACCCCTATCCGAACAAGGAGTTGACCATGATCATCCGTGACCTGGAGACCGTCAAGAGCGTCGACTGGGGCAACGGGCTCAGCCGTCGTTTCCTCACCGAGTCCGACGGCGTCGGCTACTCGATCACCGACACCACGGTGAGAGCCGGCACCAAGTCCCGCCTGGAGTACCGCAACCACCTGGAGTCCTGCTACTGCATCGAGGGCTCCGGCGAGGTGGTCGAGCTCGACGGCACCGTGCACCCCATCACGCCGGGCCGCCTGTACTCCCTCGACGAGCACGACGCGCATTACCTCGTCGCCTCCCCGCACGAGGACCTGAGGCTGGTCTGCGTCTTCACCCCGGCGCTCCAGGGCGATGAGGTGCACAGCCTCGACGCGCACACCTCCTCCGCCTACTGATCCACACGGCACCCGCACCTCTGAAAGGGGTCCCAGTGATCCGCTGGAACACCGACCAGGCCGACCTGCGGGCCGGCCTGGCCCGGTGGGGCGAGGCACTCAGCGCCGACCACATCGCCCAGGACGAACGAGCGGAGTTCTCCTGGGAGAAGTGGAAACTGGTGCGCCGGTCCGGCATCCTCGCCCTGCCCTTCGCCGAGGAGCACGGCGGCCTGGGCCAGTCCCTCCTCACCACCATGTACGTCCTGGAAGGGCTCGGCGAGCACTGCCGTGACGCGGGTCTGAACTTCTGCGTCACCACCACGCTCGCCAGCACCGGCGTCCCCCTCATGCGGTTCGGCACGCCCGCCCAGAAGGACAGGTACCTCCCCCGGATCAGCTCCGGCGAGGCGATCGGCGCCCATGCGATCACCGAGTCGGAGTCCGGCAGCGACGCGATGGCGATGACCACGCGCGCCGAACGCGACGGCGACGACTTCGTGCTGAACGGAAGCAAGTGCTTCGTCAGCAACGGACCCGTCGCCGACGTGTTCGTCGTGTACGCGCGCACCCACCCCGACGGCGGGGCCCTGGGTGTGACCGCGTTCCTCGTGGACCGGGACACCCCGGGCCTGACCGTCGGCAAGCCCGTCAAGAAGATGGGCCTGCGCACCTCTCCGCTGAGCGAGCTGTACTTCGACGACTGCCGCATCCCGCGCGACCGGGTCCTCGGCCGGGTGGGCGGCGGCTTCATCGTCCTCGACTACGTGATGAAGCGGGAGATCCTGCTCTCGTTCATCGTGAACGTGGGGGAGATGCAGCACCGGTTCGACCGCTGCGTCCAGTACGCCCGCACCCGCCGGTCGTTCGGCAAGACGATCGGCTCCTACCAGTCCGTGGCCAACAAGATCGTGGACGCCAAGATCGGCCTGGAGTCGGCCAGGAAATGGCTGTACGACACCGCCGAACGCCTGGAGGAGGGCGAGGACGTCACGGAGGACCTGGCCATCGCCAAGCTGATCACCAGCGAGGCCAACCTCGCGGGCTCGCTCACCGCCGTCCAGGTCTTCGGCGGCCACGGCTACATGAGCGAGTACGGGCTCGAGATCGACGTCCGCAACGCCGTGGGCGGCACGATCTACTCGGGCAGCAACGAGATCCAGTACAACCGCATCGCGTCCAAGCTGGGCCTGGGCCGATGACCACCCTGTCCCCACCGCGCACCCTCAAGGTCTGCGGCGCCACCAGCACCCGTGACATCGGGGTGCTGGCCGGCGCCGGGGCCGGACTCGTCGGCCTGTGGCACGGCGTCCCCGGCGGCCCCGCGGACCTGCCCGAGCACGAGGTGGCCGCCCTCGCGGCGGCCGTCCGCGCCACCGGCGCCCTGCACCCCGTCCTGGTCACCTTCCTCGGTGACCCGGACGCGGTCGCGGGCGTCCTGCGCCGCACCGGCATCCGCATCGTCCAGCTCCACGCCTACCAGCCGCCCGCCACCGTCCGCGCCCTGCGCACGGCACTGCCCGACGCCGTCATCGTCAAGGTGCTGCACGTCGCGGACGGCACCTGCCCGGAACGCCCCCTGATCGGGGCGTACGAGCGGGCCGGCACCGACCTCTTCCTCATCGACGCCACCACCGCCGACGGCCGCGTCGGCAGTACGGGGCAGCGCCTGGACGAGGACACCGTCCTCCGGCTCGCCGAACGGTTCACCCTGCCGTTCTGGCTCGCCGGCGGACTCGACCGGACCAACCGGTCCGCGTACGAACGGGTCCTGCGCCACCCCCGGCTGCGCGGCATCGACGTCGACACCGCGGCCCGCGGCGACGACGGCCGCTTCGGCGCGATCGAGGTGGCCGGACTGGCCCACGCCTGGGACACCGGGCCGGGCCACCCCACCCCCCGCACTCCTTCCGCCACGGACACCCCGACCACACGGCCTACGGAGCAGCCATGAGCCTTCCCTTCATCGAGTCCCTGCTGTCGGCCCCGCAGCCCCTGGTGATGGAGGTCAAGCGGCGCGACGCGTTCGGCTTCGACCTCATCTCAGGGCACACCCCCGCAGAGATCGTCACCGCCTACGAGAAGGCCGGGGCGCCCTGCATCTCGGTCGTCACGGGACGCTGGTTCGGCGGCACCCGCGAACTGCTCCGCGATGTCGCCCGGCTGACCGAACTCCCTCTGCTCCAGAAGGACTTCATCACCCGCAAGGACCAGCTGGAGACCGCGCGGGAGCTCGGCGCCTCGGCCGTCCTGCTCACCGCCGGACTGCTGTCGGCCTCCGCCCTGCGCGGGCTCACCATCGCGGCGCTCAGCGTGGGCCTGACCCCGTTCGTCGAGGCCACCACCGAGGCCGAGATCGCGTCCGTGCCGCACGCCGACGAGTGCGTCATCGCCGTCAACAACAAGGACATCAAGACCCGCGAGCGCGACCGGGGCGACCTGGCCCGCAGCTTCGAGCTGCTGCCCGCCCTGCGTGCGAGCGGCACCCCCTGCCCGGTGAGCGCCAGCGCCATCGACAGCCCGCAGACGGCGGCCCGGCTGCTCGACGCCGGCTACAAGGGCCTCCTCGTCGGCACCGCCCTGCTGCGCAGCGGCGACCCCGGCGAGTGGCTGCGTACGCTGGAGAGCAGCCGTGGCACCACCCGGGCGGCCCTCCATCCGTCGTGAGTCTCCGTACCGGACGAAGGGGGCTCCGCGGCCACGGAGCCCCCTTCGCGTTGCCCGCCGTCAGGAAACGACGCGGTTGACCAGCTGGTCGCGCACCCGGGCCGGGATGTCCGGGGCGAACCGGCGCAGATAGTGGTCGATGTGCCGGTCCGCGCCGACCAGGAACGGCAGGTCGAAGACCAGCAGCCGGCGCACCGCGAGCAGCGGCACCGGTGAGCGCAGCGGCGCGAAGTCCTCGTTCCACAGTCCCGGCTCGGCGCACAGCGGATGGAACTGGCCGATCATCAGCCCCTGGGCCACGAAGTCGTCCTTGGCGTCCGCCTGCAACAGGTCCAGGTCCGCCGGGTCCGCGTGGTCGAGGTCGGGGAGCACCATCAGTACGGTGAGGAGTTCCCGCTCGTCCTCCGGGAGCTCCGCCGCCAGCCGTTCGTACCAGCTGCGCAGTGCCTCCACCGCACCGGGCAGCGCGGCCGGGGTGCTCTGCGCGGGCACGGCCAGCAGGAACCGGCCGGCGCGCAGCGAGGGCTGGGTGTACGGGCACACCGGGCCGCTGCGCCCCAGCTCGGGGTGGCTCGACACCAGGAAGGTCCGGCTCCACTCCAGCACCTCGCGCAGCGGCCCGAGCTGTCCGGCCGGCACGAGACCGCGGTCCACCTGACCCGGCGTGTAGATCTGCAGCCGGCTGTCGCCCCTCATCGCGGCTCCCGCCACAGCGGCCGGAGGCGCGGCCCGCCGTCCGGCAGCACGATGTCCTCGCCCAGCCGCACGAAGCCCTGGCCCCGCGCCGACGCCTCGCCACCGGGCGAACTGGCCTCCGCGTAGGCCGCGCAGCCCGCCGCGTCGGCCTCCCGCAGCACCTCGGCGACGAGCGCGCCGAGCAGCCCCCGGCCCCGCGCGCCGCCGCGCACCGCGCCGAACGACGCGTAGTAGTGCGGCCGGGCCGGGTGCCGGGACGCCTGGAGCTCGGCGATCAGCGCCAGCGAGGCGGCCTCGCGGACACCGAGGACGTCCTCGAAGCGCTCGGCGAACTCCTCGCCCCGCGCCTCCAGTTCGGCCTGGGCGCCCGGCGGCGTCCACAGCAGCACGGCGTCCAGGTCCGGGGTGCAGGTCACCGCGTCGTACGCGAAGGACATGTCGAGGAACACCTCGAACAGGCCGGGCAGCACCCGCGCCCTGCGCTCCGGGTCCGGGGTGATCCAGCGGGTCAGCGGGTCGTCGTGGAACGCGTCCGCCAGCAGCGCCGCGAGGGGGCCGGTTTCGTCGCGTCGGGCGCGCCGCAGGGCCGGCCGGGGTGCGGTCGGCAGGGGCGGCGGCGGGAACGTGGACAGGTGGGTCACGAAGTTCTCCTCCCGTTCGATGAGGGGTGTGCTGGGCGCGGCGGTCGGACGCGCCCGGTGACGGCGAGCTCTGCCACCCGGTGGTGCAGCTGGTCCAGGTGGAGTTCGGCTTCCGGTTTGATCAGGACGCTGCGCATCACCCGGGCCGTGGCGGCGTCGGCCACCACGTCGGGTCGGCGCCGCGCGAAGTCCGCCGCGTCGGTCCGCAGCACGCTGAGGAACACGGGGTCCCGTTCCGCGTGCATGCCGTCCGTGAGCAGCCGGCCGGACGCGGCGTCGACGGCGGACAGCGTCAGGGGCCGCGCCGCGGGGAAGTAGCTGACGATGTCCAGCTGGGGTGCCTGGTACGTCTCCAGCTCCTCGGACGCCTCGATGCGCTCCGCCCATCCGACGGCCGCGCGGCGGCTGCCGGCCAGGACCTCGCCGAAGCCGTCCCGGGTCAGCGGCAGCAGTTGCAGCGTCAGCCAGAGCGCGGCGGCCGCCGCCCCGGCCCGCGAGCACTCCAGGCTGATCTCGCCCAGGTGCAGTGCGGCCTCGGTGAAGTAGGTGTACGGCGAGTCGTGCGCGAGGTGGTTCCGGGCGGCGTCGTCGTTGAACAGCACCGCCCCGCACCCGTAGGGCTGGAGGCCGTGCTTGTGCGGGTCCACCACGACCGAGTCGCAGTCCGCGATGGCCCGCCACGGGCGTACGTCGATGCCCTCGGGCCGGTCCGAGCGCCCGAGGAGCGCGTAGAACCCGCCGTAGGCGGCGTCCACGTGCACCCGTACGCCGTAACGCCGGGCCAGCGGCACCACCTCGTGCACCGGGTCGACCGCCCCCAGCCCCGTCGTCCCCGTGGTCACCACGACGGTGCCGACCCGGCCGGCCGCGAGCAGCTTCTCCAGGGCGTCCAGGTCGATGCGGCCCAGTCCGTCGGCGGGCACCCGGTGACCCTCGACGCCGAGGACCCCGCACATGCGGGCGTGCGTGTAGTGGCATTCGGCGCTGTACGCGATGCCGCGCCCGGGATGCGTCTGGCGCGCCACGTACAGCGCCTCCAGGTTGGCCATGGTCCCGCTCGTCGTCAGATGGCCCAGGTGCGAGCCCCGGAAGCCGAACATCCCGGCGAGCAGTTCCACGCACTCGCGTTCCATCTCGGTGGTGGCCGGACCGCCCTCGGCGGCGTGGTTGTTCGGGTTGAACAGCATCGCGGTGACGTAGCCGACGACCGCCGCGGGATGGGGCGGCTTGACCATCTGCCCCGCGTAGCTCGGATGGAAGAACGGATAGTTGTCGTCCAGCCGCTTCGAGAACGCGGCGAACGCGGCGCCGAACTCCTCGTCCCCGACCAGGTGCGACGGGTGCTCCCGGTACGGGCCGAAGCGCTCTCCCCATTGTTCGGCCACGTCTACGGCACGCGGCAGCCAGTAACGAAGATCCACGGTCGGCCTTCCGGTGGGGGGCAGGTGGGCAGGGGCGTGGGGCAGTGGACGGCTCAGGTATACGGAGCGGAGCGCAAGCCGACCGCAACCGGTTCCCTGGCGGATCTGGGCCGGGTCTGGACGTGTTCTCCAGCGCGAAAACGGGATACTCGCCGCGTACCGGCCCTCTGGGTGCCCGCCCTAGCAGCCCCCGAGACGCGTACGAGCCGTCCTTGCTTGATTCGGCGCGTCCGCCGAATCAAGCAGCAGGAGTTCCGTGATGGTGACCAGACGCACTCTGATGACCGCCCTGAGCGTCACCGGCGCCGGGCTGTTCACCGGCGCGGCCTTCACCCCGCTGATGACGGCGGGCGCCGCCCCGCGCGAGGACGCCGCCGCGACCGGCGGGGCCGTCCCCGTGGGACCCGCCGTCCAGCCGTTCCAGGTGCCGTTGCCCCTGCTGCCGGTGCTCACTCCCGGCGCGACGCGCGGCGGCGCCGATGTCTACGACATCACGATGCGCCGCACCCGCGCCGAGATCCTGCCCGGCCTGAGCACCGACGTCCTCACCTACGACGGGCACTTCCCCGGCGGCATCGTCCGGGCCCGCTCCGGGCGCCCCGTGGTGATGCGTCAGCACAACCAGCTGGGCGTGGACACCTCGGTGCACCTGCACGGCGCCTCGGTGCCCGTCGCCAGCGACGGCGACCCGATGAGCACCTTCGCCTCCGGGACGAGCCGCACCTACACGTACCCGAACCAGCAGCCGCACGCCTCGCTCTGGTACCACGACCACGCCCACCACTCGGAGTCCGAGAACTGCTACCGGGGCCTGTCGGGCAGCTATCTGCTCACCGACGACGTGGAGGAGGCGCTGCCGCTGCCGGCCGGGCGCTACGACGTCACCGTGGCGCTGCGCGACGCCCACTTCGGCGACGACGGGCAGCTGCTGTACATCCTGGACGACGCGGAGGGTCGCTCCACGATCCTCGCGAACGGCAAGCCGTACCCGTACCTCCAGGTCGCCGCCCGCAAGTACCGCTTCCGGCTGCTGAACTCGTCCAACCTGCGGTTCTTCGCGCTGCGGCTGGCCGACGGCTCGTCCTTCACGCAGATCGGCTCCGACGGGGGCCTGCTGCCGCGCCCCTTCACCACCGACTCGCTGCTCCTGTCACCGGCCGAGCGCGCGGACATCGTCATCGACTTCTCCCGCTACCCGGTCGGCACCCGGCTGGTCCTGGAGAACACCCTCGGCCCCGGCGATCCGGACCGGACGGGCAAGGTCATGCGCTTCGACGTGGTGCGCAAGGCACCCGACCCGAGCCGGGTGCCGCCCGTCCTGCGTACACTGCCGCCGCTGCCGCCGGTCACCGGTCGGCGCTCCTTCGACCTGAACGTCGCCGTCGTCGGCGGTGAACCGCAGGGCACCATCAACGGCCGCGTCTACGATCCGGCGCGCATCGACACCGAGATCCCGTACGGCGCCAGCGAGGTCTGGACCGTCACCAACACCAACACCGACGTGCCGCACAACTTCCACATGCACCTGGTGCAATTCCGCGTCCTGGAGCGGAATGGGAAGTCGCCGACCGGGGCGGAGGCGGGCCTGAAGGACACCGTGTGCCTGCTGCCCGGCGAGACGGTCAAGCTCCAGGCGACCTTCGACTCCTACCGGGGCACCTACGTCTACCACTGCCACCTGCTCGACCACTCCGCGATGGGCATGATGGCGCAGATGCGCATCCGCTGATCCGTCGCACCCCGGCACGCCCGTTCGAGTGTCGCTCGACGTTCGCTGGAGGAACGCTCGTGATCCTGTCCAGGGCGGCCTCCGCGCCCGCGGCGGGAGCAAAAGCACCTCTATCCTCGTCAACAGCGCGCCTCGGCACCCTACTTACGAACCGGACAAGAGCGAGGACGTACCGATGACACCCAATCAGTACCCGCAGCAGCAGGGCCCCACCGGCGCGCAGGCGCCGTACCAGCAGCCGTGGGGACAGCCCGCCGCGCCCGTGCCGCCGCGGGAGGACCGCCCGAACAAGGCCGCGGGCTGGCTGCACATGATCTCGGTGATCACGCTCGGGCTCATGGCCGGCCTGTTCTTCGCCTACGACGTCTCCGTCATGCCCGGCCTCGCGAAGACCGACGACCGCACCTACGTGACCGCGATGCAGCAGTTCAACGCGATGATCGACGGCAACGGCCTGTTCGCGCTCATCTTCATGGGGGCCATCGTCGCCGCGGGCCTCGCCGCGTTCCTGGAGTTCCGCCGGGGACGCAAGACCATCGCCCTGTGGGCCGGTCTCGCCGCCGTGCTCTACCTCGTCGTCCTGATGCTGACGATGGGCGTCGAGATCCCGCTCAACAACCAGCTCGCCGACCTCGGCAACCCGGCCAAGATCCACGACTTCTCGCTCGTCGACAAGTTCAAGGGCACCTGGGAGACCGTCAACATCTTCCGTACGCTCCTCAACACGGCGGCCCTCGGCTGCGCGGCGTACGCCGCCAAGCTGCACGGCCGCGCGGAGGCGCTGCTGTCCGTCGGCCGCTGAGCCGACGCTCCGGGGAGGGCGGGTACGGGCACGGGCCCCGTACCCGCCCTCCCGCGCGTTCAGCTGCCGCCGTTGAGGACGAGGGCCCAGCACAGCAGCCCCGTGGCGGCGATGCACAGCAGCGTCCGCAGCACGTTCCCCCGCGCCCAGGCCCCTTCGAACGCCGCCCGCACCGCCTCGGGCCGGGCGATCCCGTCCACCGGGCCCGCCGCGTCCAGCGCGTTGTTCAGCGGGATGTTCAGGCGGCTGGTGACCCCCATCGACGCGATGTAGCAGACGAGCGCCGCGACGGTCGGCACCACGGCGTCCCGGTCCCCGCCACCGAACTGCAGCCCGACCGCGAGCCCCGTGAACACCAGGGCCCCGATGTAGCCGAGCACGAACCACCCGTTGAGGATGGCCACGTTGACCCGCTGCATCACATCGATGAACGTACGGTCCCCCGTCCCGCGCAACGCCGGCATCACGGAGATGGCGAAGCCGTAGAACAGCCCGCTGATCAGCCCCGTCGTCACGGTGGCCGCGATGAGCGCGAGCGTTTGTGCGATCTCCATTGCCTGACCCTTCAGCTTCTGCCGGTGCGGCGGTGCTTGCTCAAGTCAACTCTCCTCTGCGCAAAGGGAATGCAACAGGAAGGTCAAGTGCCGTGGTCCAGAGTACGGGGGCACCGGTGGCGGCGGGGCGCAATTGTGGCAGTCTGCGCGGGTGGATGATCTCGTCGGCACGCAGGCCCCGGCCCGCCGCCTCACCGACCCGGCCGAGGCGGTCGCGGAACTCGAACGCGTGCTGCCCGCTCTCGCGGCGCACCGCCTGCCGGTCCCGCCGGGCGTCGACTGGGCCCGCCTGGAAGAAGCCTTGGGAACGGCCCTGCCCGCCGACTACAAGCTCCTGCGTGACCGCTATCCCACGTTCGTGCTGAGCGACTTCCTGCTCGTGGGCGGCCCGGCCCCGGGCGGGGAAGCGGCCTGGGCGGAGGACACCGACGACCTGGCGACCCTGGCCGAGTGGTGCGAGGACGCCGACCTGTCCGTCCCCCTGCACCCGTACCCCGCCCCCGGCGGCCTGCTGCCCTGGTCGTCCTCCTACCAGGGCGACTACTTCCTCTGGTCCACCGACCCGTCCGGCCCGTCGGCCTGGACGGTGACGGTCGCCTCGCGCAACGGCGCCTGGTGGCACTACACCGGGGGAGCGGTGCAGTTCCTCACCGACCTGGCGGGCGGCGCGCTGGAGTGCTGGGGACTGCCGCAGATCCGCCCGGACATCACCTGGGTCCAGCCCCAGGGCGTCACGGCCGGAAGCGGGTCTGGCTGAACGTCTCGCCCCGGCCGAACGCGAGGACCTTCGCCGGTCGGACCGCGAACACCGGGACGACCGCGCCCGGCTCCCCGGAGGTCTCCGGCTGAGGCCCCTCCGGCCGGTGCCGGAAGCCGCCCTCCACCGCGTCGTACGGCCACCCGATCTTCGCCATCCACAGCTCCGCGAGCCGCTCCAGCGTCCCGCGCTCGGAGACGCGCAGCGCGGGCCCCTCGACCACGACGTCGAGCCCCCGCCCGTACGCGTTGTTGCCGGTCGTCAGGGCGCAGTTCGGATTACGGGTGAGGTTGCGGCCCTTCTGCTCATCGAGCCCCGTCGAGAAGTGCAGCGCCCCGTCGAGCCACACCGCCGGCAACGGCGTCACATGCGGCCGCCCGTCCGGCCGGACCGTCGAGAGCCAGAACATCTCGGCCCCTTCGAGAACGGCCACCACCTCACTCCACGAGGTCGCCGTCGCCCCGGCACTGCTGTAGTCGGGATGAAGCTCCGCCACGGGTTCGTTCGTCATGATTCCGCCGCCCTCGACATGGTCCTGGGAAACCTCCAGTCTGCGCGGCGACCAGGCCCCTCGCCCGCATGCGGGGCCGCCGGATACGGAGAAGAACGACGCCGTCGTCGGAGGCCCCGCCCTCGCGGCGGTTACGCTCCTCCCCATGCCGAAGTCCCTCCCGCTGACCGCCCCCCTGCTCTCCGCCCTGGGCGGCATCCCCGCGCAGGCCGAGCCTCTGGACAGCAGTCCCCGGTCGCGGGTGTGGCGGGTGCGGGCGGGGGACGGGCGGGTCGTGATCGTCAAGCAGATCACCGGCGACGGGGACGTCACCGCCGACGCGGACGCGCGGTTCGCCCGGGAGGTCGGCGGGCTGCGGCTGGCGGGGCGCGGCTCCGTGGCCCCCGCGCTGCTCGCCACGGACCCGGGCGCGCGGGTCATGCTGCTGGAGCACGTGGACGACCTCGGCCGGACCGAGGACTGGATGCCGGCGTACGCCGACGCGCTCGCCCGGCTGCACGCCCTGACCGGGCCCGCCGACGCGGGCGCGCTCCCTGCCTGGTCGGGGCCCACGGCCGCCGACGCGGAGTCCTTCCTCGCCCTGGCCCGGGCGCTCGACGTGCCCGTACCGGCCGCCGTCCCGGACGAACTCGCCGGGCTCCTGGCGCGGCTCGACCCCACCGGGCACCACGCCCTGCTGCACGGCGATCCGTGCCCCGGCAACGACCTGCGCACCCCGGACGGCGTCCGCTTCGTGGACTTCGAGCGGGCCGCGCTCGGCAACGGCCTGGTCGAGCTCGCGTACTTCCGCATCGGCTTCCCCACCTGCTGGTGCGCCATGTCGGTCACCGCCGCGCCGCTCACGGAGGTGGAGGCCGTCTACCGGTCCACCTGGCGTGACCTCACGGGCCGCGACGTTCCCGGCGACCTCGCCGACGCGTGCGCGGGCTGGATGATCCAGGGCGACGCGCTGGTCGAACGGGCGCACCGGGGCACGGCCGACCAGCTCGCCCGGGTGCCCACCGAGGACTTCGAGTGGGGATACGTCTCCGCCCGCGAACGCCTCGTCCACCGCCTGGGCGTCGTCGCCGACCTGACCCGCGACCACGACCACCTGCACGCCCTCGGCCGTCTCGCCTCCGCCCTGGCCACCCGCCTGCTGCACAACTGGCCGGCCCTCCGCCCGCTGCCCACGCCGGACGAACGGCCCTGGTACTAGTTCTCGCAGTCCAGGTCCTTCGCCGGCATCCGCCCCGTGGTCAGGTACGCCGTGGCCACCCCGTCCGCGCAGGAACCGCCGCCCGGGGAACAGCTGCATGTAGACGGCCCCGAGGTAGGTGCCGTACGAGATGCCCAGATAGGAGATCCGCCTCTCGCCCAGCGCGGCCCGGATGACGTCCATGTCCCGGGCGCTGTTACGGGTGGTGAGCTGCGCCAGTTCGTCACCGGCGGCGGCCCCAGGCACTTCCCGGCGACCGTACGGGCCCGGGCCACGTCCTTCGCGAACGTCGCGGCCCTCTACGGGTGGTCGGCCTGCTCCTCGGCGGTCAGACCGCAGTGCACGGGGGCGCTGCGCCCGGTGCCCCGCGGGTCGAGCCGATGAGGTCGTACCGCCGCTTCACCTGCGCGGGGAGCTTCAGGAGCGGATCGGCGGGCAGGTCGAGACCCGGCGCCCCTGGCCCGCCCGGAGCCGGGAGACGGCGATGCCGATCGTCCTGCCGCCGGGTTCGGCGTCATCCAGCGGCACCTTGAGCGTCGTGCACCGGAGCGCGCCGGGCCTTCCGGTGTCGCAGGGTTTCCACCGGAGTTCCTGGTGCGTGTACGGCTTCAAGGCGTCACCGGGCGGCTCCGACGGCGGCGCAGCCCGCCGCCGTCGGGATCAGGAGGGAGGCCGCCACGAGCAGACGGAGTGCGGGGGCGTTTCTGGTGCGCACGGTGAGGTCCGTTCCCGCGTCAGTTCGCGTCGAGGTGCAGGCGGACGCACTGCGCGTACTGGTGCAGGCTGTCGGGCCGGTAGCACTCCTGTGTCCGGTTCGCGTACCAGAGGAGGAGGATGACGGCCAGGGCGGCCACCACGATCGCCAGCGAGGAGGTCACCAGTGCGGTGACGGCCTTGCCCCGGCCGACACCGGTCCGCCCGGCCGTCATCAGCGCGGCGAGGCCCAGGATCAGGCCGGCCACGGCGAGGAGACCGCCGATGAGGACGGGGGCGGCGAGGAGCCCGGCGATGCCCAGGACCATGGCGGCCGTGGCCGGTCCGTTCCTCGGCGGTGTCTCCGGCCTGTCCAACCCGGAGATCGCCGGGCTGTGCCGGGTGAGCCCGGGGACGGTGAAGACGCATGTGGGCAACGTGCTGACCAAGCTCGGCGCGCAGAACCGGACCCACGCGGTGGTCATCGCGTACGAATCGGGCCTGGTCGTGCCGGGGATCGCGGGCTGACGCCCGGGGGCCGGGCGCGAATCACCCGACCGGCCCGATTCCGCTCGCGCGGGGTCCGGGTAAGGACGGCCCGTCCACCCCCGAGCAGCCTCCCGGAGGCACCCGTGCCCGAAATGAACGATCCCTACCGGCCCGGCACCCCCTGCTGGATCGACTTGATGGTCCCCGACCAGCAGGCGGCCATCGACTTCTACTGCGACCTCTTCGGCTGGCAGGGCGAGGTGGGCCCGCCGGAGCAGGGCGGCTACTCCGTCTGCACGCTCAAGGGCAAGCCCGTCGCCGGGATCATGAAGGCGATGAACCCGGACGGCTCGGTGCCGGACCCGATGCCGCCGACGGCGTGGACGACGTATCTGTCGACCGACGCCATCGACGCCACGCTCACGTCCGTCACCGATGCCGGCGGCGCGGTCGTCGTCCCCCCGATGGACGTCATGGACCTCGGCCGCATGGCCGTGATCGCCGACCCGGCGGGCGCCGTCTTCGGCCTGTGGCAGCCCGGCACCTTCGGCGGTGCGGGCATCGTCAACGAGCACGGCGCGCTGATCTGGAGCGAGCTGACCACCCCCGACCCGGACGCGGCCTCCGCGTTCTACTCCGCCGCCCTGCCGGTGACGACGACCCCCTCCGAGATGGAGGGCGCCGACGGCTACGTCGAGTTCCAGGTCGACGGGCGGGCGGTGGGCGGCATGATGGATATGAGCAAGCTCCCGCCGAACGTCACGCCGCACTGGCAGCCGTACTTCGCGGTGGACAGCGTGGACGACATCCAGGCGGCCGCCGTCCGCGCCGGCGCCACGGTCCTGGCCCCCGCCTTCGACATGGTCGCCGGCCGCATGGCGGTCCTGGCCGACCCCCAGGGCGGGCCGTTCTCGGTCATCTCGCCGAAGGCGTCGTAGGGCCCGGCACGGGCGCGGGGAGGACGCCGCCTCCCGCGCCCGTACACGCGTGCGAAGATCGGGACATGAAGGACCTGGGCCCGACCGACCTGCGCTTCCGCCTCGCCGACGGCGACGACCTCGCCTCGCTCGTACGGCTGCGCGACGACGCGGCCCGTTGGATGCTCGCCCAAGGCGTCACCGGCCAGTGGCAGCCCGGCGAACTCGGCGAGGACCACTTCCGCCGGATCATGGAGACCGGCGAGGTGTGGCTCGCGGAGTCCGGGGGCCGGGCCGTCGGCGCCTGGGAGCTGTGGTGGCAGGACGAGGACGCCTGGGGCCCGCAGCCGGCACCGGCCGGTTACGTGCACCGGCTGATGGTGGACCGCGGCGGCGTCCCGCCCGGCACGGGACGCCGGCTCCTGCGCGCCGCCGAACGCCGCGTGGGCGAGGCGGGCCGGGCGCTGGTGCGCCTGGACTGCCTGGCGGGCAACGAGCCCCTGACCGCGTACTACCTCGGCGCCGGCTACCGCGTGGTCGGCCGCAAGGAGGGTAAACCGCAGCCGGGCGGTACGCCGAAGTCGTTCACGCTCCTCGAAAAGGCGCTGACCGGCTGACGGGAGCCGATGCGGTCAGCCCGCCACCACCTCCGTGTTCTGACCGGCGGTCAGCAGCCACCGTCCGTCATCGCCCCGGCTCATCACGTACAGCGGAGCGCCCTCGCTCTCCTCCTCCGGCGCCAGGTAGCGCTGCCGGATCTTGACCGCCGCGACGTCCGGGCGGATGAAGAGGACGTGCGCCACCTCGTAGGTGACCTGCCCGGCCCAGTCGGCGGCGGGCAGCACGGTCCGGGTGAACGCGGAGATCGCGTCGAGGCCGATGAGGACCTTGCCGTGGGCCGTCGTCCAGACCGCGTCGGGCCGGAAGAGGGCCAGGAACGCGTCGGGGTCCTTGCTCTGCTGGGAGCGCTCGACGGTGGCGACGACCGCGCGGATCGCTTCGAGGTCGGCGGCGTGTGCGCGTGTTCCGGTTTCGGTATCCATGCCAGGAATCCTGCAACCTCAAGTCCGCTTGAGATCAAGCCCGGTCGAGATCAGGTCTGCTTGAGATCAAGTTCGGTTGAGATCGAGGGCCGCCCGGGGTACCCGCTCCCGCCGGGGGAGCAGCAGCGGGGTACCCAGGATGAGCACCCCCGCCACCGCGAGGCCCGTGCGCGGCCCGGTGGCGTCGGCGAGCAGCCCGGCGAGCGCGGTGAGCACGGCGATGGACGCCTGCTGCCCGATCGACCAGGCGGTGAGCATCCGGGCGACGAGGTGCTGGGGCGTGTGTTCCAGCCGGTACGTGGAGAGCACCGGCCCGTACAGGCTCATGTTGACGATGATGGCCAGCTCGACCGCCATCACCGTGACGAGCCCGACGACACCCGGCCGTACGAATACGAGCCCGATCAGCCACACCGCGCGCAGGGTGCCCACGGTCCGGAAGACGCGGTCGCGGCCGTGGCGGGCGACGACCCGGCGGGCCAGCCGCGAGCCGATGAGCCCGCCGAGACACGGAGCGGCGAAGGCGAGACCGTACTGCCAGGGCGGAAACCCGAGCCGGCGCAGCAGGAGCACGGCCAGCAGCGGTTCGGTGGCCATGATGAGGCCGCCGACGAGGACTTGGTTGAGGTAGAGCGCGCGCAGCACGGGGTGGCCGAAGATGTGCCGCCACCCGGCGAGCAGTGCGCCCGCCCGCAGCGGAGTCCTGTCCGCCGTTCCCGGCGTCTCTTCCCGGCCCCGGATCGCCGTGATGCCGAGCGCGGAGAGCAGATAGCTGAGCGCGTCGGCCACCACCGTCGTGACCGGCCCGAAGACCCCGATCGCCGCGCCGCCGAGGGGTGGGCCGACCGCGATGGAGCTCCAGTTCGTGGACTCGAACCGCGCGTTGGCGACGAGCAGGTCCTCCCGGCGGACGAGCGCCTTCAGGTACGCGCCGCTCGCCGCGCCGAACGCGATCTTCGCCGCGGCGATCACCGCCGACACCACCAGCAGCTGGACGAACCCGAGCAGCCCGAAGGCGTAAGCGACCGGGATCGACGCCATGGCCGCGAACCGGACCAGGTCCATCCCGATCATGACGGGCCGCTTGCGCCGGAACTCCACCCAGGGCGCGAGCGGCACCGCGATCAGCGCCCCCACGGCGGGCCCGACCGCCGACAGCGCGGACACCTGGGCGGGCCCGGCGTCCAGCACGAGCACGGCGAGCAGCGGCAGCGCTCCGAACCCGAGCCCCGACCCGTACGCGCTCACCGCGTAAGCGGCCCACAGCCGGCCGAACGGCCGGCCCAGCGCTTTCCTTCCCACCCACACCTCACCCGGACAACCGAAAAGTGACGGACGAGAGCTAACCGCGCACGAGAACCCCAGGTCAAACAACCAGTGACCGGTTGGTGCACAACCGCAGGTTGTGCATCAACCGCATCGGTGGCGGCCTTCCGCTAGCGGTCCAGCACCGCCTGGAGCTCCGTGACCCACTGGGAGCGGTCGTCCGGCGGGCAGGACAGCGAGACCTCACGGACGTAGCCCACCTGACGGCGGTCGTTGTCCTCGATCCAGCGGACCAGCAGCTGCTCGGTGGCCAGCATCTCGCCCTCCATCGGCCCGCGGTGCACGATCGTGGCCGCCTCGGCCACTCCCGGCAGGTGGACGACGGCGAACTCCTGGTCCCGGGGCACCGCGTCCGGGTCGACCGGCAGGGCGGCGTGCACCGTGATCGCGCCGCCGCCCTCGGGGGCGTCCTCGTAATAGGCGACACCCGGACCGGCCGGCCGCACCGATGCGGCGTCCGTCAGCCGGCACAGCCGGTCGAAGAGCGGACCGATCACGGGCCCGATGTGCGCGGGCTCCCAGCTCTGGGCGGTCGCCGACAGCTCCGCCACCCACTGGCCGGGCAGGCTCTTGATCACCACGTCGTTCGCGGGCATACGTCCCTCACTCTCGATCGTCCGGAGCCTCGCCTCCACCTGGCCCAGCCGTGCCTGCGCGGCCGCCCTCTCCGTCTCCAGCTCCGCCTGGCGCAGACGGAGCATGCCGCGCAGCTCATCGGCGTTCACCTGCTCGTCGACGATGGTGCCGACCTGTTCCAGGGTGAAGCCGAGTTCCTTGAGCGCGACGATGCGGTTGAGGCGGGCGAGCTGGCCGGCACCGTAGTAGCGGTAGCCGCTGGCCGGGTCGGTGCGCTGCGGGTGCAGCAGGCCGAGGGTGTCGTAGTGCCGCAGCATGCGGATCGACACCTGGCCGTATCTGGCGAATTCTCCGATGGTCAACATCACGACTCCAGTGCAGGGCCTCACACGATGTCAGGGTCAAGCTCCTGATCAGTACGCTCTCTCCTCGTGGACCTCCAAGCAGTACGCACCTTCGTCGCCGTCACGGAAGCGGGCGGGTTCCAGAAGGCCGCGGCGGACCTGTCAGTCACCCAGCAGGCCGTCTCGAAGCGGATCGCCGCGCTGGAGGCGGCCCTCGGCGTCCGGCTGTTCACCCGCGCCCCGCGTGGTGCCGAGCTCACCATCGACGGCCGGGCGTTCCTGCCCCACGCACGCGAACTGCTGCGCGCGGCCGAGCGCGCGAGCGCGTCCGTACGCCCCGGCAGCCGCCCGCTCCGCGTCGATGTGATCGCGTCCCGCACCGCGCAGTCGAGCCTGATGCGCGCCTTCCACGGTGCGTACCCCGGGATCGCCCTCGACGTGATGATGCTGGTCAGCATGGACACGGCCGTCGCCGCGCTCCGCTCCGGCGAACTCGATGCGACGTTCCGCGCGGTGACCGCCCCCGGCCACCCCCTGCCCGACGCCATCGAGTCCGCCCGCGTCCTGGACGAACCCCTCCAGCTCCTCACCGGCCCCGCCCACCCCCTGGCCGACGCCCCCTCGGTGACCCTCGCCGACCTGGTCGGTCACCGCATCTGGATGCCCGGCATCGCCCCCGGCACGGAGTGGGGCGCCTACTATGCCGACCTGGTCGCGGAATTCGCGCTCACGATCGAGGCGACGGGCCCGAACTTCGGCTCGGACGTCCTGCTCGACACCATCGCGGACACCCCGTCCCTGGCCACGTTCATGGGCGCGCACTCCCGCCTCATCTGGCCCGACACCCACGACCTGCGCCGCATCCCCCTCACCGACCCGACCCCGGTCTACCCCCACTCCCTCCTCTGGCACCGAGACAACCCGCACCCGGGGCTGGGGACGCTCCGGACGTACCTGGGGGCGGCGGGGGAGTGGGGGGCGGCGGGGAGTTGGGTGCCGGGGTGGGTGGACCGGGGCTGACGGCAGGCGGCCCGATGTCAGAACCGGGTGGCAGGCTCTACCCCATGGACAAGCACCGGTTCTGGCGGCTCATCGAGGCAGCCCGCGCGCAGGCGCCCCGTTCGTACGATGCCGAAGCGGTCGCTCGGCTGGTGAGCGGCGAAGCTCGTCCGGAACACTTGCCGCCATGGCAGTGACGCAGCAGCTCGCACGGGTGACGACGGAGCATTTGGATCTCTGCCGTCAGGCAGCGGAGGTCTCTCCGGACGCCAACCCCCAGTGGGACCCGCCGAGGGCCGACTGGATCGATCTCGACTGGTCGCCCGGGCCTCTCCGCCAACTCCTTCAGCTGGCAGAGGCCGGAGACGCGGCAGTTGCGGCACTTGAACGGTCCACCCGCGGCGACACGCTGCCCGACGTCTCCTACCTCGACCACGAGGACGCCGTGGGCTCCTTCGGTCCTCCGCCCGCAGCCGTCGCCCCCGCCGCGGTGGCGGAGATCGCCACGGCACTCGCCGCGATCGACTGGGATGCTGCCATCGCGGCGCTTCCGGCGGACGCCCAAGAAGCGGCAACCGTCCTGGGCATGAACGTCACCGGCGACCCCCGCCCGTACCTCGCCGGCCACTTCGAGGCACTCCGCGCCTTCTACCAACGGGCAGCCGAACGGCGACTCACCGTCGTCTCGTGGTGGCATTGAGCCCATGGAAGGCGTATCAGCGGTGTGGACCGAAGCCGTCACGGCCCTGTCTCGTACGGCCGTTTTCCGGCCTCCCGCTTCGGAGTCGTCGTTGGCCCGCTGCGCCACGGTTCTCGGTCATCCGCTGCCCAAGGACCTGGTCGCTCTTCTGCGGGAGACCGACGGGATCGAGGACGAGTACGGAGACGGCCTCATCTGGTCGGCCGAGAACATGGCCGCCACGAATCAGGGCCTTCGCGAGGACCCCGGGTTCCCCGCTCTCTACATGCCCTTCACCCCACTCCTCTTCTTCGCGGACGCGGGCAACGGCGACCTGTTCGCTCTCCTCTCCACGATCGACCGACCCGACGTTTTCGTCTGGAACCACGAGAACGACAGCCGCACCTGGGTGGCCCCCAGCCTGGCCACGTACCTCGACTGGCGGCTGACCGGACGGATCGATCCGTAGCGCAACGCCCCGCTGTGTCGAACTGGCCGTCGCCGACATGGGGCTGACGACAAGACAGGCTCAGCAGGCAGAACGCGTCCGCATCCCCGTCGATCACCCGGCTAGGGTGCCCGCATGAACGCGACAGTGCTGCGCGGCGCCACGATCCACTACGACGACCTCGGGCCCTCCACCGGTCTGCCGGTCCTCCTGATTCACGGTCATCCGTTCAACCGCACCCTGTGGGCACCCCAGGCCGAGGCGCTGTCCGGGGCCGGATACCGGGTCGTCACCCCTGATCTGCGTGGTTACGGGCACAGCGGCGTCACCCGGGGAAGGGTTCTGCTCTCCGACTTCGCCGACGACCTCGCCGCGCTCCTCGACCACCTGGGTATCGAGCGGGCCGTGGTCGGCGGCGTCTCGATGGGCGGTCAGATCACCATGGAGTTCCAGCGTCTCCACCCGCGGCGGGTGCAGGCCCTGGTCCTGTCCGACACCTCTGCCCCCGCCGAGACCGAGGAGGGCAAGGCGTTCCGCAACCGCCTGGCCGACCGGCTTCTCGCCGAGGGGATGGACGGGTACGCGAGCGAGGTGATCGACAAGATGCTCGCCGCGTACAACGTCACCGCGATGCCCGAGGTCGCCGAGCGCGTCCTGGGCATGATGCGCGCCACGGACCCCCACGGCGCGGCGGCAGCCCTGCGCGGGCGGGCCGAGCGCCCCGACTACCGGGACACACTGGCGGCGGTCCGGAAGCCGGTCCTGATCGTCGTCGGCGCGGACGACGCGTACACCCCGGTCGCGGACGCCGAGGCGATCCGCGACCTCGTGCCCGACGCGACGATGGCCGTCATCGACAAGGCCGGCCACCTGCCCGGTGCCGAGCAGCCCGAGCGCGTCAACGCCGCTCTGCTGAACTTCCTCGCCACCCGAGTGGCCACCCGTGACTGAGCCGCACCCGCTCCTGTCCTACTTCACCGACGCCGCCCACGGTCGTTTCCCGCCCTGCGACGGCGGTGTGACGGTGCTGCCACCGCTGTCCGGTGGCCTGGAGGCCTCCGTCGCCTTCACCGGCCACGCGGTGATCGCCACCGCCCTGGACGCCGCAGACGTGCAGGCCCGTCGGCCCGACGGCTTCGGCGCCTCCCTGGCCCCCGACTTCCTTCGCCACCTCGCCGGCCCCGAGGGGACGATCGGTGTCACCGACGCCACCCTGACGACCCGTGGCACTGGCGGAACGCCACGACTGGCCGAACTCGGGGACGAGGCGCACGATCACCCGCGCGTCCTGCACGCCCGCGAGCTGAGGACCGGCATCAAGGTCTACGGCGACGAGCGGGGGCTCATCACGCTGGCGGACGGCCTCGCCGGACGGCGTGAACTGAGCATCGAACTGCATGCCCCCCACCTCGGCAGCCACGGCGACGGACGCGGCCTCCTCGCGGACGCCCTCACGCTCGTTCCGGCGGGCGCACCGCTCTTCGCCGCCGTGTCCCCGGGCAACGCCCGCTCACTCCGTGCCTTTCTGGCCTGCGGATTCACCCCGATCGGCAGCGAAGTGATTCTCCGGCCCCGCCGCCCTCTGGAGAAGTTACCGACCACATGGTAAGGAATTGCCCCGGGGCCCCGCCCGGCCCGGACGGGGGCGGGCCGGGCACGGTCGAAGGGACAGGGCGTGGAGAGCATCACCAAGAACAGGCAGCCGTCCGACGCGCTCCGCGCCATGGTCGAACGCGCCTACGGGGCCGGGCGGGTGCCCGCCGGGGACGGGTGGGCGAGCGAGCTGGGGCACGGGTGGTTCAACGTCGCCTATCGCATACGGCTGCGCGACGGGGCCGAGGTCGTTCTGAAGATCGCGCCGCCGCCGGGGGTGGAGGTGATGACCTACGAGCGCGGGGCGATGTCGATCGAGCTGGCCACGCTGGACCTGCTGCGTGCGCACACCTCCGTGCCGGTCCCCGCCGTGGACTTCGCCGACCGGACCGGCGAACTGTGCGACGCCGACTACTTCTTCATGCCGTTCGTGGACGCCGACAACCTCGGCATCGTCGGCGGAACCCTCACCGCCGCTCAGCGCGACGCGTACATGGAACAGCTCGGCGCGTTCAACCGGGAGATCAACTCGGTCCGGGGCAAGGCATTCGGGCCGCTGGCCGGGCCGGGTGACGAGAGCTGGCGGCGGGTGTTCACCGGGATGGTCGAGGACGTCCTCGCCGACGGCGAGCGGCGCGGGGTCGACATCGGGTGGGACTACGACACCATCCGCGCGGCCCTGGCCGACCACGCCGGAAGCCTGGACGAGGTCACCGAACCCCGTCTGGTGGAGTGGGACCTGTGGGACAGCAACGTCATGGTCCGCGACGGCCGGATCGTCTGCGTCATCGACCATGAACGCGCCTTCTACGGCGACCCGCTGATCGAAGCCTGCTTCACCGGCACCCAGATGTCCGACTTCGGCGACCCTGCTCCCTTCCTGCGTGGATACGGCCACGGCGAACTGACCGGGACCGAGCGGGTGCGCCGTCGGCTGTACTGCCTGCACCTGATGCTGATCATGGTCATCGAGACCGTGTACCGGGGCCACACCGACACCAAGCAGTACGACTGGGCCCGCCCCCGGCTCGACCACGCCATGGCCCTGCTCGGTCGCACCCGCCGGTGACGACCACGCACGCCGACTCCGCGTCCGACCACACCACCCGGCTCGGCACCGAGCCCGTCGGCCGGCTGCTGTGGCGCTCCTGCGCCCAGACCACCGCCGCGGTCGGCGTGTACGGCGTGTACGCGCTGACCAACGCCTGGTTCGTCGGTCACGGCGTCGGCGACACCGCGATGGCCGCGGTCAACCTGGTCGCCCCACTGCTGCTGTTGCTCGGCGCGGTGTCCACCACGGTCGGCGCGGGCGGCGCCTCGCTCGTCTCCCGCGCACTGGGCGCGGGGGACCGGAAGGCGGCCGCCCGGGCGGCGGGCAACGCGTTCACCCTGTTCTGGATCTGCGCCGTCTCCACCACCGTCATCGGGCTGGCCCTGCTCGACCCGCTGCTTGCCCTCCTGGGCGCCCGCGGTGAACTGCGCGACCTCGCCCACCCGTACGCGGTGGTCCTGCTCTGCGGGGCGCTGGTCTCGACCGGCTTCTCCAGCCTGGTACGCGCCGAGGGCCGCATGGGGTACTCGACGCTGCTGTGGCTCGTACCGGTCGCCGTGCAGATCACCCTCGACCCGCTGCTGATCTTCGGGCTCGGCATGGGCGTACGGGGCGCGGCCCTCGGCACCGTGGGCGGGCAGGCCGTCTCCGCCGCGATGAGCCTGTGGTTCTTCTTCGGCCGGCGGCGTCGCCCGTACCGGATCGGCCCCCGGGACCTGCTGCCGCACGGCCCGACGCTGCGCGCCCTGCTCGGGGTGGGGCTGCCGTCGTTCCTCGCCGGTACCGGCGTCACCCTGCTCGCGGTCCTGGTCAACTCCACCCTCGCCGCGACCGGATCGGCCACCGCGCTCGCCGCGTACGCCGTCTGCGCCCGTCTGCAGACCTTCGTGCTGATGCCGCACACCGGCATCGGCCAGGGGCTCCAGCCCATCGTCGGCTACAACACGGGACGTGGCCTGCCCGGGCGCGCCCTGCGGGCCCGCGACATCGCCCTGCTCGGCTCCCTGCTGTACGGAGTCCTCACCGCCGCCGCCCTCGCGCTGCTCGCCGGACCCCTGACCGGGCTGTTCCTGAGCGACCCCGAGACCGTCGGCACCGCCGGCCGGGCGCTGCGCGTCCTCGCCATCGGCCTGACCGTCGCGGGGATCGCCCCGCTGGCGGCGGCGTACGCCCAGTCCCTGGGGCGCCCGGCACCCGCCTACCTGATCTCCATCGGCAGCCTGCTCCTGATCAAGGTCCCGCTCGTCGCGACCCTCGGCCGCCTCGGCGCGAACGGAGTCTGGGCAGCGCTGTCCGCAGGTGAACTCGCCACCGCCGCGGGCGCGGCCCTGCTCCTGCGACGCCTGTCCGGCGCGGGGGTGAAGGGGCCCTAACCGTCCAGCGCGCCCGTCCGCCCGGCCGGGCGCCTCGGCCCGGGAGATCAGGCCGGACAGGGTCGACTTGTCCAGGCCGAGGAAGGCCGACGGATCGCATCACGGCGCGGGGCACCCCGCCCGTCCACCGCGAGCACCCCGAACCCGTGGCCCGGGGCGAGCACGAGAGGGTCGTGGAGGTGTTCGCGGCGGGCCTGCACCACCTCACCCGGTCCAGGGCCGAAGGAACCCACGTACGCCGGAGCATCGTCCTTCCCGACGGCGCGGACCCGGTCCGGATCGCCGCCGCGATGAACCCGGGCATGTCCTCCTGGGTCGCGCTGCGCCGCCGCATCGACTTCCGGGCCGGGCAGCGCGTGCTCGTGCTCGGCGCCACCGGGAGCGCCGGACGCATGGCCGTCCAGATCGCCAAGCGGTTCGGCGCGGCGGAGGTCTTCGCCGTCGGCCGGAACGCCGGCCGGCTGGCCGAGCTGCCCGCTCTCGGCGCGGACCGCGCGCTCACCTTCGAAGAGATCGCCGCCGCGGCCGACGTCGACGTCGTCCTCGACTTCGTCCGGGGCGAGCCCGCGGCGGGCGCCATGCTCCCCCTCCTCACCGCGCGCGCCGACCGCTCGGCCCCGCTCACCTGGGTGCAGATCGGCTCCATGGCGGGCCCGAGCGCACCGATCCCCTCCGCGGCGCTGTGCAAGGCCCGGCTGGAGATCGTGGGCAGCGGCATCGGATCGCTCTCCGCCCGCGACTTTCTCGCCGAACTCCCGGAACTGGCCTCGGCGGTCACCGAGGGCGCCCTCGACGTCCGGGCGCGCGCCGTGGCGCCGTCCGGGATCGGGGAGGCGTGGAACGACCACCGGAGCGACGAGCGCCTCGTCTACGTCCCGTAAGCCCCGGCGACAGGGAAGGCATCTTCGTACGTGCGGTCGATAGGCTCGCCCCATGGGCGTCGACCTCAACACACTGATCGCCGACTGGTCCTGGCTGGCCGAAGTCCCGCCTCCGGAGCGGCTGGAGCGGCTGCGCAACGCCTGGTACGACGACGAAACCGGGCTGTGGGACTACGACAGGGACGGGACCGACGACGGGTGGGAGTGGCCGCGCGGGCCGCACAGCGCGCTGTTCGGTGTGTACGAGTTCCCGGGCACCCTCGGCTCGTACAAGCCGCACTTCTGGGCGGGGGAGGCGTGGGAGAAGGCCCGCGACCACGTGGACCCGGCCGTGCGGGCGGAGCTGGACGCGCTGCTCGGCGGGCTGATCTGGGACGGTCCGGACTTCGACGACGAGGAGCCGGGCGAGGGCCACGCCTTCTTCACCGGGGGCTACGGTTTGCTGGTCGCGCAGTCCCCGCAAGGCGTACGGGACCTGCTCGCGACCTGGGAGCGCGTACGGCCCCGGCTCGACGAGCTTCGCGCACCCTACGAGGAACGCTCTGAAGCGTCCCAGTACAGAAGCTTCGACGCCTTCGTCCGCCTCCTGACCAACTGGGGCGAAGTCCTGGCCGAGGCCGCCCGCCGGGGCTGGGGGATCGCGGGCGTGAGCGAGTGAGCGGTCAGCGCCTGCGCGAGACCCCCAGCTCGATCAGGTAGCGCTTCGTCACCCGGCCCCCGTACCGCCCGTCGATCAGCTCCGCGATGGAGTCCAGCAGCCCACGCCGGGCGGGCTCCGGGAGCGCCCGGTGCCCGGAGTACGTGCGCAGCACGTCCAGGTACTGCGGGGTGGTGTACGTGACGTCGTGCTCGTAACGACGGAAGACCGTCGGGCCGAAGCGGCCGCTGCGCGCCACCTCCTCCGCGTGGTCCGCGTTGCCGACCTCGGCGGCGGTGGGCGGCCGCGTCCCGGGCTTCGTCTCCGGATCGAAGCGCTCGTAGCAGCGCTGGACCTCCACGAAGAACTCCTCGGTGCCGCCCCGCACATGCTGGGTGCGCACCACGGCGAGCGCCCCGTCCGTCCGCAGCGCGTCGGCCGCCTTGGGCACGCGCACCGCCGGGTCGATCCAGTGGAACGCGGTGACGACGAGCACGGTGTCGTACGGCTCCGCGGGCAGCGGCCAGCTCTCGAACGCGGACGTCACCACCTCCACGTCCGCCGCCCCGGCCAGATTGCGCCGGGCGACCGCGGCCATGCTCGGCCCCGCCTCGACGGCCGTGATCCTGCACCCCCGCCGGGCCAGCGGCACCGTGGCCTGCCCGGTCCCGCAGCCCACCTCAAGGACCCGGCTGCCGCGCCGCGCCCCGGCGAGCTCCGCGAGGTCGTCGTAGAGCGCCACCGGGTACCCCGGCCGGGCCCGGTCGTACAGCTCCGCGTCCTCGTCGAACGTCTGCCGCAGCAGCTCCCGCCGGGAGTCCTCGGGGGTGTCGTCGCGGGGCGCGGGTGCGGTGGTTTCGGGCATGCGGGGCAGATTACGGGGTGCCCCCTTCGGCATCGGCCCGAACCCGGAATCCGCCGCCCGGGACCCGCGTACGGTCCATCTCGCGCCACTCGGGCCGCAGTCCGGTCAGGTTCGTCGTCAGGAAGTAGACGGCCCCGCACGTGAGCAGCATCGGCACGAGTCCGGTGGCGGTCACCGCGGCCCCGACCAGCAGTCCGCCGAGAGGGATGCCGGCCCAGGCGAGCGAGTCACCGAGCGCGTTGACCCGGCCCAGCATCCGGCGCGGCACCCGCTCGACCAGGACGGCCCCCATCACCGGGTTGACGAAGCCCGCCCCGAACCCGCTGACGGCGAAGACGGCCAGCACGCCCCACAGCGGGGCGCCGGAGGCGAGCACCAGGAACCTCGGTGCTCCGGCCAGCAGGAACCCGCCGAGCACCACCAGCCGCCGCGGCAGCCTGTGCGCGACCACCGCGGCGATCAGGCTCCCGGCGACCCCTCCGGCCCCCATCACGCCGCCCATCAGGCCGATCGCGGTCGGCCCGTTGCCGGAGTCCCTGGCCCAGACCGGGGCGAGGACCGAGGTGAACGCCGCGTCCAGCAGGTTGGTGATGCCGATCATGACGATGGCGGTGAGCAGGAGCGGCTCGCCGCGCAGGAAGGCGAAGCCCTCGCCGAACCGCTGCCAGTAGCCCGGCTCCGCCTCCTCCGCCGCGCCGGGGGCGTCGTCGGCGGAGCGCTCCGTGTCACGGGGCAGCACGACCCGGATGACCACCGAACCGAGGGCGAAGCAGCCCGCGTTGACAGCGAGCGCGGTCAGCGGGCCCAACAGTGCCACCAGGGAGCCGCCGGCCGCCATGCCGACCGTGGAGGCGAGGCGTTCAATCACGCCGGACAGACCCGTGGCGCGCTCCAGCGGCACCCGGCCGCGTTCGGCCGCTTCCGGGACCATCACTTCCTTGGCCAGGTCGCCGGGGCCCCGGGCCGCCCCGATCAGCGCGACCAGGCCCAGCAACAGCGGGAAGGAGAGCATGTCCAGGACGTGCAGAACGGGAATCGCGGCGGCCGCGGTCGCGCTGGCCAGGTCGGTGGTCCAGGAAACGGCCCGCGGTCCGGTCCGGTCCACCAGCGGTCCGGTGAACACCTTGACCACCACGTAGGGGGCCATCTCGCAGAAGGCGACGAGTCCGGTGCGGCCGGCGCTGCCGGTCGTGACGAGGACGAACCAGGGCAGCGCCACGACGGAGATCCGTGTGCCCGTCAGCGACATCGCCATGGCTGTCAGCACCCCGACAAGCGGCCGTAAGGACCTCGTACCGGATATGCCGCCGCTCTCCGACGGGCTTTCGGTCATGACGCGGGTCCGTCTTCCGCTTCCGGGGGCCCGGGGTACGGCGCCGCGCCGGGCCCGTCCAGTTCGGGCAGGACGTACGTGATCACGCTGACCCGCTCGGCGCCCTCGGGGGCGCTCGCCGCGTCCTCCGGCCGGTCCCGCCGGTAGCGGGCGACGACCTGCTTCAACTCCTGTTCCAGGGAGCCGGCTTCCTCGGGCGTGAGGCGCAGCGCCCAGTCGCTCATGTCGAAGGAGTTCCGCCAGGCCGGGGGCATCGTCAGGAGCTCGTTCAGCGTCTGCTGGAGGCGGAGGGTGTGGATGGCGGCGACGGACTGGAGATAGGCCAGGACCGCCTCCGGTTCCCGCTCGGCCAGCTCCGGATCGTTGAACCAGATCGTGCGGTGCACCGAGCGCCACCAGCGCTCCCGCGCATTGCCGAGACCGGTGTCCTCCTCCACGAAGCCGGCCGCGCCGAGCTGCCGCAGGTGGTAGCTGGCCGTTCCCGAGTTCACCCCCAGCCGCTCCGCGAGCCGGGTCGCCGTCGAGGGACCGTACTTCCGCAGCAGCCCGACCAGTTGTACGCGCACCGGATGGGCCAGGGCGCGCAGTCCCTTGGCATCCAGGACGACGGATTCCCTGTCCACGTCCGGGCCGTCCGGCCCCTTCACCACATCAGCCATGCGGCACACGATAAACCGCAAAGAGTTCTTCGCAAAGAGTTCTTCGCGAAGAACTCTTTGCAGTCCGGAGTGCTTGGTGCTGGAATGGCCCCATGGCCGACACGCTGTACGACACCGATCTGCTCGTCATCGGCGGCGGCCCCGCCGGTTGCGCCGCCGCCAGGATGGCCGCCGGGGTCGGGCTGCGTACGGTGCTGGTCGAGCCGGACCGGCTGTGCCGGAACCTCTACCGCGTGCCCGCCCTCGGCAACGTGCTCGGCGGCCACACCAGCGGCCCGGCGCTCGCCGAAGCCATCACGGCGGAGGTCCTGGGCACGGAGCTGTGCCGGGTCGAACTCGGTTGTTACGTGAGTGAGTTGCGCGCGGCCGACGATTACGTGACCGTCACACTCGACACCGGAGCCCGCCTCACCGCCCCGTACGCCGTCGTCGCCACCGGCGTCGGCCCGCTCCAGCCGCGTGACGCCCCCTGGATCACCGCACCGGACGGGCTCACCCTGCCGCCGCTGTGGCAGGCCGGGGCGGAGGAGGGCCGGACCCTCCTCGTACTCGGCGGCGACCGTCCGATCGGGACCTTCCTGCGCGCCCACCCGGACACGGATGCCCGCCTGCTCGTGGCGTACCCGGCGGCCGACGCGTACAAGACGGACGAGATCCGCGACGACCCCCGGGTCACACTCGTCCCCGTCGGACACCTGACGCTCTCGGGGGCGGCGGCGGAGGTGACCGCCCCCGACGGTCTGCGGCGCGTACTGGCCGCGGACGCCGTCTTCCTCAGCCTCGGCAGCGCGCCCGCCGCCCCGCCGGGCGACCTGGTGCGGGGTGCGGACGGCTACTGCGCGCCCTCCGGCCAGCACCCCCGCGTCCTCATCGCCGGTGACCTCCGCTCAGCGCGCTACCAGCGCATCATGACCGCCCTGGGCTCCGGCAGCGAGGCCGCGCTGCACGCGTACTACGCGGCGCGGGACCTGCTCGGCCCGGATGCCGCCGCCAGGTAGGCCCCGTTCCCGGTCACCGCCCACCCGTAGGCCCGTGGTACGACACGCGCCCCGCCCCGTCCGACCGCGGAGGTACCAAAACGCAGACCGTGGGCGGACGTTGGGGCAGCGGACCCCCGCCTAACGTTCGGGGCATGAGAACTCGTCACCGCACCCTGGCCGCCTCGCTCCTCGTCCTCGCCCTGGGGGCAACGGCCACCCTCCCGGCCGTCGCCGCCACCCCGGCGCCCGCCGGCAACGGCCCCGCGCTCACCGCCCCCGCCCAGCAGCTGCGCCTGCCCGCGCCGACCGGCCCGTACGCCGTGGGCGAGGACACCGTGCACCTCCGGGACACCGGGCGCGCCGACCCGTACGTGCCGGAGGCGGGGGCGCGTGAGCTGCTGGTGTCCGTGTTCTATCCGGCGCGGACCGGGACCGGGGCGCGTGCCCCGTACATGAGCGTGAAGGAGGCGGAACTGCTCCTGGAGGACAAGGGGTTGGGCGGCGTCGTCGCGCCCGAGGTGGTCGGGGCCACCGAGACGTACGCGCGGACCGGTGCGGCCCCCGCGCGCGGACGGTTCCCGCTCGTCGTGCTCTCGCCCGGGTTCGGGCAGAGCCGCTTCACGCTGACGTCCCTCGCGACGGATCTGGCCTCCCGGGGGTACGTCGTCGCGGCCGTGGATCATGCCCATGAGTCCCTTGCCACCGTCTTCCCGGGCGGGCGCGTCCTGCCCTGTGCCGCCTGCGACTACGTGGAGCGGGCCGGTGAAGAGGGGTATGCGGAGGTCGCCCGGGGCCGGGCGAAGGACGTCCCGTTCCTGCTGGACCGGCTGACGGGCGGTCACCCCGCCTGGCGGTACGCCTCCATGATCGACCGGCGGCGCATCGGCATGGCCGGGCACTCCATCGGCGGTGACTCCGCCGCGTCCACGATGGCCGCCGACCGGCGCGTGCGGGCGGGCGTGAACATGGACGGGACCTTCTTCGACCCGGTCCCCGCCCAGGGGCTCCGGAGCCGGCCGTTCATGATGCTCGGCACCGAGGCCGACCACGCGTCCGGCGGCACCTTCGACACCACGTGGGACCGCGACTGGGCGCGCCTCGACGGCTGGAAGAGGTGGCTCACGGTCGCCGGGGCCGGTCACTTCACCTTCACCGATCTTCCTCTGCTCGGGGCGCAGTTGGGTATCAGCGACCCCTCGGCCCCGCTGCCCGCCGACCGTTCCGGCGACATCACCCGCGACTACGTCGCCGCCTTCTTCGACCTCCACCTCAAGGGCGTACCGCAACGCCTGCTCGCCGGACCGACGCCGGGCAATCCCGAGGTGACGTTCCAGGCGCCTGCGCGCTAGCGGTTGCACAACTCGGGGGCCTCGATTATTACGCCGTAATAATCGAGGCCCCCAGGTGCGAGCTCAGACGGCGCTCGCCGCCTCCGCCGTCGGCTCCTTCGGCGTGGCGTCCGCCTTGACGTGCTCGTTGACGCGCTGTCCGAGCAGGACGAAGAGCAGGATGAGCCCCACGGTCAGCAGGATGTGCCCGAGCCCGGCGGTCAGCGGCACGGCCTCCGCGATGTGGTCCTCGTCGCGGCCGAGCACCGTCAGGATGCCGTGGACGCCCATCATCGCCGTCGAGATGGCGATGCCGATGTTGTAGAACCAGAAGAACGCGGTGAACAGCTTCGAGCCGGACAGCCCGAAGACCTTGTCCAGGCCGAGGACGATCAGGAAGACGAGCATGCCCAGCGCGAGAAGGTGGGTGTGCATGAGCGCCAGCTGGGTATCGCCGTGAAAGTCCTTGATTTTCGTGAACTCCCGGTAGAAAAGCCCCGAGATCACTCCGACGATCATGTAAACGTGTGCTGCGTAATATGACTTCCGCATGGCGGAGTTCGCCCCCCCTGGGTCGAATACCGTACTGATCAAGGCCATTCAAACACCCGGCCTCGCGCGTACGGGCGTTTCACCCAGTGCGCCGGGAAGCTTCACGAGCGATCCTCAAGTCGCCTTCGAGCGCTTCTCCTGCGCGCTTTTGCCGGTGGTCGTACCGCGCTCCAGGATCAGAAGTGCGTGCCGATACCGAACGTCTCGCGGAGCCGGGCCATGTCGTGGAGATCCCGCTCCCTGGGCTCGTACCCCTGGTGGAAGTACACCTGCTGTGCGGCGGACAGGCAGGGCACGGTACGGCCCCCGACGCTGCCCGTGACGAAGCAGTCCGCCGGATAGACGAACGGCTTCCCCGGCTCCAGCGACTCCTGGAGGGCGCTCCCGTCCGGGCCGAACGAGAGAGGGTGCAGATCGATCTGACGCTCCGCCTGGTCCGACACGACGAACCGTACGGGCCGCCAGTCGAGTGTTTCCGCGAACCCGGCCGCGGCGAGAGCGGCGACGACCGCCGGCTCCTGCTCCAGGCGGTGCATCAGGTCCAGATCCCGGTGCTCCCGGGTCTGCCGCCCCACCAGGGCGTCGATGCCCCAGCCCCCGCCGACCCACACCTCCGCACCGGCCGCCCGCAGCAGGTCCAGGATCTCCAGCACATCGTCGCCCGTCACGCGGTCGTGTCCCCTTCCTGAGCGAGGTGCGCGGTCCCGCCCCAGAGCCGCAGGCTCAGGCGGTGGCCGTCGCCCTGCCAGTGGGACAGCGAGGCGTTGGGCACCGGCGGCACGTCCTCGGGAGCCGAGGCGCCGAGGCCCGCCAGGGCGAAGCGGACGGCGACGACCGCCGCGTCATGGGCGACGAGCAACACCCGCCGCCCGGGCGCGGCCCGCTCCAGACCGGCGAGGAACCCGCGCACCCGCAGGGCGACATCGGCGAGCGATTCCCCGCCGGGCGGGCGGTAGAACCACTCGCCCAGCCGTTCCCGGCGGGCGGCCTCCTCCGGGTCCCGCGCCGCCAGCGCGGCCGGGGGGTACAGCTCGAAGACGCCCATCTCCCGGTCCCGCAGCCGCTCGTCCACCAGAAGCGGAAGCGGAGCGACGCCCTCACCGGCCGCGTACCCGGCCATCGCCTGCCAGGTCTGCCGAGCCCGGACGTACGGCGAGCAGACGACGAGGTCCAGCTCACCGGCGTACTCCACGAGCCAGCGCCCGAGCGCCCGCGCCTGTGCCTGTCCGAGGCCGGACAGCGGTACGTCGCGGTCGCGTCCTTCCAGGGGCGCCGCGCCCGCCTCGGCGAAGGCGACGTTGGCGGTGCTCTGCCCGTGCCGGACCGCCCACAGCGCGCCGAGCGCGTTCGGGACGGCGAGGGGCGCCTCGCCCGGTTCCCCCTCGGGACGCCAGGGGGCCGCCTCGCCTCTTCCCCGTACCGCGTCTGTCATGCCGTCAGGCTACGGGCAGCCCGGCCGGTCGGGCGGTGGTCGACGGCTTCTCGCGGAGGGCGTCCACCACCGCGCGTTCCAGGACCGCCGACGTGTTCGTGACGGTGCCCTTCCGGCCCATGGAGGTGTCCCGGATGAGGTAGGTCCGCTCGCCCAGGTACGCCAGGGTCTTCGCGTCGAAGACCCAGGCGGTGCGCCAGCCGGCGCGCTCGTCGTCGCGGGCCACGCCTATGCCGTGCCGCCCGGCCGCGTCCACCGCGTCGGAGTCCACGCTCACGCCGGGAATCCGCGCCGCGGCCTTGTACAGGGCGGCCGCGGTCCTCGGCGGCATCAGGGTCTCCCGCAGCAGCCCGCCGATGGCCTCGAAGGCGTCCTGGTCCGGGTCCCGTTCGTCGGCCGGGGTGTTCCGCGCGTCCTGGTCCGCGGTGATCTCGGTGGCGAGCCTGCGGAGCAGGGCGTCAGGGTCGGTGGGCAGGGAGGCGAGCCAGGTGTACGTGGGCCGGTTGAGGCCCGCCGGGTAGCCGACGGGCTTCTCGCCGTCCGGGACGCCGACCTCGATCGGGAAGTACTTGCCGTCCTCGTGGATCAGCCCCTCGTCGATCACCGGCCCGGACTTCTGCGCCATCCAGACCTCGCGCTCACCGGGCTTCCCCAGCTTCACCGGACCGCCGAACGCGCCCGTGTTCGCGGCCTGCAACGTCCTGACGTACACGAACTGGGCGTCGGTGACCTCGATCGCGTCGCTCTCCGACGCGACCGTGGCGATCCGGTCCAGCAGCACGGTCGCGCCGCGCGGGGCCGCGGCCGTGGCGGCGGTGCGGGGGGCCTCGTCCCGGCCGGTCACGGCGAGGGTCGTGAACAGGATCCCGCCCAGGGCCAGTCCGGCGGCGGGCAGCAGGACGGCGGGGCGCAGGAGGCGGGGCCTGGGGCGGGCGGTGGTGCGGTCGCCGTCCTGGTCGATCAGCTGCATCAGGGTTTCCTTGTGGTGGAGATGGCGCCCCGGAGGCAGGTCCCGTTCGGCCGGGGCCGGCAGCAGCCGGGCCAGTTCCTCGCGTTCGGCCCAGGTGGGGCCGGAGGCACGGTCGTTCATCGGGCTTCCTCCTGAAGGGGCAGGGCCACGAACGCGGCCCTGCCCTGTACCTCTCCGCGACGGGGGCGGGGTTCCCCGGCGTTGTCGTTCCGTTTCCGTTCCCTGGCCAGCCGCTCGTCCGTGAGCCGCCTCAGCCGTTCCCGCGCGCGGGACAGCCGCGACCGCACCGTGCCCACCGGCACGCCGAGCGCCTCGGCGGCCTCCGCGTAGTCGAGGCCCGACCAGACGCAGAGGGCCAGCACCTCGCGGTCCTGGCGGCGCAGCCCGTCCAGCGCCTGCCGGACCGCGGCGAGCCGCCGGGCGTCGTCCACCTGCCCGGCCGCGGCGTCAGCGATGTCGGCGACGGGCTCGGGGGCGGGGCGCCGGGCCAGAAAGGCGAGGCGCCGGCCGGTGCCCCGGTTGGCGTTGCGCGCCTTGTTCGTGGCGATGCCGAGCAGCCACGGCAGCAGCGATTCGCCTTCCGGCTCGACGGATTGCCGGGTGCGCCAAGCGGCGAGGAAGGTCTCGGACATGACCTCCTCGGCCGTCGACCAGTCGCCCGTCAGCCGGTAGGCATGGTTGTAGACCGCCCGCGCGTACTCCTCGTAGAGCACGGCGAACGCCTGACGGTCGCCCGCCCTGATGCGTGTGCGCATGCGCTCCCGGTCTTCCTGATCATCACATCTCACACCCCTACCTCTCCGCCCGGTGCGGCGGGTTCCCGTGACCCCCGCCACACCGGGCGTCGGTCAGACGGCGGTTGGCGCGAATTCCGCCGGCAGGCGCGGCGGAGTTCCCTGTGTCCATACGATCCGCAGCGCGGTGGCGGAGACCCGCCAGCCGTCCGCCGTCCTGACCAGCTCGGTCTCCGTGTGCCCGGCGGAGACGAAGACGTCGTCCGGGCCGCCCGCGAGGACATGGGTGCTCAGCTGGGCGCCACGAACCGTGGCCCGGTCGCCGTCGACCTCGATGACATTGTTCGTACCGAAATGCACGGTCCGATCGAACAGCGCCATGCCCTTACGCACGCGGTCCAGCACGGCATCGCGCCCGTGGACGGTGCCCAGGGGCATCTCGGCGGTGACGTCCTCGGTGTGGAACGCGCGAGCCCACTCGTCGTCAATGACGCCGTGGTCCAGGGAATGGAGGTAGCGGTCCAGGAGGTCGGTGATCTCGGCACGGTCGGTCAGGTGGCGCAGCTGTCGCCGCGCTTCTTCGGTATCCATGGCGCAAGCCTCGTATCTCAAGCGGACTTGAGGTCAAGGCGCTGCGTTGTCAGACCCGTCTGGGATGCTCCGGCCATGGAGACGGAGACCGAGACGGCGCCCGAGATGACCGTGCAGATGACGATCGACTGTGCCGATCCGCAGCGGATGGTGGCCTTCTGGAGCGAGGCTCTGGGGTACGTCCCCGAGCCGCCGCCGGAGGGGCATGCGAGCTGGCGCGCCTACTGGGAGGACATGGGGGTGCCCGAGGAGGAGCTGCCGCCCGGGGCGGGGGATCTGCCGGAGTCGATCATCGATCCGGCCGGGCGCGGGCCCCGGGTGTGGTTCCAGAAGGTTCCGGAGGTGAAGGCGGTCAAGAACCGGTGGCACTTCGACCTCAAGGTCGGCGGGGGGCGGGCCGTTCCGCTGGAGGTCCGCAAGCGGCGGGTCGACGCCACGGTGGCGCAGCTGGTCGGGGCCGGTGCCACGGTGGCGGAGGTCAGGGAGCTGCCGGACATGGACTTCTACGCCACCGCCATGCTGGACCCGGAGGGCAACGAGTTCGACGTGGTCTGACGGCCACGGTCACCGCCGTTCACGAACGGCGGTGACCGGTGGTGCGCTTCCGGGCGCTCAGAGGATCTGGATGCTCTTGATCCGGGGCGGGTTGTTCGGGAACGTGATGTCCGTCCAGCGGTTGATCCGGACCGAGTCCCCGTTGACGTCGTAGTAGATGAGGTCGTTGTTGCCGGTGACGATCCGGTCGGCCCACCAGCCGCCGAAGTCGGTCCTGCCCGCGTTGGCGTAGCAGTCGACGCTCTGACGGCCGTCGAGGTGGGAGTAGATCTTCAGGAAGTCCGCGCCGCCGACGCACTCCACGTGGTCGATGGCGTAGGCGGACCCTGCGGGTACGGCGACGGTCAGCGAGGCCGCGGCGGCGAATGCCATGGCCAGGGAGCCGAGAATCCGCTTGCCCTGTGCGATCACGGGATCTCCTTCGTACGAGCCCGGCGTCGCGCGGCCGGGCGGGACTTGGGGGACACGGCCGGGGTCCGGCCGGGTCGGTGACGTGGCGCCATGACATACCGGGGCGCACTCCGCCGAGCCGGTGGCGACTCGTTGACGATCTTGTAGCCGTCGCACCGGCATATGCGGAAGGCGGAGCGGTGCCGCCCGTTTTCGACCCGATCGGGCGAGGGCGACGGCTACCGTGCCCCGATGTCGTACGCGACTCCCTCGGCGACCGCCCGCAGCTTGTCCGGGTTGGCCACGTTGTGGATCGCGGTGATGCGCCCCCGCGCGTCGAAGTCGAAGGTCACCGTGGCGATGACGCGGTCCGGGCCGCTGAACACCATGCCCGGACCGCCGTTGATCTCGACGAGTCCGGCCTTCATGTCCGCCGGCTCGACCCCCTGGTAGGCGACCGTGCCGATCGCCGCGAACCAGCCGGCCACCGTGGCCGCGCCGGTCACCGGGCGCAGCGCCTGGCGGACCTTGCCGCCGCCGTCGGTCCACAGGGTGACGTCGGGGGAGAGGAGTTCGAGGAGGGCGTTGACGTCACCGCCCGTCGCGGCGGCGTGGAAACGTTCCGCCACCTCGCGCTGCCGCGCCCGGTCCGCCTCGAAGCGCGGGCGCCGGGCCCGCACATGCTCACGGGCGCGGTGCGCGGCCTGCCGTACCGCCGCCTCGGAACGCTCCACCGCCTCGGCGATCTCGGCGTGGCTGAAGGCGAACACCTCCCTCAGCACGAACACGGCGCGCTCCAGCGGACTGAGCGTTTCGAGCACCACCAGCATGGCCATCGACACCGACTCGGCGCCCAGCGCGGCCGATTCGGCGTCCGGGACGGGCTCGGCGGGGCCGCCGCCGGTCAGGATGGGCTCCGGCAGCCACGGCCCGACGTACGTCTCCCGCTTGTACCGGGCGGACCGCAGCCGTTCGAGCGCCAGGTTCGTCACGATCCGGGTCAGGTACGCCTTGGGGTCGGCCACCTGCGAACGGTCGGCGGCGGACCACTTGAGCAAGGCGTCCTGCACGGCGTCCTCGGCGTCGGCGGCGGTGCCGAGGACGCGGTACGCCACGGAGAACAGCAGCCGCCGGTATTCCAGGAAGACCTGCTGAGCGGGATGGTCGAAACGGTCGGCGGCGCCGGTCACTTGTCTCCTCGGATGCGGGTGAAGCGCCCTCCGCGCGGCCAGAACGCGCCCGACGCGGGCATCTTCTTCATACGGCCGTACGTCGGCCAGGGCGAGCCTGTCACGGTCTCCTTGTACCGGACGGCCACCGCTCCCACCAGGCAGATCCGGCGCGGGCTGTCGTCGGGCCGGGTGAACTGGACGACCGCGTCGCCCCGGCCCAGGCTCACCGGCGTGTGGTAGTAGCCGAACCGGAAGGGCTTCGGCTGCTTGCCCCTGAGGACCCGGTCGATCGACAGCGCCGCGTGCACCCCGGTCGGCATGCCGCCCTGGCAGGTCCCGTGCATGACCCCGTAACCCTGGCGGATCGCGGCCGCGTCGCCGACCGCGTACACCTCGGGGTGCGAAACGGAACGCAGTGCCCGGTCGGTGACGATGCGTCCGCGCTCGTCCACCTCCAGTCCGGCGGCGGCCGCCAGCGGGGCCACCCGGGTGCCGCCGGTCCACAGGACCGCGTCGGCCGCGATGCTCTCGCCGTCCGCCAGTTCCACCGAACCGGCGAGCACCTTCACCACGTCCGCGCCGCCGCGCACCCGCACGCCGAGCCGGTCGAGCGCGGCCCGCACATGCGCCGCCGCCCTGGCGTTCATGGTCGCGCCGGGCTCCTGGCCGCCGAGCAGGACCACGTCGAGGTGGGGGTACCGCTCGGCGATCTCCGCCGCCGACTCGATGCCGGTGAGCCCGGTGCCGACGACGGCCACGGTGCCGTGGCCGCCTTCGAGGGCCTTCAGCCGGTCGGCGAGCAGCTGCGCGTCCTCGGCGCTGCCCAGGGTGTACGCGTGGTCCTCGGCGCCCGGCACCGCAGCGGTGTCGGCGACCCCGCCCAGCGCGTACACCAGCGTGTCGTAGGACAGGACGCGCTCGTCGTCGATGCGGACGGTCCTGGCTCCGGCGTCCACCGCCGTCACCCAGCCCCGCGTGAACCGCGCGCCCGTGCCCTCCAGCATCTCCGGGACGCTCATCGCGTCGAGCGGACGCCCGGCGGCCACCATGTGCAGCCGCATCCGCTCGGTGAACCGCTCCCTCGCGTTCACCACGGTCACCCGCACAGCGTCCCCCCGCTTCCGGGTCCGGGCCGCCAGCTGCACGGCCGCGGCCATGCCCGCGTACCCGGCCCCCAGAACCACGATGTGGTGCGTCTCCCGCTGCGTGCTCATGATCGGTCCTTCCTCCATCGGTCGCTGACAACCAGGGGATGGGGGCGGGGCCCTCGGATGTGACATGGCGCGATTGTGGCGTGCGTCATAGGTAACCGGTTATAGTGGTTACATGGATGCTGAGCCCTTGGGGCTGACCCTGCGGTCCACCACCGGGGCCACCTACCGGTTCGACCCGGGTGCCCTGTGCCTGGAGCTGCTGACAACCGGCGGCCCCGGCCCCTACCAGCGGTACGAGGTCCTGCACCGGCCCGCCGACGTGCGCGCCTGGGCGGAACGCTCCCGGCTGACCCCCACCCCCGAGCTGGCCGTCTCCGCCGCGGAGGTCGCCGCGGTACGGCTTCTGCGCGACGCGCTGTTCCGGGTGGTCATCGCCCACACGCGCGGCGAACCGCACCCGCCCGGCGACCTGGCCGTCATCAACGAGGCCGCCGCCCGCCCCGCCCTGGCGCCCGCCATCGCCCCGGACGGCAGCCGCCGGTGGGCCGGCAACCCAGGCGGGACTGCGCTCGCCGCCACCGTCGCGCGAGACGCCGTCGAGCTGCTGACCGGCGCCCACGCGCACCGCATCCGCACCTGCGCCGCCGAGGACTGCCACCTGATCTACGTGGACACCTCGCGCCCCGGCCGCCGCCGCTGGTGCTCGATGGAGCACTGCGGCAACCGTCACAAGGTCAGGGCGCTGCGCGCCCGCCACTCCGAGGAAGGATGACCGATGCCCACCGGACTCACCAGGGACACGGGCTGGCAGATCGGCGTGTCCCGCACGCTGCCCCACCCCCCGTCCGTCGTCTGGGACTTCATCAGCCGCCCGGAAGGACTCGCCCTCTGGCTCGGCTCGGACACGGAGCTGACTCCGGAGCGCGGTGCGCCCTACCGGACGGCCGCCGGGGTGACCGGCGAGGTGCGCGGCTACCGCCCGGCCGACCGCATCCGCGTCACCCACGGCACCACCACGCTCCAGGTGGCCATGGCCCCGGCCGCCGACGGCGCCCGTACGATGCTCCGCTTCCACCAGGAACACCTGGCGAGCGCGGAGGAACGCGAGCGGCAGCGAACCCACTGGCAGCGGGTGATGGACCAGGTGGAGGCCGCGCTGGACCGGCCGTAGAGGATTCCGCTTCTCTGCCGGCCGTCAGTGGGCGGCGGCCGGTGCGTAGTCCTCGACGGCCATCGCGTTGTAGAGCCGCGCGCTGCGCGTCGTGAGGCGGAGCAGTGCGCGGCCCGGGCCCGGCGGCAGGGCGGAGACCAGGCGGGCGCCCTGGGCCAGGCCCCAGCCGCCCAGCCGTGATGTGGGGATCAGCGTCCGCGCCGCGCTCGACGCGACGGCGCGGCTGCCGCGTACGTGCTCCGCCATCACCCGCTCGTACGCCGGGAACGCCCGCTCGTGGTCGCCGTCGGCGCGGGCCAGCTCCCCGGCCAGGACGTACGCGCCGACCACGGCCAGCGTGGTGCTGCCGCCGACCGCGGGACCGGGGCAGTAGCCCGCGTCCCCGACGAGCGTCACCCGCCCCCGCGACCAGCCGTCCATCCGCAGCTGGCTGATCGAGTCGAAGTAGAACGCCTGCGTACGGTCCAGCTCCTCCAGCCACCCGTCCACCTGGGGATGCAGCCCGGCGAACGCCCCGCGCACCAGCTCCTTCTGATGGGGCACGTCCCGGTGGTCCCCGTCGAGTTCGCGCGCGCTCCGGAACAGGAACAGGACCCGGGCGTCGTCCAGATGGCGTGCCCCGTACGCACCGGCGGTGCGCCCGACCCCGACGTGCATCAGCAACTCCCCGTCCAGGCCGGAGACGTTCGGCAGACCCAGCACCGCGAAGTGGGCCCCGAGGAAGGAGCTGCGGCCCGCGTCCGCGCCGAAGACGAGGCGGCGCACGGTGGAGTGCAGCCCGTCCGCGCCGACGACGAGATCGAAGCGACGGGGCGCGGCGTGCTCGAACGTCACCTCGCCGCCGGCGGCGACCGAGCTGACCGAGTCGCCGAAGAGGTAGTCGACGTCGTCGCGGGTGGCGTCGTAGTAGATCGTCGTCAGGTCGTCCCGCATGACCTCGACGTGCCGGTCGGAGGCGCCGCCGAAGATCTTGGTGAGGTCCGCCCGGACGGGCCGCCGGGCACCCTCCCGGAAGACGCTCAGCCGGTCCGTGCCGGTGGCCCGCTCCTCGATGCGCGGCAGCACCCCCATCCGCTCCGAGATGTCCACGGCGGGCCGGAACAGGTCGACCGCGTGGCCGCCGGTCCTGCGCAGCGCCTCGGCGCGCTCCACGACGGTGACCTCGAAGCCGTACCGGGTGAGCCAGTGGGCGAGCACCGGACCGGCGATCCCGGCCCCGGAGACGAGAATCCGCACGACGTCCTCCCCTCAGCCGTGGAGCGCGGCGAAGTCGAGCAGGGGGCCTGCGACCCGGGGCGGGTCCTCAAGGATGGGCGAGTGCCCAAGACCCGGCAGCAGTTCCACCCGGGCGCCCGGGACGGCGTCATAGTCGGCGGCGGACGAGGAGCGCCAGCGGCGGTCGTCCTCGCCGAACAGCACCAGCAGCGGCTTCCCGAGCACCGCCAGGCGCTCCGGCAGCGCCCGCTCCTCCAGATGGGCGCGGGTGGCCCCCATGGTGGCCGTGAAGGAGTGCAGCGTCATGGCGCGCACCTCGCCCAGCAGCGTGTCCGGCACCCGGTAGCCGGGGCGGCTGAAGCCCGTGCTCGCGAACTGCCGGATCTGCTCGTCGCTCGGCGGCCACTGCACGGGACCGGCGGCGCCGGTGGCGATGAACGCGCCCAGGCTCGGCCCGGTGTTGACGAGCACCAGCCCGGACACCAGCTCGGGGCGCTCCTCGGCGAGGGCCGTCGCGGTCACCCCGCCGCTGGAATGGCCCACCACCACGGCCCGCCCGGCACCGAGCCGGTCCAGCACCTCGCCGGCCCGCCGCGCCTGGTCCGGGATCGCGTAACGGCCGTCGTCCGGCTTGTCCGACCCGCCGTGCCCGAGCAGATCGACCCGTACGACGCGGTGGGTCCCGGGCGCCGCCAGCAGGGGCACCAGCGCGTCCCACGAGCGGGCCGAGGACGCCGAACCGTGGATCAGCAGGAGCACGGGGGCCTCGCGCGGCCCGTCCTGGCACACATGGAGGGTGTCGCCGTCGTCCAGCGTGAGCAGCGACGACCCGGTAGTCCTGGAAGCAGTCATGCCCCCACTGTCGCGACCGGCCCCGCCCGCGTATTGAACGAATGTTCCGGCGGGCGCTGGCACTCGTAGCATGGAGGGGTGAACACGTTCACGCACGGTACGGCTGTGTGGGACGTCGCCCGTCCGCAGCGGCCGAGCCGGGTGGCCGGAGTCACCATGGCCGGGTTCGGCGTCCTCGACCTGGACGCGCTGCGTATGGTCCCGCACCCCGCGGTCACGCTGCTCCTCGAATTCGGCGCCGGGACGCCCGTACTCGACCGCGCCACCGGCGAGCAGCAGCGCGGCTGCCTGGTCGCCGGGCCCGGGCTCGGGGCCGGGGGAGCGGTGCGGGTGCGCGGGGAGAACGTCGAGTGTGTGCAGGTGCGGCTGTCCCCGGTGATCGCCCGCGCGGTCCTCGGCGTGCCGCCCTCCGAGCTCGACGGCGCGGTCGTCCCGCTGGACGCGCTGTGGGGCCGTGAGGGGTCCCGGATCCGCGAGCAGCTCGGCGAAGCCCCGTCCTGGCAGGCCCGCTTCGCGCTCGCGGACGCCCTGATCACCCGCCGGTACGCGGCCGGGGCGGCGGTGGACCCGGAGGTGGCCCGGGCCTGGCGGAGGCTCACCGAGGGCCACGGGCTGCCCCGGGTCGAGGAGCTCGCCGCCGACGTCGGCTGGAGCCGCAAGCGGCTGTGGTCCCGCTTCCGCTCCCAGCTCGGCCTGCCGCCCAAGCGCGCGGCGACCCTGGTCCGCTTCGACCACGCCGCGCACCGCCTGGTCGCGGGCGAGCGCCCGGCCCGGGTGGCCGCCGACGCCGGGTACGCCGACCAGTCCCACCTGCACCGCGACGTCATGGCGTTCACCGGGGCCACCCCGGCGACACTGGCCACCGAACCGTTCCTCGCCGTGGACGACCTCGCCTGGCCGGGGGGCACGCCTTAGCGTGGGCGCCGCGTTCCCCGCCTCGCTCACCGACGCCGACGCACTGCGGACCGGCACGGGCCGCAGCACACCGACCCCCGCGCAGACGGCCGACCTCGGCGACCTGGCGGCACGGCTCCCGCTCATCCTCGGCTGACGAAAGGCCAGGATGACGGGAGGTCACGGTGACGCCCAGTCAGGCAGGCGACAGAGAAACGGGGAAGTTCTATCCGTTTCTTCGGCAGGGGCCAACCTGCGCGGCTCGGGGCATGGCCGCATGGTGGATGCGATAAAAGGGCCGGCCCTACGACGCGAACTGCCCCGGCTTCCGCCCCGCGCCGCCCGGGCCCCGGTACGCCTGGGCGATGCCCAGCCACTCCTTGGCCCTGGCCCCCTCCGTCCGTATCGCCAGGTCGGCGTGGTGCCGGCGACGGGAGACCAGCAGCGCGAAGTCGGCGGCCGGGCCGGTGACCCGGTCTTCGGCGTCCTCCGGTCCGAAGGTCCATGTGGTGCCGCCGGACGGGGCCGTCAGCTCGAAGCGGAACTCCTCGCGCGGCGGCTCCATGCCGTGCGCCTGGTATCCGAAGTCCCTTGTGTGTACGCCGAACCAGGCCAGGTGTCCCACCCGGTCCGTGTACTCACGGCGTACACCGAGCGCGTCGGCGATGTCCTGGCCGTGTGCGAAGACCTCCATCAGTCCGGCCGCGGCGAGCACGGTCGGCGGCAGGGGGTTGACCAGCCACGGCACGGTGTCCTTCTGGTCGGCCTCGGAGAGTCCGGCCACCGAGGCGGCCAGCTCCTCACGCCAGCGTGCCCGCGCCGCCTGGGGGCCTGCCGCCAGGAACTGCGCGAGCGCCGCGTCGACCGCCGCCTGAAAACCGTTCTTGGCCTGTGTCGCGTATTCCGCGAAGCGCTGCGGGTCACGTGCGGAAGTCGCGGCGAGATGGCAGACGAAAGCAAGGTGCGCGACCTGGTGGGCCACGGTCCAGCCCGGCGCGGGCGTGGGCAACTGCCACTGCTCGTCGGTGAGATGGTCGAGGAGCGCGTCGATCTCCTCGCCCTCGGCCACCAGATCCGAATACACGTCAAGTGATTTCGACATATGCGGTCCTCTCGGGAAGGCGGTTCCTGCGCGGGCTGGTCAATGTGTGGCGGAACAAGTCTGTTGCGGAACCCGGTGATTCGTCTTCTTGCCCGTTGCCCGGTGCGTGCCACCCACCCTTCGGCGCGGAACCCGACCGGCATTCACGGAGATGCGCTCCCTACCGCACCCACCCAAAATCAAGCACGCCGCACGAATCCAAGCGCACGGACACAGACAGCCACACGGCATTCGCCGCGTCCCAGGGAGTCCGCCATGCCAGAAACGGAATGCCCGCCATCGAGAAACACCGTTCTTGAGGCATTCGCCGACACGATCATCCCCGGCGAGAAACGTCATCCGGACGACCGGGCCGTGGCCGGGGTGAGCCAGGGCGGCGGGGCAGTGGCGGCGGGCGCGATCGACGTCCTCGAAACACCCGAAGGCGGCATGGCCCCGGCGCTCGACGACCTGGCCCGCATGCTCGACGAACACGCTGTCGCATACCGCGCCGGGTGCGGGCTGCCCGAAGACCGCGAGCCCTTCGTCGGCCTCGGCTACGACGACCGGCTGGCGCTGGTGGGCGAGCTGCTCGCGCCCGGCCACCCGGAGCACGCCATGTGGGCCGGACTGGCGATGTTCAGCTTCATGGCCTTCGACACGGGCGCCCACATGCACACCGCGGACGCCATCGCGGCCGGGCACCCGGGTCTCGCCACCCTCGGCTTCGCACCGCCCGGCGAGGACGGGCTGTGGCGGTTCCCCGCCTACTCCTACGGCCGCCCACTCGCAGACGTGCACCCCGACACCGATCCCACTGGGAGCCCCGTGTGAATGCCACCGAAACCACGGACGTCCTGATCGTCGGCAGCGGCTTCGGCGGCTCGATCACCGCCTACCATCTCGCCGCCGGCGGAGCGAAGGTGACGGTACTGGAGCGCGGGCCCTGGCTGAACTCCGAGGAATTCGACCACGACTTCAAGTTCGGCTCCTCGACCACCCGCGTGTTCGACTTCGTGGTCGGCGACGGGATGAGCGTGCTCGGCGGCAACTGCGTGGGTGGCGGCAGCGTCGTCTACTTCGCCACCATGCCGCGTGCGCCGCGCTTCGTCTTCGAGCGCCACGGGTCCATCGGCCGCCGGATGTGGCCGGCCGCGATCGACCGCGACGCGCTCGAACCCTGGTACGACCGGGTGGCCGAGGCCCTGCCGGTCACCCCCACCTCTTGGGACGAAGTCCCCTACATCGGCGGGGTTTTCGCCGCCGCGTGCAAGGCCGCCGGGCACACCGCGAATCCGTCGCCGTCCGCCGTGGACACCAGCCTGTGCACCAACTGCAACTGGATGATGTCCGGCTGCCGGTTCGACGCCAAGCGGTCGTTGCTCCTCAACTACCTGCCCGCCGCCCTCTCGCACGGCGCCGAGATCAGGCCGCTGCACGAGGTGCAGAAGATCACCAAGCTGGACACCGGCGACTACCGGGTGCACTACAACACGATCGACGAGGTGGACTACCGGCAGCAGACCGGCTCCGGCACCATCGACGCCAAGATCGTGATCCTCGCCGCCGGCACCGCGGCCACCCCGGTCATTCTGCAACGTTCGGAGCCCGAGCTGGGTCGCATGCCGCACGCGGTCGGCCGCTACTTCTCCGGCAATGGCGAACGGCTCAACACCGCGGTACTCGAAGACGACAAGGTAAGGGAACTGCTCGGGCTCTCCCGCGACGAGGCGAACGCGTACGGCGCCTACCAGATCGGCCGCGGACCGGTCGTGGCGTCCTGGGACCGCCTCGACGGGGACCTGCCGGAGTACGAGCGGTTCTCGCTGGAGCAGCTGTACTTTCCCCCGGGCTTCGGCACCATCCTGGCCCAGGTGCCGGATGCGAAGGGCCCCAGCTGGTACGGGCCGGAGAAGAAGGAGATGCTGCGCAAGTGGCGGTCCTGGCTGACGGTCTTCACCATGTCGGAGGACGACAACGAGGGCGTGTTCGGCCCGCCGCCGCCCACCGGCAACTCGGAACGGCTCTCTCAGCAGCTGCTCGGCTTCGGCAGCCTGCGCTACCGGCCCACCGAGAACACGCTGCGCGGCTGGGAGGTCTCGGACGCGGCGGTCCGGGACATCCTCGAACACAACGGGCTGGCCCGGGTGATGCCGTGGACCAACGACGTGATCGGGGCGTACACGGTGCACCCGCTCGCCTCGTGCCGCATCGGCGACGACCCGGAGACCTCCGCGCTCGACGACCGGCACGAGCTGCGCGGGCACCCGGGCATCTTCGTCACGGACGGATCGGCCGTACCGGGGGCTCTCACGGTGAACCCGGCCTTCACCATCGCGGCACTCGCCGAACGGGCGGTGCCCGGCATCGTGCACGCGCTGCGCGAACGCGGCGTCGAGGTGCATTACGGGGCACCCGCGCCGGACGGCGGAGGCGCGGCCCGGCGCGGCACCGCGGCCGCCGTACGCACGGTCCTGGGATGACCGGCATGGCCCCGGTCACCGCGCGCGCCATGCGCGGACTCGCGCTCGCCCAGATCCGCTACGTCACCCCGGTGCGGCCCGGGGACGCGGACGGTCCGACGGCCGAGGTGTACCGGCAGGTGGAACGGGAGTTCGGCGTGCTGGCGCCCCCGGTGGTGCTGCACTCGCCCGCGCCCGAGTTGATGACCGGCGCCTGGCTGATGCTCCGGGAGGCCCTGATCGCCCCGGGCGTGGTCGACCGCGCGGTACGCGAGGCGGTCGCCGCGGGCGTCTCGGCGGCGAACAGCTGTCCCTACTGCGTGTCCGTGCACGGCGCCACGCTGCGCGGCCTGGCAGGCGACCAGGCCGCCCGGACCATCGTCGGAGGGCGCCTCACGGAGGTGGCCGACGAGCGGCTGCGCGAGGCGGCGCACTGGGCCACGACGGCATCCCTGCGCCCCCGCGACGGCGAGGCCCCGCACACGCCGTTCACCGCGCGGGAGGCCCCCGAGTATGTCGGTGTGGCGGTGCTCTTCCACTACCTCAACCGGGTGGTCAACACCTTCCTGGAGGACGCGCCGATGCCGGCCAGTGCGCCCCGGGCCGGGCTCGGCATGGTGCAGCGCGTCCTCAGCGCCATGATCCGCGGCGCGAGCCGGAGGATCGGCGCGGCCGGTGACTCACTCGCCCTGCTCCCGTGGGAACCGGTGCCTGCCGACCTCCACTGGGCGCAGGCCAGTCCGCACATCGCGCAGGCATTCGCCCGGGCTGCCGGCGCGGTGGACCGGGCGGCCCGCCAGGTGGTCGCCCCGAGCGTCCGGGACCTGCTCGACCGGGAACTCAGGGTCTGGGACGGTGCGCCCCGGGGACTCGGCCGTGGCTGGCTGGACGCCCTGCTGGCGACGCTGCCCCCGGCCGACCGCCGGGCCGGCCGGCTCGCGCTGCTCGTCGCCTTTGCCTCGTACCAGATCGACGCCGGTGTCATCGAGGACTACCGCGGGGACCGGCCGGACGACGCCGGTCTGGTCGTGCTGGCCTCTTGGGCGGCGCTCTCGGCGGCCCGCCGGGTCGGCGGCTGGACCGCGGGGGCGCCGGCCGCGAACGGTGGGCCTGGAGGAACGGGGTGAAGATTTCCGGGGCGCTCTGAGGGGCTCCTGGTCGCCACTGCGGCGGGCGCGGTCTGACCGCGCCCGCCGCACAGCTGTGTCCAAGCGGGTTCCGGTCGTCCCGTCAGACATGGTTCCCCTTCTCCACGGCCGCATGGCGGGTCTGATGCGCACACAGCTTTGGGCAAGGCTGCGTCCGAGGCAAGAGGCGTGCATCTCGCGGCGTGCCCTACCAAAGGACACCGCCACAACGGCAACTAGCCGAAGTAGCGCGATTCGTTGCCAGAGGTGATCCGATTCTTCTAGCTTCGCCCGGTCGGAACGGTGGCGTGGAGACCGGTGTCGCAAGGAGAGAGATCGTCATGCACTCCAGGCAGTGGATGCCCCATGATGCGCCCGCTTGGACCACCGCACTCCGGCTGACTGGTGTCGGCACCCGTATACGGATGTCAGCGGGGGCGTCCGGCAGAACGATTCGCTCGGAAAGTGGAGGAATCCGTGAAGGGAATCGCTGCACGAATGAGGGACCAACCGCCTTACTTCACCCAGTCCGTGTACGTGAAAGACCTCGTGGTCGCGGATTCACCGCGTATCAACGGGGTCGACGAAGCTCATGCGCGCCGCCTCGCTGATGTCTACCCTTCGCTGCCGCCGATTCTGGTGCACAGCCCGTCCATGCGGGTGATTGACGGGATACACCGGGTCAGGGCAGCAATAATGCTCGGACTCGACACGGTCGACACCCAGTTCTTCGACGGGTCCGAAGCCGAGGCGTTCATCCAGTCGGTCGCCCGGAATACCGCCGACGGCCTGCTTCTGACGCTGGCCGACCGCAGCGCCGCCGTGCGACGCATCCTCGACAGCTTCCCCGCCATGTCCGACCTGAGCCTCGCCGTCTACACCGGGCTTGACGCCGACGTCGTGGCCGAGGTGCGCTGGCGCGCCGCGGTTGGCGCGGCGGAGCCGGACCACGCCGGCGGCGCGGCCAGGCTGCCCGAGCCGGACACCGCCGCATGCGCCCAGGCCGCCACACCCAGGCGCAGCAACCCCGGAGAACAGCGGGAACCCGGCGAGCGGACGGCGGGGGCGCTGTCCGGCGGCGCCCCGCAGAGCGCGGGGGAGTGCGCGCGCGGACACGAGGAGGAGCACGCCCCCCGGACCCAGCCGTCTCTGGTCCCGCCCCGGGTGCCCACGGCGCGAGACCCTCAGCTTTGCGGCGGGCGGCCCGTGATGGCGCGCACCGCCCGGGACCGGCTGCGCATCCTGAGCAACAACCCGTCCCTCCGGAACTCGCAGGCCGGACGGGAATTCCTGCGCTGGCTTCACGGGCATTTCCTCACGGACAAGGCATGGAAAGAACGTGTCGACGCGATTCCGCCGCACTGCACGGAGACCGTTGCGGAAATCGCGCTGAAGTGTGCGGACGCCTGGCGGCGCTTCGCTGAAGAACTTTCGGACAGGGAAAGGATGCAGTCTGTTCCCGCCGGCCGTTCCCGCGCTTGAATCCTTCGAAGGGGTTACCCATGACCACCGCTTCCATGGAGATTGCAATCCTCCAGGTCATCGACTATATGCATGAACGTCTTGACCAGGACCTGACTACTGACGACCTGGCAAGGACCGCACAGTTCAGCAAATTCCATTTCTCCCGGATGTTCAGGGAGGTGACGGGCGTTTCGCCGGGGCGCTTTCTGTCCGCGCTCCGCATTCAGGAGGCGAAGCGCCTTCTGGTCGGCACCCAGCACAGCGTCGCGGATATCAGCGCCCAGGTCGGATACGGCAGTGTGGGGACATTCAGCTCGCGGTTCAAAGAGTGTGTCGGACTATCGCCGAGCAGATTCCGGGAACTGGACGGGAATTTCAGGAGTGTGACCGCGCAGCCGACGTCACTGGCAAGTGCTTCCGGTTCCGCTCAGGGGCTCTCCGTGCACGGCCGCATCGTGCTGCCGGGCGACCGGCCCCTTGGGCAGGTGTTCGTCGGGCTCTTCGAGAGCCCCATCCCCCAGGGCATCCCCGCGCAGTGCACCATCATGGACGGGCCCGGCCCGTTCGAACTGCGCGACGTCCAGCCGGGGACCTGGTATCTGATGGCCGCCTCCGTCCCCTACGGAAGCCCCTCGGTCGTGGCCGGCCGCGGACGCGGAGGCCCGGAGAACCTGTCCGTCGGACGCCTCGGGCCCGTCACGGTCAGGCCCGGGATGCTGCTGATGCCCGCAGACGTGGTGCTCCGCCCGGCGAGCCCGCTGGACCCGCCGGTGCTGATCGCCGTGCCCGGGAGTAGTGCGGAGGCCACGTGCGGAGGAGTACGCCGCCGGCACGAGGCGACGGCGATCGGCGCGCACTTGCGCGCCCCGGCCGGCCTGTGAGCTGTCACCGCTCCTGCCCGTACGGGGCGCGCAAGTGCTCTCCAGGCCCCCGCCGCCGTCCGGCTCGCAGGAGTCCGGCCTGATCGTCCCCCGGAGTGTGCCATCCGATTTCACTGCCCTCCATATGCCTATGACATATGGAGGGCAGTCTTGCCGGGCTCAAATGTTGGGCGGACAAGGCGTACCAAGGGGCCGGATGATCGGCATCGTGAAGGTCGCCCTCACCCTTCACCACACCTTCTCCCAAAGTGCTGAGTTGCCGGTGCCACCCCCCGGAAAAGCCTCGGCGCCCTTAGCATTCGCCGCGTATCCCCCACTCTCCTTCAGGGAAGGCGGCACGCCTTGGCGCACATACCTGCCCCAGTCGATGTACGGAACAGGTCAGCGTCCCCCGAACCCCCCGCCCCGTCCTTCTTCTTCAACGGACACGTGCCCCGCCCGCGGACCCTGGTCGCGGCAGCCGGCGCGCTGAAGGAAGCGGCCTCCCCGGGCGAACGATTCAGGCCATGGTCGTCTTCGGCCTTATCGGGGCCTTCCTCCTGATCTGGCATCCCGATCGCCGCCCTGGGCAGCCTGAGCCCCGCCGGGTGGCCACACGGCGGGACGCTCACGGTTCGGCCCCCGCGCAGGTCACCAGCATCCGCTCGCGCGGCAGCGGGTGACCGCCGCCCCATGGGACGACGGAGCTGAGCAGGCGGTGCGCGTAGGCCGCCGACACCAGGGTCATGTGGTGGTGCCACCCCGGATAGGAACGCCCCTCGAAGTCGAGCAGGCCGACCTGTTTCTCCATGTCCCGTACAGCACGCGCCGTGCGGGGCAGCAACGCCGCCAGGTCGAGCACGTCCTTTGTGGAGGTCTCCAGCATGTTGGTGAGCCACAGTTGCGCGGGACAGCCCTTCGCCGTGTTCCGGACCACGAGCAGCCGGTAGGTGCGCATCGCCGCCCCGGGCCCCGTCTCGGGTACGTGGACTAAACAGGACGTCACGGTGCCGGCGCCGAGGTGGGCGGGCAGGGGCACCTCCTCGGTATGGACCTGGAAGCCGGGATCACGCTCATGAAGGCTGTAGGCAGGCAGGACCGGTCCGAGGAACGAAGGGGTGACCGGGCAGTGCGCCATTCGGACGCTGCCGGGGACGATCCTGAGCTTGCCGGGCACGGAGACGACGAACTCGCGCCCGCTTCCGTCGAGCCGGCCGATCAGATCGCTCGCCCCGGGTGTGCCCTCCAGGTCGGCCACCACGGGCAGCGGCCTCGACCGGGCGCGCCGGGCGGCGTGGCCGGCCAGCTCCAGCGCGTGCGACGCGAAGGGCCGGGCCCGCGCCGTCTCCGGGATGCGGGTGCGCGCTCGCCGGATCGGGTCCTCGGTCCACGCCCGGGGAAGGAACAGGCTCCAGTTCACCGGGACCGCGGCGTCGTCGGATGCCAGAAAGGCGCCGACTCCCACCTGGCAGGTCACCGAGCGCCCCGTGGACGTCAGATAGCGGCGGTGCACCCCGCAGGAGTGCTGTCCGCGCTTGCGCAGGATGACCTGGTCGATCACCAGTGCCCGCGGGAGCAGGCGCCGTTCGACCCAGCGGGCGAGCTGCTCCCGGACGGGCATCCAGTCCCACGGGCTCGCGTTGACGAACTGCTGGAGCGACTGGGGGGCGGTGGGCGATCCCGAGACCGTTTCGGCAATGCGTCGTACCGATTTCTTTCCCGGTGTATTGAGCAGGCCCTCCAGATAAATGTGTGCCCAACGGCGTTGGTCGGCCCTCGGCAGGTGGTCGAACAGCTCTCTGGCGAACGCGGGCAGCGATGCCGGTGTGAGAGTTGTGTCGGGCGTCTCCATGCATCTCCCCCATATCTGCAAAACCAAGCATTACGGGTCCGGATGGGCGGGCTGTGATGGTCGGGTGCAGCTTTTTCGGTGTCCTGCGGGAATATTCAGGCACCAGGCGAATTCGAGTCCTTGCCGAGAGCGAATCGTGGAGGGCCACGGCCGAAGCAGCCCTCCATGCCATGCCTCCCATCTCACGTTTTCCGCGTGCTGCGACGACCGTCCAGGGCCTTGCGAGAGGGGTGACGGCACCCCAGGAAACGACATGTACCGAAGTGTTGGACCACCTTGATCAAGCCCCGCTACCGCGATGTAAAAATAAGAGGGGCACCCTCATTTTTTTCCACAGGGGCAACTGTTCCCACTTCGCCACCTCGGTACACATCAAGCACCGCACGGAAGTACGCGACTCGCAAAAATGTGCGAGCCGGAGGATATTTGGAGACATCATGGTGAAACAGGACAGAGCTTTACGGACGCGCACCGCCATCATCCGGGCCGCGGCTGTCGAATTCGGCCAAAGCGGCTACGACGGCACATCGCTCGCCCGCATCAGCAAGACCGCGGGCGTATCCATGGGCTCACTGGGCTTCCACTTCGTGACGAAGGCGGAGATGGCGGACGCCATCCAGGAGGAGGGCGGCCATCTCATCCGGGCCCTCGTGGAGCAGGTGACCGTACGGACGGAGCCACCGCTCACGCGGGTCGCCGATCTCGCGCTCGACCTCGTCCGCCTCTTGGAGACGGAGCCGTCGGTCCGTGCCACGGCCCGTCTCGCCCGGGAACGGGCCGCCCCTTCCGTCTGGCCCAGCAGTTGGCTGTCGGCCGTGCAGGACCTCCTCACCGAAGCCCACACGGCCGACCAGCTCCGCAACAGCGCCCGGCCCGGGGACGTCACCTCGCTGGTGGAGCACCTCATCAACGGGGCCGAGGCGCATCTGTACGCAAGACCGGAGACCGAGCAAGGACACGAAGGGATCGTGAGGCAGCTCGAACGTGTCTGGAACCTCGCCCTGACGGGCGTATCACGGGAACAACTGGCTTGAACGGCGCCAGCGGACAGGTCCTTGTACCTGTGAAGTGATTTTGAATGAGTGAGGGCCTTCCGGGTTCGGTGTGGATTGCGATATCTGCATGAACAACCAGAAGGCCCTCATGCCGCCCGTAATGCCCCCCTGGCCGAGACCAGGCAGGAGTCCTCCGGGCGTCAGGCTTTCCGCACGGACATCCGCAGGCCCCCGCGTACACGCAGCGAGAGCATCGGCTCGGGCACCACGGACGCGCCCTTCGGCAGCACCAGGCGGAGTTCACGCATGACCATCGCGATGACGAACACCGCTTCCATCATCCCGAGGTGGTTCCCCACGCAGAACCGCGGTCCGGCGCCGAACGGGATGTACGCGTAGCGGGGGCGCTGCGCCCGTCGCCGCCGGTCGAAGCGCTCCGGGTCGAAGCGTTCGGGCTGCTCCCAGAACCCGGGGTGCCGGTGCAGCGTGTAGGGGCACACCACCACGTCGGCGCCCTTGGGAATGCCGTATCCGGCGATGACGTCGGGGGCCTGGGCGATCCGGGAGAGCATCCATACCGGCGGGTAGAGCCGCATGGTCTCCTCCACCACCATGGAGGTGTACGTCAGCCGGTGCAGGTCCTCGTACTCAGGCAGCCGGTCGCCGAGCACGCTGCGGGCCTCGTCGCGCAGCCGCTCGGCCACCTCGGGGTTCTGGTCGATGAGGTGGAAGGCCCAGCTGAGGGTGCTGGCCGTGGTCTCGTGCCCGGCGAGCAGCAGGGTGACCAGCTCGTCGCGCAGCCTGCGCCGCGCGACCCGCGGGTCCTGTTCGGCGTGCACGGATTCGAGCAGCCGGGAGAGCACGTCGTCGGTGTCTCCGCCGGAGCGCGACGCGCGTTCCGCCGCCAGCTTCTCGGTCACCTTCTGCAACCGGGCCCGGGCGGCGCGGAAGCGGAGCTGCTGGGGCAGCGGCAGGAACTGCGGGACCGCCCCCAGGGTGACGACCTCGAACATCGCCTGGTCCTGTACGGCCTCGAAGTCGTGGCCGATCGAGGTGTGGCCGCTCAGATCCTCGTCGAGCAGGGTGCGCCCGAGCACGCCGAGGGTCAGCTCGGTCATCTCGCCCGTGATGTCCACCGGCCCGGTCCCCGTACGGGAGCGCAGCCGGCCGACCATCCGGGCGGCCTCCTCGGCCACGACCTCGGCCTGGGCCGCGATCCGTTTGGCCTGGAACGCGGGCTGGATCACCCGGCGCTGTTCCCGCCACAGCTCGCCCTCGCTGGTCAGCAGTCCGTCACCGAGCGCCCGGCGGGCCTGGTGCAGGCCGATGCCCTTGTGGTAGTTCGCCGGGTTGTCGGCGAGCACGTATTTGGCGTAGTCGGGATGGTTGAAGAAGTAGAGCGTCTTGGGGCCGATCGCGACCCGGACGGCATCGCCGTAGCCGTCCGCGGCCGTGCGCATGAGCGCGAGCCGATCGCGCAGGAGCATGTTGAGCAACTTGAAGGTGGCCAGCCGGGAGGGGCCGGGAGGGACCCGCCGGGTCCCGGTCGCTTCGGCCTGGGTGGCGGTCACAGGGCCCGGCCCTCCGCGCCGGCGGTGAGCCGTTCGGCGATCCGGCAGCGCCAGATCTCGTAGGCCGGCGTGTCCCGGTCGGCGCCGGGACCGGGCCGCGACTCGCGGCAGACGGCGACGGCCTGCTCGGGGGTGGTGCCGCACAGCACCTCGGTGGCCAGCGCGGTGTGCGCGTTGTCCAGCCCGGCCTCGACGCGCGCGGTGGCGGCGAACGCGGAGCCCTGGGCGACCCATTGGCGGTGCTTCCCGGACCGCTCCAGGAAGAGCTGAAGTTCCTCCTTGCCGACGCCCCCGGCGTACGTGGCGGCCAGGGCCGCCCCCGCGTAGAGGTCGGCGTGCCGGTCCTCGGGGAACGCGTCGAGCAGAGCGGTGATCCGCTCGACGTCGGTCCCGCCGACGAACCAGGCGGCGCGGCCGACCCCTTGGTCGATGACCCGGTTGGCGTACGGGGAGCGAGGGGCGCCGGGCCAGGTGAAGCCGGGGTCCTGATACTGCCCGTGGACGTACTGGTCGGTGCGGAAATACGCCTGGTGGAAGCCGTATCCGTCGAGCGCGAGCCAGCGCAGCAGCGGGTCGGCGAGGTACATCCGCGACCAGCGGAACCGCGGCACCCGGGCCATGGCCCAGCCGACGCCCACGTAGGCCATGTAGGCGTGCTTCGAAGCCTCGCCGTCCAGGAAGCGTTCCACGTGCCGGCTGCCGCCGATCGGCAGTCCGTCACGCACCGCCATCCCCATCGCGGCCCCCTCGTACGCGAACCCGCGGAACTCCGCCGGTACGGTTTCGAGCCCGGCTTCGGCGTCCGCGGTCGATGAGGACGCGGCGGCGTGGGCATAGCCGGTCAGGAAGGACTCGCCGACCATTTCGAGCCGTTCGCGCGCCTCGGGGCTCTTCTCGTGGAAGCCGCGGGTGGACAGCTTGGTCTCGTTCATGCTCGGGGTCAGCAGGCGGCTGCGGAGCCGGCCGAACTGATTCGCCATTTCTACTCCTCGTGGGAAGGGGTGACGACCGTGCTCAGCCACTGCGTGCGGATGTTCCGGCGCCACAGCTCGTATTGCGGCTCGGGTCCGGTGCCGGTGCGCTCGACCTCGGTGCGGTCGGCCAGATCCACGGCCTCCTCGATGCCCAGTCCGGTCAGCGCGGACGCCGCCGCGACCGTGTGCCCGGGTACGAAGTCCGCGTAGTGCCGCGCCTTGACGGCGAACACCGCGCCGACCGCGAGGTCCCCGGCGTAGCCGTCACGGGCGGCCGTGTCCCGCATCCGGCCGAGCTCCGCGGCCGTCGCGCCGCCCGCGAAGGTCGCGGCGAGACCGACGCCGCTCCACAGGTCGGCCCGCCGGTCCTCGGCGAACCGTGCCACGGCCGCGGCCACCGCGGTCGGGCGGCCGCCGTGGATGAACCACAGTGCCCGTCCGATGCCCTGGTCGACGGCCCGCAGGAAGTAGCCGGGGTGCCCTTCCCAGGGGTAGGGCACGGGGCGCTGCTGCTGGTCGACCCAGCGCGCCGTATGGAAGTACGCGAGGTCGAAGCCGTATCCGTCGACGGCCAGCCAGCTCATCGTGGGGTGGAACGGGATGTCGCTGAGGTCGGGCAGTATCTTCCGCCACAGCGGGCGGGGCAGCCGCGCCATGGCGAATCCGATGCCTATGTAGGCCAGGAAGAAGTGCGGGCGGCCGGAGCCGAGGATCAGCTCCCCGGTCCGGTGCCCGCGTATCGTGTCGCGCACGGTGAACGCCATGGCGGCCCCCTCGTACGCGAAGCCCCGCATCTCGGGTTCGACCATCGCCAGCCGCTGTTCCACCTCCGCGGTCCCCCGGGACTCGATGCCCCACTCGAATCCGACGACGACCGACTGGGGGATCATCTCCAGCCGGTCCGTGGCCGGGGTCCGGGTGACGGGGAACTTCCGGCCGGCGAAGCTGACCGAGTGCAGCGAAGGGGCGAGCACGAGCCTACGCAGCGAACCGAGCGGTGTGGCCATCTGGCACCTCTCCCTTGGTGGTCGGTCTCGGCGGTCCGGTCAGGCCGGCAGCTGGTGGAATCCGCCGCCGAAATACAGCAGCGGGTCGTCGGTCTCCCCGCGCCCGATGTCGAGCACCGAGCCCAGGAAGATGGAATGGTCACCGCCGTCGTACACCGCCGCAAGGCCGCATTCCAGCCATGCCTGAGCGTCGGTCAGGACGGGGGCCCCGGTGTGCTGTCCCGGCGTGGAGTCGACCGTCTCGAACTCACGGGAGCCGCGTGGCCTGCCGCGGTCCGCGAAGTACTTGGCCACATCCCGCTGATGGCCCGCCAGGACCGAGACCGCGAACGCCTTCTCGGTGAGGATGGCGTCGTGCAGCGCCGCCGTGCGCTTGACGCACACCAGGATCATCGGCGGTTCGAGCGAGACGGAGGTGAAGGAGTTCGCGGTCATGCCCTGGGGGGTGTCCCGGCCCGTGGTGAGGACGGTGACCCCGGTGGCGAAGCGCCCCAGCACACCGCGCAGTTCACCGAGTGCGAGATCCGGGCCCGTCGGGTCCGCCGCGGGCGGCGGGCCCACGGAAAGCCGGTCTACGAGGGTCATGTCCCGGCCCCGCTCGTCGTACCGATGAGCTGCCCCTGCCCGGGTGCGGCGTACGGCGCGAGCGCGTTGCGCAGCGCCTCCGGCACCCGTGCCGGGCGGGTGTCCGCGTTGGGGCCGCGCATGCACGCGATCCGTTGCCGGCCCCTGGCCACGAGGTCCTCGGTCCCGTCCGGTCGCACCCGGACGTAGTCGAAGCTGAAGGCCACCTGGGTCTGGGTCAGGTCGTCGAGGCGCATACGGATGGACAGCTCGTCGAACGCCGTGATCTCCGCGAAGAACTCGCAGTCGACCTTGAGGGTGAAGAGCTTCAGGTCGTCCTGGATGTCCGCGAGCACTTCGGGTGCGCGCTCGTGCAGGAACATCTCCCGGCACCGGCCCTGCCATCGCAGGTAGTTGACGTAGTAGACGTTGCCGACCAGGTTGGTGTCCTCGAACCCGACCAGGTGGCGGTACTCGTAGTACGGCGACATCGTTAGTCGTTCCTCTCCACGGGCTGGGCCATGAGCGCGAAGACGACGGGCTCACCGACCCCTTCCAGGGATGTCGGGAAGGTCGCGATGCGGGCCTCTCCCGAGCGCAGCACCACCCAGTGCTTCTCGGCATCGGGTGTGCTGTCCACCGTGAGCGCGGCGACCGCACGTCCGCTCTTGCGCAGGCACTCGACCGCGCTCCACACCCGGGTGGCCGCGACCGACGGCTCCTCGTGGTGCTCGGCCGCGATCAGTCGGGCGAGAGCGGTGCCTTCCGCTCCGAGCATCCCCGCCCACTCCTCCGGGGAGCGGTGCTCGGCCTGCTGTACGTCGCAGGCCACCGGTGCCTCGCTGGTCACCACCAGGGTCACCCCCGCGCCGTGCGAGGCGGAGATCCGCGGTCCGCCCGCGATCTCGGGCCTGCCGTCCGGGCGGTGGTCCACCGTGGTCCGGCGGCCCAGGGCCCAGCCGGCGGCCTCCGCGGTGGCCTTCCGGCGGGCGGTCAGCCCTTCCCCGGGTGCCTCGCCGTCGGGCCGGACGACACACCGTACGGCCTCGGGCAGGAGCCTTTCGGCGCGCCGCTCCAGGTAGGGGCCGAGCAGGGCGGGCTGCCAGGGACCGGTGCCGTCCTGCTTGCGGACTGCCTGGAGGACCAGCCCCTCCCAGCGTTCGACCAGGGTGCCGAGCTCGTCGCGGACGTCGAGGTTGTAGACGTACGTGTCCCCGTTGCGCGACCGCTCCCGCGCGTGCAGCGTCACCTGCTTGTCGCCGCGCGCGGCGGCGGGGTCCGCCAGGTGGAGGCGTTCCACGCTCACCGGGAGCAGCGTGGCGTCCGGTACGCAGCACTGGATGGAGTGCATCAGCGCGTCCCGTGTCCCCGGGTCGGCGAGGACGAGTTCGTCGGGCAGGTGCCGGGCGAACCAGGGGAGGGTGGCCATGTCCGCGATCTCGGCGACACACTCCTTGGCGGCCAGTTGGCGGTAGCCGGCGAGGCGCTGGAAGCGCGCCCCCTGGAAGAGGACCGGTCCGTAGAGGTCCCGTGCGGGATCCAGCGGGATGCGCGGTGCGTCGTCGGATACGGGGACGGGCCCGGCGTCCTCCGGCTCCGGGCGGTCGTAGCGGAGCGTGGCGCGGAAGTGGTCGGCCTGGAAGCCGGTCTCGCTGCTGCGGATGACGGCCTTCACGGCCCCGGGGCTCTCGGCCAGCACCGCGACCTTGATGGTGGTCCGGCCGTCCGGGGGTACGACGATCGGGCGGAGGAACTCCATGTCCTCAAGGACGGGCGCGCCCTCGAACCCGGTGAGCGCCGCGGCCGCCTGGGCCATGGCCTCCATGCCGAGCACCGCGGGGAACAGCAGGTCGCCGTCGAGCTCGTGGTCGGACAGATAGGGGTCGTCGGAGGCGCTGAGATCGGAGTCGACGACCAGTTCGATGCCCGGGTAGTGGGCCTGCGGGCGGTCCACGAAGCGCATGAGCGGCAGGTCGGCGGTCTCCAGGGTCAGTGTGGGCAGGCCGCCGGCCCGTCCCATCACCACCAGGGCGGACGGCGTCCGCCCCTCGGCGAGCAGCTGCTTGAGCATGGCCACGCCGTCCTCGGTGGGGATCGGCTCGATGCCCTCCCGGACCAGCGACTCCAGCACGCCAAGCCGTTCGCCCATTCCGGCCCCGGACCAGACGGACCACTCCAGTGCCACACAGCGGCAGTCGGGGTAGTCCTCCTGCACCCGCAGGGTCAGGTCCGTGAGCCAGTCGTTGGCGGTGGCGTAGTCCCCCTCGCCACGCAGCCCGGCCCGGCCGATGATGCTGCCGAACGTCAGCAGGAGACGCAGGGCGGCCGGGTCGACGGCGGTGAGCACGTTCTCCAGACCGGTGATCTTCGTGGCGAGCGTGCGGCGGAACGACGCCTCGTCCAGGTTGGCGAGGGCGTGCGGTTCGTTGCGGCCGGCGCCGTGCAGCACGGCGGTGACCGGTCCGAGCGCGTCGCCGATCTCGGCGACCGCCGCCTTGACCTCGTCGCCGGAGGTGACGTCGGCGCTCACGTAACGGAAGTTGACGCCCGCCGCGGTCATCCGGCGCAGGTTGGCCCGCAGTTCCGGGTCGGTCGCCGGGTCGGACCGGCCGAGCAGGCCGACTCCGGCTCCGGTGCCGACGGCGAGGGCGAGGGCGCATTCCGCCGTGATGCCCTTGCCGCCGCCGGTCACCAGCAGGACGTCCCCGGCCCCGAGCGCCTGCCCCGCCCCGGCGTCCGCGTCACGCTCACCGGCCGGGGAGGCATGGGGCAGCGCGCGGAGGACGGGTACGGTGCGAAGGCCGTCGGGCCCGTAGCGGACCTCGCTGAATCCGCTGGTCGCCGCGACGTCGGTGACGATGCGGGCGCTCAGTTCGCGGGCGCGGTCGGCCGGCATGTCGTCGGGCAGCGGCAGGGTGACGACGGTGGTCGCGATGTCCGGCGCCTCCAGGTGCAGGGTCTTGGCCAGACCTGCGGCGCCGCGCCGGTCCCCCACCGCCAGGAAGCGGGAGGCGCCGCGGGAGAGCGCGGCACGGACGGCGGCGATCATCAGCGGGGTGTGGTTCTCGTCGCAGTCCCTGGGCAGGCACAGCAGCACGCCGCCGCCGAGCCCCGCGGTGGACAGCGCCTCGTGGAGCGCGGGCGCGAGCGGGTGCCGTTCGGATGCGAACAGCTCCCAGTCCCCGTGCCCGGCGGACCCCCACACGGTGGCTGGGCCCGGCTCGGTGGGCACCAGGTCGATGGCGAAGGCGCGCACCCAAGGGGCGACGCCCTGGGCGATCCGGGACTCCTCCGCCCCGTCGTCGGCCTTGCCGGTCTCCCGCAGCCCGTCCAGCAGGCCCGCGAGCTCGGCCAGCGTGGAGGTGGCGAACGCCGTGGTCACCATGGGGGCTGTGATGCCGAGTTCCTGGGCCGCGCGGTTCATGATCTGGGTCACGGTGATGGAGCTCAGATGCAGTTCGTCGAGCGGGTTGCTGTGCGGGTTGACCGCTTCCAGGGGGAGTTCGGCACGCTCCGCGGCCAGCCGCAGGACCACCGAGAGGCTGTCGCCTTCGCCGCCCGTGGCGTCTGCCGTGGTCTCGTCCGCCTGCGCGGGGGCGGGCGGCTCGTCCACGCGTACGTCGGTGAAGCGCAGGTCGACGTCGGGGGTGGACTCGGCCGGGCTGGCGAAGAAGCGGAACTCCTTGTCCAGGGGCAGCGGCCGGGTGAAGCGGCCCTTGAACAACGCGCCGGACTCCAGGCGCGCGCCGAGGGCGTACGCGGCCGCTGCGGCGGTCAGCAGTCCGGACAGCGAGGTGCTGTCGGCGTCGAGCGAGACGACGGGCACACCGGGCGCGATGTCCTCGGCCAGTCCTCGCAGGATCTTCCCCGGGCCGACTTCGAGCAGCAGGTCGACCTCGGCGGACAGGGTCTGGACCGCTTCGGCGAAGCGCACCGGCTGCCGCACCTGCCGGGTCAGCAGCTCCGGCACATCGGTGTCGGCCGTGACCTCGTCGGCGGTGACCGTCGAGATCATGCGGCGGGCGGGCGGAGTGAACTCCTGCGCCCGCAGGAAGGTCCCGAGGGCTTCGGCCGCGGGGGCGACGGCCTCGGAGTGGAACGCGTGCGAGACGTTGACGGCCGCGGTGCCCAGTCCCCGGGCGGAGGCGGCGGCGCAGACCCGCTGGACGGCGTCGGCGGGGCCGGAGATCACGGTCTGCCGGGGGCCGTTGTAGCCGGCGATCACGACCGGTTCACCGGCCAGCAGCGGTTCGACGTCGTCGGCGGGGGCGGAGATGCCCGCCATGCCGCCGCCGCCCGCGCTCGCCGCCGCCATGAGCCGGCCGCGTTCCGCCGCGATCCGCAGCACCGAGGCTTCGTCCGTGGCTCCCGCCCAGTGCAGGGCGGTGACCTCGCCGAGGCTGTGACCGGCCGCGCCCACCGCCTCGATGCCCAGGTCGGAGAGCACCCGCAGGGCCGCGAGGGAGGAGGTGACGATGCGCGGCTGGGCCACCGCCGTGTCGGCCAGGTCGCCTTCGGCGGGCAGCGGGTGAGCGCGGTACAGCTCGTCGACGGCTGCGAAGCGGCGGCGCAGCGCACCGCCGTCCGCGCGCCGGCCGGCTCCCTGGCCGGGGAAGAGGAACCCGATGCGGGCCTGTGGCGTGGCACCGCCGAGGAACACTCCGCCGTCGATGTCGAGCGCCGACCGGGCCCCGCCGTCCAGCAGCGTGAGGAGCTTGGTGAAGCGCTTTTCCGCCTGTTCCGGGGTGGCCGCGACGACGGCGGCCCGGACCGGCCGGCCGTCGAGGTCGCTCTGAAGGGTGGCGGCGAGGTCGCCCAGTTCCGCGAAGGACAGCTTCTGGACGAAGGCGGCCAGGTGGGTGGCCTTCCCGCGCAGCTCGGCCGTCGTCTCGGCGTCGAGCAGCAGCAGTTCCGTGTCCTGCCGTGACCGTACGAGCTGCCGGGTGACGCGGCCGACGGCCTCCTTGCGTACTCCGTCGGCGTGTTCGACCACCACGTGGGCGTTGATCCCGCCGAATCCCATGGAGGAGACACCGGCGCGGATGGGGGCGCCCTCGGGCCACAGCTCCGCGTCGCCGGGGACCCGCAGGGCCGGCCGGTCGCCGGTGAGTTCGGGGTGCGGGTCCACGTGGCTGGTCGCGGGCGGGATGACCTGGTGGCGTACGGCGAGGATGGCCTTGATGAGTCCGGCGACGCCTGCCGCGGCCTTGGTGTGCCCGAAGTTGCCCTTCACTGTGCTGATGGCGGCGGGTTCCGTGTCGGGGTCGGCGGCGCGGCGTGCTTCCGAGAAGGCGCGCAGTTCGGTGGCGTCGCCCACGGCCGTACCGGTGCCGTGGCCTTCGAAGTAGCCGACGGTCTCGATGCCGAACCCGGCGGCGGCGTAGGCCCGCTGGAGGGCCAGGCGGTGTCCGCTGGCCTCGGGCCGGGTGATCCCTCCCCGGCCGTCGGAGGAGTAGCCCCAGCCGGCGACGTTGGCGTAGCGGAACCTGCCCTGCGCGACGGCGTCCCGGTCGCGCATGAGGACGAGCATGCCGCAGCCCTCACCGGGCCAGAAGCCGTTGGACCCGCGGTCGTAGACGCGCATCTCACCGGTGGCGAGGGCGCCCGTCTTGGCGAAGCCGATGACTTCGAAGGGGTCGATGCTGAGATCCACCCCGCCGACCACGGCAACGTCGAGCCGGCCGTCGGCCAGGGCGTCGCACGCGGTGGCGACGGAGAGCAGCGACGAGGAGCAGGCCCCGTCGACGGTGAACCCGCCGCCCTTGAGGTCGAAGTGGTTGCAGATCCGTCCGGCGATGGTGTTGGCGAGGCCGCCGGCCAGGGAGTCCTCACCGATCGGCGGGAAGGGGCTCTTGTAGCGCTCCTCCAGCTCGCCCAGGAACTTCGCCAGCGCGTCGTCGTCCCAGCCCTGCTCGCGCAGTGCGGCGCCGACGGTGCGGCGCACGTAGGGCCAGCGCAGCCGCATCAGGTTGGCCCTGCTGAATTCGCCGGTCAGGGTGTTGCCGAGGATGACCCCGGTGTTGAGGTCGCCGAGCCCTTCGCCCAGCGGGAATCCCGCGTCCTCCAGGGCCCGGGCGGCCGTGTCGAGCGCGAGCCAGTGCGTCATGTCGGTGGCGCGGAAGGTGCTGCCCGCGACGCGGTATTTGACCCGGTCGAATGCGAAGCCGTCGATGACGGCGGCCTTGCTGGAGTAGAAGCGGTCCGGGGCCGCGGGGTCGGGCGAGTAGTAGTCCTCGGCGCGCATGCGCTCGTCCGGCAGTCTGCGGAAGGCTCGCCGACCGGCCAGGACGTTCTGCCACAGTTCCTCGTGGCTGTCCGCATCGGGGTAGCGGCAGGCCATACCGACGACGGCGATCCCGGAGGGCTGCGTAGGGGGGGAGGACGTCATGCGGCCACCGCCTCGATCGTGGTCTTGTCATCGACCGCCCGGCTCGGGCCGCCGGCTTGGCCGCCCCCGGAGATCCCGGATGCCTTGCGGCGCTGGATGAAGTGGGCGACCCACCAGCCGATGCCGCGCAGGGCGCAGACCGCGGTGGTGGCGAAGAAGAGGGTGTAGACGACGTTGAAGAGCATCATCACGCCGTAGACCATGGCGACCGACGACCCGAACATGAACTGGTTGCGCCCCTTGGTGGGGGTGGTGCCCGGGTCGGTGATCATGTAGTTGGTGAAGAGGATGAAGGCCACACCGCTCATCGGTCCGAGCGCGGAGGCCAGGGCCACGTCCCAGAACCAGTGCCGGATCAGGGCCTGGATCACGAAGGCGCCGAGCCAGCCGACGATCAGCGCGGTCCGCTTCGTGAGCGCCGTGTTGATGATGGTTCCGGCGGTGGCGATGATCAGCGGAATCGCCATCCGGAAGAATGTGTCGGCGTTCTCGGTGAACTCGTAGGGCGGCGCGATGCTCACCCATGATCCGAAACAGACGAGCGCGAGAGTGATGCCGAAGTTCGACGGATTCATGAAGTGCCGCATACGGCCCGCGACGGGTGCCTGGAGAGCGTGCTTGCCCGCGACACCCACGAACACGCCGAAGAGAACCGGCAGAATCTGATTGTTCGCGTACAGCAGCATGTTCACGGCCAGCGCGGTGATATGCGAGGGCAGCAGGAACTCGTAGAGTCCGCGGAATCCCTTGCCCTGGTAGCGCGGCGAGCGGCGCTGTGCCCAGGAACTCAGCAATTCCAGGAGGATCTCGGTCACATATCCGGTGACGATCGCGATGATGGGCCACAGCCACGGCTGCTCGAAACCGAGCACGGTATAGCCGAGGATGTTGAACACGCTCATCGAGATGGCGAAGTTGCGCAGCGCGAGGTAACGCGGGTCGCGCTTGGCCGCCGGCGGGGAGCCGGCTGGGGGAGAGGCGACGTCGGTCATCGGTTGGCAACCTCCTGCGCGGTGTCGGTCAGCATGAACGTGTGGGTGCCGGGGGTGAGCTTCTGGGTGGTGCGGTGCCTGCCGCCGTCCGCGTCGCGCCAGGAGAGCTCCACGGTCGCCGGACCGGTGTGGGTGCCGAGCCCGAAGTGCACGTCGAAGCTGCGGAATCCGCTGTGCCCGCCGCCGCCGTCGAGGTGGGAGACCTGGGTACCGGCGGCCGTGGTGACCTTGACGGTGGCGCCGTAGGCCGGCGCGCCGATGTTCGCGATGCCCTTACCTGCGTCCTTGTCCGAGCCGGTGGCCGGCCGGTACAGCCGCAGGCCGAGGTACTGGCCCTTCGCGGGCGCCTCGTTGGCGTAGAAGGCCGGCGGGCCCCACTGCCGCGCGACGGCGAAGTCGAGCGTTCCGGTCCCGGTGGTGTCGCCGGTGGCGAGTGCCCTGGTCGGGGTCTCGACGTCCAGACCGAGCTGCTTGGAGACGTTGGCGTACTTGCCGCTCTCGGTCTTCGCGTAGAAGCCGAGTATGTCGTCACCGGCGATGTCGTCACCGGGCTGGACGTTCGGCCACATCTTCGGGTTGGACAGCAGGTTGTCGTTGGCCATGGCCATCTCCTGGAGCCAGGGCCAGCGGTCGATCTTGCCCTTCACGAAGCCGGTGGCCTGGAGGATCGACAGATCACCGTTGTTCAGGAAGTCGGCCATCTTGGTGTCCCAGCCCCAGCCGGTCCACGCGACGCCGTGCTCCTGCGCCTCCTGCTTGAACGGTGCCTCGCCGTCGGCCAGCTTGCGGGCCATCGCGGCCTCGTCGCGGGCGTTGTTCTTCCAGAGGAAGTTGCTCTCCTCCAGACCCCACGCGACGGTGATGTTGCTGACCATCATGTCGAAGCTGCCGTTGTGGTCGACGTCGGCGAAGTCGACGCCCATGCCCTTGAACGAGCCCTTGCCGAGCACGAAGGACTTGGGCGTGGTCGGCGTGCGCTTGCCGGTGGCCTCGGTGAACTTGATGTGCCCGGGGGTCGACCGGTTGTAGAGCAGGTGGTCGTGGCCGAAGTCGTCGGCGATGTACAGCTCGGGCAGGTCGTCGCCGGTCAGGTCGGCCCCGGCGACCGCGAGGGTCCAGCCGGTGGACGCCTTGTAGGGGATGGCCCCCTTCTCCTCCACGAAGGAGACACCGGGCTCGTCACCGGTGGTCGCGTCCGTCCAGCGCATGACGTGGTCGCCGCCCGCGTTCTTCGAGTTGGACAGCGAGTCGTTCATGCCCACGTTGTCGAGACCGTTCGGGTCGAGCACGTCCGAGTCCCGGAAGTAGTTCCCCACGACGACGGACGGGTGTCCGCTGCCGTCCATGTCACCGACGTACAGGGCGTCGGTGTTCCAGCGGGGGCCGTGGTAGGCGCCGTCGATGCTCTTGGACGGCACCACCTCGCGGGCCACGTACGCGTCGGGCGACAGCGTGGTCGCACTCTCCTTGGCCATGAAGGCGATCGGAGTACGGCCCCAGTAGGAGACCATCAGGTCCATCCTGCCGTCGCCGTTGAAGTCGCCGGGCGCGCAGCCGGTGGGCGCCATGGCGTCATCCATCGGGAGCGGGGACCCGTCGAGGACGAACGGGGTGAACCGGTCCTCCTTGACGGCGTTCGGCGTGTACGTCACGACGACCTGATCCGTACGGGTGTCGACGATGCACATGCCGTCGGCCTTGCCGTTGCCGACCAGGTCGTTGATCGCGATACCGGCACCCACGGATGAGATCCAGGACCGGATCTTCTCGTACGCCGGGTTCACCTTGCGGACCGTATTCATCGGTTGCGAGTTGTAACCGGGCGGCAGCGCGATGGGTATTTCCTGGAACTTGTACTTTGCGGCGGCCTCGTCACCGCCCGCCACTGCGACGGAACTCCGGACCGCAAAGAACAGGGACGCGGCCACCAGCACCGTCACTACACCTGGCGTTATTCTGCGAAATCGCTCGCGTTGATTCATCGCACTCCCCCTCACTTACCACAAAGAGCTGGACGGCTTGTCCTGCACGGGTTCGCGTTCCGAGAATGAGCGACGGCAGCGCGCACTGCCTCTCCGACATTGCTTGAAGCGGGTCCGGCCTCGGCGGACTACTCGATGTCGGCGTAAGAGAGCATTCTCGAAGGAGGTTCATCGCGGGAGAAGCCGTGACGCCGAGTCACGGATTTACGCGAGCGTGCTGTCCACGCGGTCGTACGGTCCCGGCGGCCGCGCTGTCCCGAGGCCGTACTAGGGGTTGTCCCGCTCCACGGCCGGCCTCTGCGGGCTGAATCCGCACCCCCTCAGGGGGCGTCCGTGCCGTCGCAGCTCTGCCGCAGCGCGGCGGCCACCGTGTCCCGGGCCGCGCCGACGCTCACGAGGAGGCCGGTGAGCTGGGCCTCGAAGCAGACGTTCGCGTCGTACGGCTCGACCAGGTAGTCGCCGAGTTCGAGCGTCACGAGACCGTGCAGCGCGACCCACAGCTGATGGGCCACCAGGTACGCGTCCCCCGGGTGCAGCCGGCCCGTCTCCATGCCGCGCTCCACCGCCCGCACCAGGACGTTGAGGGTGTAGCGGCCGTGCTGGCGGTCCTCCGTGGTCAGCGAGAAGCCGCCCAGGACGGCGCCCCCGAACATCACCCCGTAGAGGTGGCGATGCTCCAGCGCGTTGCACCGGTAGGCCACCCCGAGGGAGCAGATGTCGGTGACCGGGTCCGACGACTCCGGCACCTCTCGCAGTCGCCGGTCGAGCAGCCGGAAGCCCTCCTTGACCATGGCCCTGACCAGGTCGCTCTTTCCGCCGAAGTGCGTGTACACCGCCGTCGTTGAGGCACCCACCGCCGCGGCGAGACGACGGGTCGACAGCGCGGCGGGACCCTCCTCGGCGAGGAGCTGTGCCGCGGCTTCGAGGAGTTGTACGCCAAGAGCGGGATTCGCTGTCCGTGGGCTCACGGTTGACATCCTGTCATGCCGGTGCAACGCTGCCATAACGATGTTACGTAACAGCGATTCGTGAGGATGGACAGCAATGCCCACTCATCACCGGCACAGCACGTCACATCTGCTGAGCAGCGGCTACCGGCCGGTTCGCGAAGAGGTGACCCTGCCCTTCCCGGCGGTGAGCGGACAGCTGCCCGCCGAGCTCGACGGCACCTTCCTGCGGATCGGCCCCAACACGATGGACGGCCACGACCCGGCCGTCGACCACTCCTTCGCCGGCGACGCGATGGTGCACGGCCTGCGCCTGCGCGGCGGCCGCGCCGAGTGGTACCGCAACCGCTGGGTGCGCACGGACCGCGTGGCACGCGCCCTCGGCGAACTCCCCGCGCCCGGCCCGCGTCACGGCCTGTCGGACAACACCAACTGCGCGATCGTCCGGCACGCCGGGCACACCCTCGCGCTCGCCGACGGCGGCGCGCTGCCCACCCGGCTCGGCGACCGGCTGGAAACGCTCGACCGGGTCGACTTCGACGGCACCCTGCCCGGCGGCTTCAGCGCCCACCCCGTCGTTGATCCGCTCACCCAGGAGATGCACGCGGTGGCGTACGAGCCGGGCCGCCCCGGGGTCGACCACCTGACGCTGGACGCGTCGGGGCGGGTACGCCGACGCGAGAACATCACGGTGAAGGACACCCCGATGATGCACGCCTTCTCGCTGACGGACCGCGAGGCAATCATCTACGACCTGCCGGTCACCTACGACGCCCGGGCGGCGGCCGCGGGTTCACGCGTCCCGTACACCTGGAACGACAGCCATGAGGCTCGCCTCGGCATACTCCCCCGGGAGGGCACGGACGCCGACGTGCGGTGGATGAGCATCGCCCCGTGCTTCGTCTTCCATCCCGTCAACGCGTACAGCCGTGGCCGCCACATCGTCATCGACGTCATCCGCCACGAGCGCGCCTTCGACCGCGACCCCCTGCATCCCAGCGAGTCGGCGCCCACCCTGTGGCGCTGGACCGTGGACCGGGCCGGCGGCCTCGTGACCGAGGACCGGCTGTCCGGCGAGACCCAGGAGTTCCCCCGCATCGACGACCGGTACGCGGGCTCCCCGTACCGCTACGCCTTTACGGTGGAGCTGCACCCGGACCAGGGCGCCGCGCTCGCCGGGCCCGCGCTGCTGCGCCACGACCTCGTGACAGGCCGCGTCGACCGGCACCGCTTCGGGCCGGGCCGCGAGGGCGGCGAAGCGGTCTTTGTACCCCGCTCCGCCCGTGCCCCGGAGGGAGACGGCTATCTGCTCAGCGCCGTCTACGACACCGCCTCCGGCACCAGCGACCTCGTCGTCATCGACACGGCGGACTTCACCGGGCGGCCCGTCGCCGTCGTGAAGCTTCCGGTACGCATCCCGCACGGCTTCCACGCGCAGTGGGTGGCCGGGAGCTGACGGCGAGGGCAGGGTTGGCAGACACCCGCCGCCACAGTGGACGACCTCGCCTGGCCTTAGGGTGTGGGCGGCCCGCGGTACACGGGCCGCCCGGGCTGCGGACGACGCCCCGGGACGCCGGCACCGGGGGACGGACGACATGGCGGACGAGACGGACATACCCGCACCCGACACTGCGAGCCACCCCCTGGCCCCGCCCGACCGCCGCGTGCTTCTCGTCGCCGCCGGGGTCTTCGTCCTCCTCATGGCTCTGTCCACGCGCTACGGCTTCCACATCGACGAGCTGTACTTCCTCGACAGCGCCCGGCACCTCCAGGCGAGTTACGTGGACCAGCCGGTCCTGGCCCCGCTGCTGGCGCGCGTCTCGCTGGAGCTGTTCGGCGTTTCGGAGGCCGGGCTGCGGCTCTGGCCCGCGCTCGCCGCGGCGGGCACGGTGGTCGTGGGCGGGCTGACGGCGCGGGAGCTCGGCGGCGCCCGGCGGACGCAGCTCCTCGCGGCGGTCGCGACCGCCGCCATGCCCGTGCTCCTGGGCGGCGCGCACCTCGCCAACACCACGGCGTACGAGGTGCTGGCCTGGGCGGCCATCGCGCTCGTGGTCGTACGGATCGGCCGCACCGGCGACACCCGCTGGTGGCTCGCGGCCGGGGCGCTCGTCGGCATCGGCGCCGAGTTCAACCATCTCGCCGGCATCTTCGGGATCGTTCTGGTGGCCGCCGTCCTCCTCGGCCCGGCCCGGCGCACGGTGGCCGACCGGTGGCTCCTGGCGGGAGCCGTGCTCGCCGTGCTGCTGGTGCTGCCGGACCTGTGGTGGCAGGCGCACCACGACTGGGCCATGTTCGAGATGACCCGGGCGCTCAACGAGAAGAACGGCGGCCCAGGGAACATCCTCACCTGGATCGTCGGGCAGCTCGCCACGGCCGGGTTCGCCACGGCGGTCCTGTGGTTCGGCGGCCTGCGCTTCCTCTGGCGCTCGGGGCGGCCCCTGTGGCAGTGCCTGGTCGCTGCGTACGCCGTGCTGTTCGTGGTGTTCGCCGTGACGACGGGCGCCCAGATCTACTACCTGGGCGGGCTGTACGTGTGCCTGCTGGCGGCCGGTGCCGTCGGGCTCGACGGATGGCTGCGTGCCCGCCGCGACCGTATGCGCTCCCTCACGATCGCGACCGCCGTCTCCACCGCGGTGCTCGCCGTCATCGTCCTGCCTGTCCTGCCGCCGGGCGCGGTCGCCTGGACGTACGGCGTCAGCACCAACACCGGGGAGACCCTCGGCTGGCCCCAACTCGTCGGCACCGTGCGCCAGGTGTGGGACGGCCTCCCCCAGGAGCAGCGCGCCCACGCGGTGATCTACACGGCCGACTACGGAGAAGCGGGCGCCATCAACGAACTCGGGCGCGGCACCGGCCTTCCGCAGGCCGTGAGCGCCCACAACACCGACTGGTGGTGGGGCCCCGGCGACCCGGCCGCCACCACGGTCCTGGCCGTCGCCCCCGGCCCGGAGCACGCCCCCGGCTACGAGGCCCAGCTGCGCCGGTACTTCCGGCACGTCACCGTGGCCGCCGGCCTCACCAACCCGTACGGCATGCACAACGTGGAATGGGGCGGACACGTCTACGTCTGTACGGGGCCGCGCCACCCCTGGGCCGAGATGTGGCCGCAGCTGCGTCACTACGGATGAGGCGCACACCCCCTAGCGTGGGCGCATGCATTCCTTTTCGCGTTCCTGGACGGCGCTGCTCGACGCCGTGGCCGGTCTTCCCGACGAGGACTTCGACAAACCCTCGGGCTGTACGGGGTGGCTCGTCCGGGACCTGGTGTGTCACCTGGTCATCGACGCGCAGGACGTCCTGATCACCCTGGTCACCCCCGCCGACGCGCCCGCCACGACCGACGCGCCCGGCTACTGGACGCTGCTCCCCGAACCCCCGAAGGGCGACGACCCGCTCGACGCCCTGATCCCCCGGCTGGCGGCCGCGTACGGCGAACCGCGCTGGCTCAAGCACCACATCGACGACGTCGGCACGGCGGCCGTCCGCGCCGCCGGTCTCGCGGACCCGGCCGCCCGGGTCCGTACGCAGGACATGGTCCTCACGGTCGCCGACTACCTCTCCGCGTACGTCCTCGAAGGCACCCTGCACCACCTCGACCTCGTGGCCCACCTGCCCGCCGCCCCCGGGCCGCCCACCGAGACCCTGGCCGTGGCCCGGACCGCGCTGGAGGCGGTCGCGGGCGCCGCGTTCCCCGCCTCGCTCACCGACGCCGACGCACTGCGGACCGGCACGGGCCGCAGCACACCGACCCCCGCGCAGACGGCCGACCTGGGCGCCCTGGCGGCACGGCTCCCGCTCATCCTCGGCTGACACCCCCTAGGGCCTGTCGTCAAACTGCCGTCTGCCGGGCGACGCCATGCACGCACTGGGGCCGGCACGCCGAGAAGTGGGGTCTCCCCTGTTCGAGCGGAGCCGAGAACTTGGGGATGCACCTGACGCCGCCCGGCCCGCCCCCCGGGCGGACGACGGCAGTTTGACGACAGGCCCTAGTGACGCCCGGTCAGGTACACCGAGCGCAGCTTGAGCCGTTCCGATGTGGGGCGCCCGTGTGGGCCCAGGGTCCAGGAGTCGCCGGTGCAGTCGGTGCCGGTGAACACCATGACCCACTCGGCGGTCTCGTTCTGCGGGGCGTAGGCGGGCTCGGAGCCCCGGGTGTCGGCGACCTCGGGGAGCGTGACGCAGCCGGGGCTCTGGGGATCGTGCAGGGTGACCGTGCGCGGCATGCCGTCGAGCCCGGCGTACGTGTAGGAGAAGTCCCCCACGGCGGCGCTCGCGGACCCCGGCTGCGCGGTGAGGAGAGCGAGCGCGCCGAACGCGGCGGCCGCCCCATGACGAAGCCTCATGTAACCCATGTCGACTGCACCCGTACCGATCCGGGGCACGTACGGCCGCCCCGACGCCGGGCCCCGGCGAGCTGCCGGACCCGCAGGTCCCTTCCCTGAGCCCGGCCCCCGGACGCGCGAGGTCACCCGCGCGGCGTCGACGTAACGATTCTTCGTACTCCATGCGGAGCCGGCCCGTGTTCCCTTCGGCCGGACCTTCAGTCGGAACCGGCGCCGCGCAGCTGCTCGGCGGCGGCCTGGTACGCGTCCGAGGCGCGGGCGAAGTAGTCGAACAGGACGGCGAGCTGGTCGGGCGTGTAGTCGGCGAAGAGCTCGCCGATGCGCTTCCGGGCGGGGGCCATCGCCTCGTCCAGTCCGGCCGGTTTGCCGATGGGCTCCACGATCACCTTGCGCCGGTCGTCGGGGGACGGTGCGCGGCGCACGTACCCCGCCGCCTCCAGCCGGTCGATCAGGCGGGTGGTGGGGCCGGTGGTCAGCCCCGTGCGTGCGCCGAGCTCACCAGGGGTCAACGGTCCGGTGAGACCCAGGATGTTGAGTGCGTACAGGTCGGTGGCGCCCAGTTCGCACGCCTTGGCGCTGGCGTGGCCGTGCAGCATGACGGCGCTCAGATACCGGCGGTAGGTCTCACTGGCGCCGGACGGCATGGCTGTTGTTGACACGGGCTCCTCCGCTCCATAATCGCTTCTTCAGCGAAGAGAAATCTTTGACGAAGAAGATGCTTCGCAGCATCTTCTCTGTCTGTGAAGTTACCACGGAGGGAACCATGAGCATGAGCACCGCCACCGAGACCCCGGACACCACCGCACCCGAGCCGACCGCCCCCAAGCCGCGCTCCCGTCGCCGCACCGTCAAGCGGGTCCTCATCGGAGGCGCCCTGGTCACCGTTCTCGCGGCCGGCGGCGGCTACTTCTGGCTCGACGCCACCTCCGACCCCAAGGTCCTCGGAGAGGCGGAGTGCACCGCCGTCACCCCGACCCGTATCGCCACCCCGTCCGGCACGGCGGCGGCCGGCGACCAGCGCGCCGTCTGCGACACCCTGCGCGACTTCACCGACGCCTGGGGCCGCGCCGACGCCACCGGATACGGCGAGCAGTTCACCGCGGACGCCACGTACACCACCTACGTCGGCACCCACTACCAGGGCCGCGAGGACATCGCCGACGCCCACCACGCCCTGTTCGGCGGGTTCGTCAAGGGCACCAGCCTCGCCGACTCGTTCCTCGGCATCCGGTTCTACGGCCCCGACACCGCCGTCGTCACCAGCCGGGGCGACACCTACAAGGGGGACGCGCCGTCCGCCGCGGACCTGAGCAAGACCCAGACGTACACGCTCGTCCGCGAGGGCGACGGCCACTGGCGCATCGCCGCCTTCCACAACACGCAGCGTCAGAACGTCATGGAGCGCGTCTCCTTCCTCTGGGACCCGGCCACCGCCCCGAAGGCCGAGAAGTGACCCCGCCCGCCCACCACCCCCGGAAGGACACCGGCATGACCACCACCGAGGACACCACCGCCGTCCACGCCTTGCTGCACCGCAGCGCCGCCGCCTGGGCCGCCGGGGACGGAGCCGCGTACGGCGCCTGCTTCACCGAGGACGCCACCGACGTCACGTACGTGGCACCGTCTACCAGGGCGGCGCCGAGATCGGGCGCGCCCATCAGGCCCTGTTCGACAGCTTCCTCAAGGGGACCCGGCTCGACCTCGACGTGATCGGCGTGCGGTTCCACCGTGGCCGGGACACGGCCGTGGCCGTCACCCGGGGGGCCGCCCGCAAGCACGGTGCGAAGGAGGGGCGGTACGACAAGATCACGACGTACACCCTGGTGCCTCGGGGCGACGGCACCTGGGGGATCGCGGCGGTGCAGAAGACCGGGCGCCGCCGCCTGATGGAGGCGTTCTCCTTCCGCGCCCAGCCCGCGACCCGCCCCTCGGCGGGGTGACCCGTGCCGACGCGGACCGACGACCGCCCGACCGCCCTGGTCACCGGGGCCGGCGCCGGGATCGGCCGGGCCTTCGCCCACCGCCTGGCCGCCGACGGCCACCGGGTCATCGCCGTCGCCCGTGACGCCGAACGGCTGCGGGCCCTCACCGACGGACTGGGCCCCGGCCACACGTGGCTGGCCGCCGACCTCGCCACCGAGGACGGGGTGCGCCGCACCGGCGAGCTGATCGCCCGCACCCGCGTCCAGCTGCTGGTCAACAACGCCGGGACCGCCACCACGGGCGCCTTCACGGAGACCCCGCTGTCCCGGGCCGAGGATATGCTGAACCTCAACTGCCGCGCCGTGACGGCACTCTCGTACGCCTTCCTGAGCCACGCCCGCCCCGGGGACGCCCTGCTGAACGTCTCCTCGACGCTCGGCTGGACCCCGAAGCCGGACCTCGCCGTGTACAGCGCCACCAAGGCGTACACGACCGCCCTCACCGAAGCGCTCTGGACGGCCCACCGCGACACCGGCATCCGGGTGCTGGCGCTCTGCCCCGGCATGACGGCGACCGAGTCCCAGCGCCACGAGGACGCGCCCGCCGCCCTGGTCGGGACGCCGGAACAGGTCGTCGCGGCGGCCCAGCGCGCCCTGCGCGAGGAGGACGGGCCGACCACGGTCCCGGGCCGGGTCAACCGCCTGCTCGCACTCCTGACCACCCGCCTCCTGCCCCGCCGCAGGACCCTCGCCCTGCTCGCGGGACCGGGGCCGGAGCGCACCGCCGCCGGGTAGGGCGAGGCCTCGCGCGGCAGGGTCTGCCGGACCAGCGAGTCCAGAGTGTGCCCCAGATACGTCTTCCGGTTGAAGGCCAGGAGTGGGCAATCGGGAAGTGCCCCTCCGCCGGGTGGTGACCGCCGCACAAGTACGGCTTAACCACCCGCCGTTACCTTGCCCTCCGCGCATGCGACGAGTACCGGGCAACGAGCAGGGAGCAGGAACGGGAATGAGCATCGACACCGACACGGAGCTGTGGGTCCGCCGCTTCCACCCGGCCCCCGAGCAGCCGTACCGCCTCGTCTGCCTCCCGCACGCGGGGGGCACCGCCTCCGCCTTCTTCTCCTTCTCCCAGGCCCTGGCCGCCCACGCCGACGTCCTGGCCATCCAGTACCCGGGCCGCCAGGACCGCCGCCACGAGCCTCCGATCACCGTCACCGAGGAACTCGTCGACGCCATCCACCAGGCGCTGCGGCCCTGGGCCGACCGCCCGCTGGTCCTCTTCGGACACAGCATGGGCGCCGTACTGGGCTTCGAACTCGCCCGCGGCATGGAGGCGGAGGGCGAACCGCCGCTCGGCCTGATCGTCTCCGGCCGCCGCGCCCCCCACATGCCGCGCCCCGACAGCGTGCACACCAAGGGCGACGACGCCCTCATCGCGGAGATCCAGCAACTGGCCGGCACCGACCCGGGGGTGCTCGCCGACGAGGAGATCGTCCGCATGGTGCTGCCCGCCATCCGCGCCGACTTCAAGGCCATCGAGACGTACCGCTACCAGCCCGACCCCGGCCGGGACCGCGCGCTGAGCTGCCCGCTCAGCGTGCTCACCGGGGAGTCCGACCCCCGGGTGAGCCTGCACGAGGCGATGGAGTGGCGCGAGCACACCTCCGGAAGCTTCACCTTCCGCAGCTTCCCCGGCGGCCACTTCTACCTCACTCCGCAGCAGGACGCGGTGACCCGCGCCATCGCCGACGACTTGGCGGCCCTGGGCCAGGAACGGCTCGGCAGCGCCGTCGGCTGACCCGGCGCGCGGAGTTGTGGCCAGGCAATAACTGGCCACTGCGGAGCGTGGGCCGGCTCCCCGGCCGGTCCTTACGCTGGGCGGACAAGTGACGCTGCGCAACGGGGGAAACGGCTGATGACGCTCTTGTCCCGGGATACCGAACTCGCCCGGCTGAACGCCGCCCTCGCGGCGGCGGAGACCGGTGCCACCGCCATCGTGCTCATCGAAGGCGCCTCCGGGTGCGGCAAGTCCGAAACGCTCAGGACCATCGCCGACACCGCCCGCGAACGCGGCGCGACCGTGCTGTGGGCCGCTGCCACCCCCAAGGGGCCCGCCACGGGTCACCGCGCGCTGGACGAGTGGGCCGAGGCACTGCGCACCCACTCCGCGCGGACTCCCGGCGCCGCCCCCGACGCTTCCGCGGCCGCCTCCTTCACCGCGGCCGTCCGGGGGCTGGACGGACCCGCACCGCTCGTCGTCTGCCTCGATGACCTGCAGTACGCCGACGCGGCCTCCCTCGCCTTCCTGACCGGTTCGATCAGGGCCCCGCGCGGCACCGGCCTGCTCATCGTGCTCACCGGCCCGCTCGGCGGCCCGGGCGCGGACGCCCGCGATGCCGTCACCGAACTGCTGCGCCACCCGGGCTTCGACCGGATCCGCCTCGGCCGTCTCGACCGCGCCGCCACCGCAGCCCTCCTGCGCGACCGCCTCCGGGGCGGGGCGCCCGGCGAATCGGCCGACCGCCTCTACGCGCGCACCGGAGGCAATCCGCTGCTGCTCAGGGCCCTGATGTCCGAGTACGACACCGCCCACCCCGAACCGGCGGGGCCGTTCGCCGACGCGGTGCGGGCCTGCCTCCAGCGCTGCGGGCGCCCCGCCCGCGACCTCGCCCGCGCCCTGGCCGTCCTCGGGACCCACGCCACCCTCGACCGCGCCGCCGCCGTCGCCGGGGCAGCCCCCGCGGACGCCGCCCGGGCCCTCGCCGCCCTGGACGAGACAGGACTCACCGACGGGCCCGGACTGCGTCACCCCGACATCGCCGCCGCCGCACTGGAGACCCTCGGAGCCGCCGAGCGCACCCGCCTGTACGGGCGTACGGCCGAGGCGCTGTACGCCGACCGGGCCGAGGCCGAGACCGTCGCCTCGTACCTGCGCGCCCACGGCAGCGCTCCCGGGGACTGGGCCGTGCGTACGCTCTGCGAGGCCGGACAGCAGGCCCTCGCCGCCGACGAGGCCGAACGCGCCGCCGCCTGCCTGCAACTCGCCCACGCCGGCACCGACGACGAACCGACCCGGTGGCGGATCGGCCTGCAACTCGCCGCCCTCACCTGGCGCCTCACCCCCGCCGCCGCCGAACAGCACCTCGACGCTCCGCTCGCCGCACTGCGTGCCGGACGCTCCGGCGCGCCCACGGGCTCGCTGGCCCGTCTGCTCGTCGCCCAGGGACGGGTGGCGGAGGCGGCGGAGGTACTGCGGCTCGCGCCCTCCGGCGCCGACGCACTGCGCGACCTCTTCGCGGTCCCACCCGCCGCCGACAGCGACGCGACCCCCCTCTGCGCCGCGCTGTGGACCCACCCGGGCGACCCCTGGGACGCGTCCGCCGCCGAACGGCTGATCGAGGGAACCCCGCTGGCACACGACACCTTCGAACCGCTGGTCCAGGCCGTACGCATCCTGCTGCACACCGGACACCCGCGCCGGGCCGCCGTCCGGTGCCGGAAACTGCACGCCGACGCCGAACACCGCCGGGCCCGCGGCTGGCAGGCCATGTTCGCCTCGCTGCGCGGCGAGGCACTCATCCACCTCGGCGACCTCGCCGGTGCCGAGCGCGCGGCGAGCGCCGCCGTGGCGGCGGTCGCGGGACGCGGCGGAACGTTCATGTACCGCCCCGTCGCGGTCCTCGTCACCGCGCTCACCGCCATGGGCCGCTACGACGACGCCGCCCGGCACCTTCCGCTGCCCCTGCCCGACCACCTGCCCCGCACCGTGCACGCCCTGCCGTACCTCCAGGCACGGGGCAGGTACTACCTGGCCACGCACCGTGCCCAGGCCGCCCTGAGCGAATTCCTCGACGTGGGCCGCCTGGCCGGACGGTGGGGCCTGGACCACCCCGGCGGTCTGCCCTGGCGCATCGACGCGGCCGACGCCCTGCTGCGCCTGCGCCGCCCCTGCGAGGCACGCGTGCTGACCACGGCGCAGCTCGCCGTACCGGGTATCGGCGCGCGGACCCGCGGCATGGCGCTGCGCCTGCACGCCGCGACCGAGGAGACCCACGACCGGCCGGCCCTCCTCACCCGGGCGGTCGCCGACCTGCGGAGCTGCGGTGACCGCCTGGAACTAGCCAAGGCCGTCGCCGACTTCGGCCGGAACCTCCAGACCCTGGGCGAGGGGCCGCGCGCGGGCTCCGTCATCGGGCGCGCGTGGAGACTGGCCGACGAGTGCGACGCGACACCGCTCTGCGGGGAGATCCTGCCGGGCCGCCGGCGCGGAGACTCCGACGCCGAGGTGGAACGCTGCGCCGCGGCGGCCCCCGAGCCCGACGTGGCCGTCCTCAGCCAGTCCGAACGGCGCGTCGCGTCCCTGGCCTCCGCCGGATACACGAACAGGGAGATAGGGGCCAAGCTGTTCGTCACGACGAGCACGGTCGAGCAGCACCTCACGCGGATCTACCGCAAGCTCAACATTTCCCGCCGGCAGGACCTGCCGATCGACTTGCAGCTCGACGTTCTCGGGCGGGTCGGAGTCCAGTGAGCGCGCAAGACGGGCTTTAGCCGACGTTGTGACGATCGGCTTGGACCCCTGCGGTGCGACCTGGTGACGAAGTGGAGACAGGCATCATGAATCCGGACTTTGGCATGCCGAAAAACGGCCCTGTCGGTGCCATTGCTGTTGTCGGTATGTCGTGTCGCTTTCCGGGTGCTGAGGGTGGTCCGGGGGAGTTCTGGGACGGATTGGTCCGGGGTTTCGATGCGGTGGGCGAGGTGCCTTCGGATCGTTGGGACGGTGAGGGGTTTTATGACCCCGATCCGTCGGTGGCGGGGAAGTCGGTGGCTCGGCGTGCGGGGTTTTTGAGTCGGGTTGATGGTTTTGACGCGCGGTTCTTTGGTATTTCGCCGCGTGAGGCTGTGGCGATGGATCCGCAGCAGCGGTTGGTGTTGGAGTTGGCGTGGGAGGCGTTCGAGGACGCCGGTGTGGTGGCGGGTTCGGTGCGGGGGTCTGCCGCGGGTGTGTTCGTGGGGGCGATGGCGGACGATTATGCGGTTTTGGCGCGTCGGGGTGGTGTGGAGGGGATTGGTGCTTTCACGTCGACGGGTCTTGCGCGGAGTGTGATCGCGAATCGGGTGTCGTTTCTGTTGGGTTTGACGGGTCCGTCGTTGGTGGTGGATTCGGGTCAGTCGTCGGCGTTGGTGGCGGTGCATCAGGCGTGTGAGGCGTTGCGTCGTGGTGAGGTGTCGTTGGCGTTGGCGGGTGGGGTGAATTTGATGCTGGCGCCGGAGTCCTCGGTGGCGGTGTCGAAGTTCGGTGGGTTGTCGCCGGATGGGCGTGCGTTTGTTTTCGATGGTCGGGCGAATGGTTATGTGCGGGGTGAGGGTGGGGGTCTTGTTGTTCTGAAGCGGCTGGAGGATGCGGTCGTTGATGGTGATGATGTGGTGTGTGTGATCGCGGGTGGTGCGGTCAACAATGATGGTGGTGGTGATGGTCTGACGGCTCCGCGGGTGGAGGGTCAGGCCGGGGTGTTGCGGCTTGCTTGTGAGCGGGCGGGTGTGGCGCCGGGCGAGGTCGGTTACGTGGAACTGCACGGGACCGGGACGGCGTTGGGTGATCCGGTCGAGGCTGCGGCTCTGGGAATGGTGCTGGGGAATGCCCCGGGCCGTGTCGAGCCGTTGGTGGTGGGTTCGGCGAAGACGAATGTCGGGCATTTGGAGGGTGCGGCGGGGATTGTCGGTCTGATCAAGGCCGCGATGTCGGTGCGGTATGGGGTGGTGCCGGCGAGTCTGAATTTCGAGTCGGTGAATCCGGCGATTGATCTTGATGAGTTGAATCTGCGGGTCCAGACATCGACGGGTGTGTGGGAGGGATCCCGTATCGCGGGTGTGTCCTCGTTCGGTATGGGCGGGACGAACTGCCACCTGATTCTCCGCCCGGGCCCCGAGCGGGCCCCTGTCGTGCAGGGTGCGGACCCGGTCCTGGTGCCGTGGGTGGTCTCGGGGCGCAGCGCGGAGGCACTGCGCGCGCAGGCGGCGAATCTGGCTGCTTTTGAGGACGGTTCGCTGCTGGATGTCGGCTATTCGCTGGCGTCGACGCGCACGGTGTTCGAGCACCGTGCGGTGGTGATCGGTGCGGATCGTGCGGAGCTGGTCGCGGGTCTGGAGTCGGTGCGGGGCGGCCGGCCGGTGGCGGGTGCTGCGGGTACGGCGTTGCTGTTCACGGGGCAGGGGTGCCAGCGGGCAGGGATGGGCCGGGAGCTGTATGAGGCGTTCCCGGTGTTTGCGGAGGCGTTCGATGCGGCGTGTGCGTATCTGGATGTGCCTCTGGGTCGGTCGCTGAAGGATGTGGTGTTCGGGGGCGATCCGGTCCTGGGTCAGACCCGGTTCACGCAGGCCGCCCTGTTCGCGCTTGAGTCGGCTCTTTTCACGTTGGTGTCGTCATGGGGTGTGCGTCCGGATGCGCTGATCGGTCACTCGATCGGTGAAGTGAGCGCGGCGTACGCGGCGGGGGTGTTCTCGCTGGAGGACGCGTGTGCGTTGGTGGCGGTACGGGGTCGGCTGATGCAGGCCGCGCGTGCGGGGGGTGCGATGCTCGCCATCGCCGCTCCGGAAGCCGATGTCGTGCCCGAGCTGGTCGAGGGTGTGTCGCTGGCTGCGGTGAACGGTCCCGCAGCGGTGGTCGTCTCCGGTGACGCGGACGCGGTTGAGGCGTTGGAGGAGCTGTTCCGTAGCCGTGGGGTCAAGGTCAAGCGCCTCACCGTCTCGCACGCGTTCCACTCCGCGCACATGGACACGGCCCTGGCCGAGTTCGAGGAAGCAATCGGCTCCCTCACCTTCAACGAGCCCCAGATCACCGTCATATCCAACGTGACCGGCCAGATGGCCGACGAGCTGACCAGCCCTGCCTACTGGGCGCGTCAGATCCGCGCGGCGGTCCGTTTCCACGACGGCATCCGCACCCTGGACGCCCAGGGCATCACCACGTACCTCGAACTCGGTCCGGACCCGGTCCTGACCTCCCTCGTTCAGAACACCCTCGACGCCCCCACCGCCGCGTCCGCGCTCAAGGACGGGCGGGACGAGCCGCGGACTTTGCTGCGGGCCCTGGCCACCGCTTATGCGAGTGGGACGGACGTCGACTGGACGGCTCTGCTGCCCGGCGGGAACCGGGTCAAGCTGCCCACCTACGCCTTCCAGCGCAAGCGCTACTGGATCGACGTCCCCGATGCCCCGCACGGCCCGGCTGCCGTGGCGGAGCCGGAGCCGGAGCCGGAGCAGGAGGAGCAGGAAGGCGTACTGGGGGAGTGGGCGAGCCGGGTGCGCAAGCTCACCGGCAAGCAGGGCGATCTCCTGCGCCAGAAGCTGATCACGGGCCTGATCTGCCGTCACACCGCCGAGATCCTCGAATACGACAGCGCGGAGGCGATCGATTCCGAACTGCCCTTCAAGGACCTGGGCTACAACTCGCTCACCTCCGTCGAGTTGCGCAGCCGTCTGGCCGCCGACCTCGGCATCGCTCTGCCGTCCTCGCTCGTCTACGACTACCCGACCCCCGCCGTTCTCGCCCGCCACATCGTTCGCGACCTGGTGGGTGCGCCCGACCCGGAGGCCGTGGACGCGGTCCTTGCCGGAGTCGAGGACGCGTCCGACGAGCCGTTGGCGATTGTGGGGATGGCGTGCCGGTACCCGGGTGGGGTGGTCTCCCCGGAGGGATTGTGGGGGCTGGTTGCTGAGGGCGGGGACGCGATCGGTGGCTGGCCGGAGGACCGTGGCTGGGACCTTGAGGGGCTGTACGACGCCGAGCGGGGTGTGCCGGGGAAGTCGTATGCGCGGTATGGCGGGTTCTTGGAGGGGGTGGACGGGTTCGACGCGGAGTTCTTCGGGATCTCGCCGCGTGAGGCGCTCGCCATGGACCCGCAGCAGCGTCTGCTGCTGGAAACGGCGTGGGAGGCGTTGGAGCGGTCGGGGATTGTTCCGCAGTCGCTCAGGGGCAGTCGGACGGGTGTGTTCGTCGGTGCGATGACGGGGGAGTACGGGCCCCGTCTGGCCGAGCCCGTCGCGGGGACGGAGGGCTACCTCCTCACGGGCAACACGGCGAGTGTTGCTTCGGGCCGTATTTCCTACACCCTTGGCCTGGAGGGGCCGGCGCTGACCGTGGACACGGCCTGTTCCTCCTCCCTGGTCGCCCTTCACCTGGCTGCGCAGGCGCTGCAACGGGGTGAGTGCTCGCTCGCCCTGGCGGGTGGTGCGACGGTGATGTCCTCGCCGGGGATGTTCGTGGAGTTTTCGCGGCAGCAGGGGTTGTCGCAGGACGGCCGGTGCAAGGCGTTCTCCGCGAGTGCGGACGGCACGGCGTGGGGCGAGGGCGCGGGCATCCTGCTGCTGGAGCGGTTGTCCGATGCCCAGGCCAACGGCCACCCGGTGCTGGCGGTGATCCGGGGTTCGGCGGTCAACCAGGACGGTGCGAGCAACGGGCTCAGCGCGCCGAACGGCCCCTCCCAGCAGCGCGTCATCCGCCAGGCCCTGGCCAACGCCGGCCTGAGCGGTACGGACGTCGATGTGGTGGAGGCGCACGGGACGGGGACCAAGCTCGGTGACCCGATCGAGGCGCAGGCCCTGATCGCGACGTACGGGCAGGAGCGCACCCCCGAGCAGCCCCTGTGGTTGGGGTCGTTGAAGTCGAACATCGGGCACACCATGGCCGCTGCGGGTGTGGGCGGTGTCATCAAGATGGTCATGGCGATGCGCGAGGGGGTTCTTCCTCAGACGTTGAACGTGACTGATCCGACGTCGCACGTGGACTGGTCCCAGGGCTCGGTGGAGTTGCTGACCGAGCAGCGGTCGTGGCCCGAGCTGGAGCGTCCGCGCCGTGCGGCTGTGTCCTCGTTCGGGATCTCGGGCACGAACGCGCACATGATTCTGGAGCAGGCACCGGAGGCGTCGCTGCCGGAAGCCTCTGCCGGTGGTGTGGTGCCGTGGATGGTGTCCGGTCGGACTGAAGAGGCCCTGCGTGATCAGGTGGCTCGTCTGACGGAGTTTATGGAGAACGCCCCCGAGCTCACGCCGAGTGCTGTTGCGACCGCCCTGGTCTCGCACCGTACGGTGTTCGGGCAGCGCAAGGCCGTGGTCGGCAGCACCCGGCAGGAACTGCTGGACGCGCTGCGTGCGGATGCCGGAGCGGCGGGCGAGGCGGTCGCGGGCCGTACGGTGTTCGTGTTTCCGGGGCAGGGTTCGCAGTGGATCGGTATGGCGGCGGGTCTGTATGGGGCGTCGCCTGCGTTTCGGGCGCGCCTTGAGGAGTGCGCGCGGGCCCTGTCGGCTCACACGGACTGGGATCTGCTGCCAGTACTGCTGGAAGGTGACCCGGACGGCTTGCTGGAGCGGGTGGACGTGATCCAGCCCGCGTTGTGGGCGGTGATGGTCTCCCTCGCTGAGGCGTGGCGATCCTTTGGCGTTGTGCCGGACGCGGTCGTGGGGCATTCGCAGGGCGAGATCGCGGCGGCTGTCGTCTCGGGTGCGCTGTCCTTGGAAGACGGCGCCCTGGTGGTGGCTCTGCGGAGCCGGGCCATCATCGCTCTGGCCGGTCGGGGCGGGATGCTGTCGGTTGCGCTGCCCGCCGACGCGGTGCGCCCGTACCTGACGCGGTGGCCGGACGACCTGGGCGTGGCCACGGTCAACGGCCCGTCGTCCACGGTCGTGTCGGGCACGGACAGTGCTTTGGACGAGCTGGTTGCGGTGCTCGACGCGGACGGGGTGCGTTCGCGTCGTATCGCGGTGGACTACGCCTCGCACTCCCCGCACGTGGAGTCCATCCAGGACGAGTTGGCGCAGCTTTTGGCGCCGGTAGTGCCGCGCAGGCCGGAGATCCCGTTCTATTCGACCGTCACGAACGAGGTGGTCGACAGCGCGGTCCTGGACGCGGGGTACTGGTACCGGAATCTGCGTCAGACGGTTGAGTTCGAGAAGACGACCCGGGCCCTGCTCGCGGACGGCTTCACCACGTTCATCGAGTCGAGTGCTCACCCGGTCCTGACGATCGGTCTTCAGGAGACCTTCGAGGCCGCCGAAGCGGTCGCGGCGCTCGCCGTGCCGTCACTCCGCCGGGACGAAGGCGGCCTGGACCGGTTCCTGCTCTCCGTCGGCCAGGCATGGACCCACGGCGTCCCCGTCGACTGGACCACAGCCCTCCCCGAGCCCCAGCACCCCCTCGACCTGCCCACGTACGCCTTCCAGCGCACCCGCTACTGGCTCGAATCCGCTCCCAACACCGGCGACGTCACGATGGCCGGGCTCACCTCTGCCGAGCACCCCCTTCTCGGAGCGGTGACCGAGGTCGCCGGCAGCGGGTCCGCGGTGCTGTCCGGGCGGCTCTCGCTGAAGTCGCACCCGTGGCTCGCCGATCACGCCGTTTCCGGCACGGTCCTGCTGCCCGGCACCGCCTTCGTGGAGCTTGCCCTCCGGGCCGGGTACGAGACCGGCTGCGAGGTCCTCGAAGAGCTCACCCTCCAGGCTCCACTGCTGCTCGGCGCCACCGGGGCCGTCCGCCTCCAGGTCGTCGTTGACGCCGAGGAAGGCGGCCGCCGCGCCGTCACCGTGTACTCCCGCCCCGAGAGCGCGGAGGAGAGCGGGGACGACGGGGCCGAGTGGACCGGCCACGCGGCCGGGGTCCTCTCGTCCCTGGCGGTTCCGGCGCCTCGCGGGGCGTCCGCCGATGCGGTGTGGCCGCCGGCCGGGGCGGTCCGGGTCGACACGAGCACGCTGTACGAGGAGCTGGCGGCGGCGGGTTACGAGTACGGGCCCGTGTTCCAGGGTGTTCAGGCCGCATGGCGCAACGGTGACGACGTCTTCGCCGAGGTCTCCCTCGCCGAGGACCAGCACGGCGACGCCGACACCTTCGGCATCCATCCCGCCCTGCTCGACGCCACCCTCCACACCGCACTCCTGACCCCCGGCACCGAACTGCCCGCACCCCGCCTGCCCTTCGCCTGGTCCGGAATCCACCTCCACGCCACCGGCGCCACCACCGTCCGCGTCCACATCACCCCCACCCCCACCGACAGCATCACCCTCCACATCACCGACACCACCGGACAACCCGTCGCCACCGTCACGTCCCTCGCACTCCGCGAGGTCCCGGCAGGCGGACTGGCGCCCGCAACCGCTGCCCGTCCCGTCCCCTACGTCGTGGAGTGGGCCGAGGCGGTACTCCCGGACCCGGACACGGAGTCCGCGACGACGGCCGTGCTCGGCGGTTCCCCCACGGACCGCGCACTTGCCGAGGCACTGGGGGCCGGGCTCCACGCCGATGCCGCCGCCCTGCTCGCAGCCGTACAGCAGGGGACGGTCGCACCGGAGGCCGCGGTGCTCCTCGTCCCCGGGGTTTCCGCCGAGGACGGGTCCGCGCTGCCCGAGCAGGTCCGGGCCGAGGTCGGCCGGGCTCTGGCGGCGGTCCAGGAGTGGCCGGCCGATGAAGGACTTGCCGGCACCCGGCTGGTCGTCGCCACCCGGGGCGCGCTCGCCGCGCAGGAGGGCGAGGACGTGCGGGACCTCGCGGGCGCTGCCGTGTGGGGTCTGCTGCGCACCGCGCAGGCGGAGGAGCCGGGCCGCTTCGCCCTCCTCGATCTGGACCCGAGCGGCGGTGACGACCCGGGCGCCCTGGTGCGCGCCCTGTCGGGCGCACCCTCCGAGCCTCAGCTCGCGGTGCGCGGGCAGGCCGTCCTCGCGCCCCGGCTGATCCGCGCCGACGACAGCCCGGCCGTGGCTCCGGCCCTCGACCCGACCGGGACGGTACTCGTCACCGGCGCTTCCGGAACGCTCGGCGGGCTCTTCGCCCGGCACCTGGTCACCGCCTACGGCGTACGCCACCTGCTGCTGGCCAGCCGCCGGGGTGCCGACGCCCCCGGCGCGGCCGAACTAAGCGCGCAGCTAAGGGAGATGGGCGCCGAGGCCACCTTCGCGTCCTGTGATGTCGCCGACCGGGATGCGCTCGCAGCCCTCCTGGCCGCCGTACCCACCGACCACCCCCTCACCGCGGTCATCCACACCGCAGGTGCCCTGGACGACGGCACGGTCACCGCACTCACCCCCGAGCGCCTCGACACCGTCCTGCGCCCCAAGGCCGACGCCGCCTGGCACCTGCACGAACTCACCCGCGACACCGACCTCGCCGCCTTCGTCCTCTTCTCCTCCGTCACCGCCACGCTCGGCAATCCGGGCCAGGGCAACTACACCGCCGCCAACGGTCTGCTCGACGGCCTCGCCGCCCACCGCCACGCCCTGGGTCTGCCGGCCACCTCCCTGGCCTGGGGCCTGTGGGGCCAGGCATCCGGACTGACCGGTCACCTCAGTGACACCGACCTGTCCCGGATGACCCGCGGGGGCATCGCCGCGCTCGACACCGAGGAAGGGCTCGCGCTGTTCGACGCCTCCCTGGCGACCGGGCGTTCCGCGACCGTTCCGGCACGCCTCGACCTGGGCGCACTGCGTGGCGAGGCGGCCGCGGGCAGGCTCCCGGCGCTGCTCCGTTCACTGGTCCGGGTCCCCGCCCGGCGCACCGCTGCCGCAGCGGGCAGCGGACAGTCCGGAGCCTGGGCCGAGCGGATCGCCGCGCTGCCCGAGGACGGGCGGGCGGAGGCGGTCGCCTCGGTCGTCCGCGCCACCGTGGCGACGGTCCTGGGGCATGGTTCGCCCGACTCCGTGAACGAGCAACGGCCGTTCAAGGACTTCGGCTTCGACTCGCTCGCCTCCGTGGAGCTGCGCAACCGGCTCGGGGCCGCGACCGGCCTGACCCTGCCGGCGACCCTCGTCTTCGACCACCCGACGCCGCGCGCGGTCACCGACCACTTGCTGGAGCGGGTCCTCGGCGCGAGCACCCCGGCCGCCGAACCGCTGCGGGACACGGGCACCGCCGCGGAGGACGAGCCGATCGCCGTGGTCGCGATGAGCTGCCGCTACCCGGGCGGTGTCACATCCCCGGAGGACCTGTGGCGTCTGGTCGAGCAGGGGACCGACGCGGTCGGCTCCTTCCCCGCGTCCCGGGGCTGGGACGAGGAGACGCTGTACGACCCGGACCCGGACGCGGTCGGGCGTACGTACTCCACGCAGGGCGGATTCCTGCACGGAGCCGAGGACTTCGACGCCGAGTTCTTCGGCATCAGCCCGCGTGAGGCCCTGGCCACCGACCCGCAGCAGCGTCTGCTGCTGGAAACCGCGTGGGAGGCCTTCGAGCGGGCCGGGATCGACCCGGCCGCCGTGCGCGGGAGCCGGACCGGTGTCTTCGCGGGCGTCATGTACAACGACTACGCCTCGCGGCTCAAGCCCGCGCCCACGGGGTACGAGGGCTACCTCGGCAACGGCAGCATGGGCAGTGTCGCCTCCGGGCGCATCGCGTACACCTTCGGGTTCGAAGGCCCCGCCATCACCGTGGACACGGCCTGCTCCTCCTCGCTGGTCGCCCTGCACCTGGCCGCCGGGGCGCTGCGCTCGGGCGAGTGCACGATGGCGCTGGCCGGCGGTGTGACGCTCATGGCGACGCCCACCACCTATCTGGAGTTCAGCCGCCAGCGGGCCCTGTCGCCCGACGGCCGCTGCAAGGCCTTCGCCGCCCAGTCCAACGGGACCGGCTGGGCCGAGGGCGTCGGCCTGGTGCTCCTGGAGAAACTGTCCGACGCGCAGGCCAACGGGCACCAGGTACTCGCCGTGATCCGCGGCAGCGCCGTCAACCAGGACGGTGCGAGCAACGGCCTGACGGCCCCCAGCGGCCCCGCCCAGCAGCGGGTGATCCGCCAGGCGCTCGCGGACGCCGGGCTGAGCGGCGCCGACGTGGACGCCGTGGAGGCGCACGGCACCGGCACCACGCTGGGCGATCCGATCGAGGCGCAGGCGCTGCTGGCCACCTACGGCGAGGAGCACAGCCCCGAAGTGCCGCTGTGGCTGGGCTCGCTCAAGTCCAACATCGGGCACGCACAGGCCGCGTCCGGCGTCGCCGGAGTCATCAAGATGATCATGGCGCTGCGCAACGGGGTCCTGCCCCAGACGCTGCACGTGGATGCCCCGACCCCGCACGTGGACTGGTCCTCCGGGACGGTGGAGCTGCTCACCGAGCAGCGGCCGTGGCCCGCACTGGACCGCCCGCGCCGCGCGGCCGTCTCCTCCTTCGGCATCTCCGGCACCAACGCCCACCTGATCCTGGAACAGGCGCCGCAGGACTCCCGGCCCGAGGGCGCGACGGACGCCGGGCCCGTTCCCGTGCCGTGGGTGCTGTCCGCCCGTACCGAGGAGGCGTTGCGGGACCAGGCGTCCCGCCTGCGCGACCATGTGGCCGCCAAAGGACCGGCGGTGGCGGACGTGGCCCTCGCGCTCGCCACCACGCGCGCCCGCTTCGAGCATCGCGCGGTGGTCGCGGGTGCGGACCGGGCCGAGCTCATGGAGGCCCTGGCCGCACTCGCCGCGGGCACCGACACGCCCGCCCTCGTCCGGGGGACGGCTGGTGGCGTACCGAAGACCGCCGTGATGTTCACCGGCCAGGGCAGCCAGCGGCCCGGCATGGGACGCGACCTGTACGAGACCTTCCCGGTCTTCGCCGCCGCCTTCGACGCGGTGTGCGCCCACCTCGATCCCGAGCTGGGACGCCCGCTGAAGGAGATCGTCTTCTCGGTCCCGGACAGTCCCGAGGCCGACCTGCTGGACCAGACCGTGCACACCCAGGCCGCGCTGTTCGCCCTGGAGACCTCGCTGTTCAGGCTCGCCGAGCACGCGGGCCTCGCCCCGGCCCTCCTCATCGGCCACTCCGTGGGCGAGATCAGCGCCGCGCACGCCGCGGGTGTGCTGAGCCTCGCCGACGCCTGCACCCTGGTGGCCGCGCGCGGCCGGCTCATGCAGGCGGCCCCGGTGGGCGGCGCGATGATCGCGATCCGGGCCGCGGAGGCCGACGTACTGCCCCACCTGGAGCGGCACGCGGGACGGCTCAGCCTGGCTGCCGTCAACGGGCCGGACTCGGTGGTGATCTCCGGAGACCCCGACGCGGCCGACGAGGTCGCCGAGGGCTTCCGCGCCCAGGGGACCAAGACCCGGCGGCTGACCGTCTCGCACGCCTTCCACTCGCCCCACATGGACGGCGTCCTCGCCGAGTTCGAGGAGGTCATCCGCACCCTGGACCTGCGGGAGCCGGCCATCCCCATCGTCTCCAACATCACCGGCCGGATCGCCGGACCCGGCGAACTGACCGACCCCGGCTACTGGGCCCGGCACATCCGGGCCGCCGTCCGCTTCCACGACGGCGTGAACACCCTGCACGAGCAGGGCGTGACCACCTACCTGGAACTCGGTCCCGACCCGGTGCTGACGGCCATGGTGCGCGGCGCCCTGGACGGGGCCGACGCGGTGTCCGCCCTGCGCGCCGGGCACCCGGAAGGGCGGTCTCTCCTCACGGCACTGGGCACGGTCCACACCCGGGGCGCCGCCGTGGACTGGCCGTCACTGCTGCCGGCCGCGCACCCGGTGGAACTGCCGACGTACGCCTTCCAGCGGACCCGGTACTGGCTGGAGGCCCCGGCCGTGGCCCAGGACGCGGCCTCGGCAGGACAGGAGGGCGCCGGGCACCCGCTGCTGAGCGCGGTCGTCGCACTCGCCGACGGCCAGGGGGCGGTGCTGACGGGCCGCATCGAGTTGGCCGGCCTCCCGTGGCTCGGCGATCACGTCGTCGCGGGCTCGGTCCTGCTGCCGGGCGCCGCCTTCGCGGACCTCGCGGTGTACGCCGGGGACCAGGTGGGCTGCGACACCGTCGAGGAACTGAACCTGGAGGCGCCGCTGGTGCTCCCGGAGCGCGCCGCACCGCGCCTGCAGATCCAGGTCACCGACACCGGCGACGGCAGCGGGCGGCACACCTTCGCCGTCCACTCCGGCGTCGACGGCGGCGACTGGACCCGGCACGCCACCGGCACCCTGGCACCGTCCGCGACCGCCGCCCCGCCCGCCGCGCCCTGGGCCGAGGCCTGGCCCCCGGCCGGTGCCGAACCGGTGGACGTGGACGCGCTCGCCGACCGGCTCGTGGCCGCCGGGCTCGGCTACGGCCCGGCGTTCCAGGGACTGGCCGCGGCCTGGCGGGAAGGCGACGTCCGCTACCTGGACGTACGGCTGCCCGAGGGAACGGGCGCCGGTGAAGGCGACTTCGGCCTGCACCCCGCACTGCTCGACTCGGCCCTGCGCACCCTCGCGCTCGGCGGCCCCGGCCGGGGCGACGACGGGGAAGGCGAAGGGTCCGACCGGATCCACGTCCCCTTCCTGTGGAGCGGGCTCCGCCTGCACGCCACCGGGGCGGGCGCCCTGCGCGTCCGCGTCGCCCCCACGGGTGCCGAGGGCGCGTACCGACTGGACCTCGCCGACCCGCAGGGGCGGATGGTCGCCACGGTCGACGCCCTCGCCGTACGCCCGCTCCCCGAAGGCGCCCTCGCCACCGCCGCCCAGGGCAGCCCGGGCGCGGACGGCGGCCTCCTGCGCCTCGACTGGATTTCCCTGCCGCTGCCGCAGGAAGGCCCGGCAGGACCGGCGGACTGGGCCCTGCTCGGCCCGGTGTCCGAGGTGACCGCCGCACCCGCCGGGACCACGCGTTACGGCGGACTGGCCGAGCTCACCGAGGCCGTCCGGTCGGGGGCGTCCGCGCCCCGCTTCGTCGTCACCGACGCCGTGGTCCCGTCCGAGGAGCCGGCCTCCGCGACCCCGCCCGAGGCGCTCCGTGAGGCCATCGGCGGACTGCTGGGGTTCCTCCAGAGCTGGCCGGCCGAGGACGCGCTCGCCGACAGCAGCCTCGTCGTGCTCACCCGGGGCGGCGCGCCCGTCGGCGACGGCGTACCCGATCCCGTGGCCGCCGCCCTGCTGGGCCTGCTGCGGTCCGCCCAGGCGGAACACCCCGGACGCCTCGTCGTCCTGGACCTGGACGAGGACCCGGCCTCCGCGGCCGCCGTCCCCGCCGCGGCGCTCTCCGCCGTGGAGCACGGCGAGCCACAGCTCGCGCTGCGCGCCGGAGCCGTCCACGCTCCCCGCCTCGTGCCGGCCCGGCCCGACGACCCCGCCCCGGCCCCGGCGTTCCGGGAGGGCGGAACCGTCCTGCTCACCGGCGCCGGCGGGTTCCTGGGCGGACTGGTCGCCCGGCACCTGGTGACCACGTACGGGGTACGGCACCTGCTGCTCGCGAGCCGCCGGGGTGCCGACGCACCCGGCGCGGCGGAACTGGGCGCGCAGCTGCGGGAACTGGGCGCCGAGGCGGTCTTCGTCGCCTGCGACGTCGCCGACCGCGACGCGCTCGCCGGACTCCTGGGGCGGGTGGACCAGGACCATCCGCTGACCTCGGTCGTGCACACCGCGGGCGTACTGGACGACGGGGTGCTGACCGGGCTCACCGCCGAGCGGTTCGACACCGTGCTGCGGCCCAAGGCCGACGCCGTGTGCAACCTGCACGAGCTGACCCGGGGGACCGCCCTCGACTCCTTCGTCGTGTTCTCCTCGGTCGCCGCGCTGCTCGGCACCGCGGGGCAGGCCAACTACGCCGCCGCCAACGCCTTCCTGGACGCCTTCGCCCAGCAGCGCCGCGCGGCCGGACTGCCCGCGCTGTCGCTTGCCTGGGGGCTGTGGGGAGGCGACGGCGCCGGCATGGCCGAAGAGCTCGGCGCCGCCGACCGCGCCCGGCTGGCCCGCACCGGCCTCGCCCCGATGTCCGCCGAACAGGGCCTGGCCCTGCTGGACGCGGCCCTGGCCGCCCGCTCGCAACCGGCCCTGGCTCCGGTCCTGCTGGACTCCGCCGCGCTGCGGGCCCGGGCCGGGGCGGGCACCCTTCCCGCGCCGCTGCGCGGCCTCGTCCGCACCCCGGCCCGTCGCAGCGCCGCCGCGGCCGCCACCGGCGCGGGCGGATCGGTGACCTCGCTCGCGGACCGGCTCGCCGCACTCGGCGCCGACGAGCGTGCCGGAGCCGTACTGGCCCTGGTGCGGGGCGAGATCGCCGGGGTGCTCGGCCACGCGGACGACCGGCGGGTCGATCCCGCACGCAGCCTTCAGGAACTCGGCTTCGACTCGCTCACCTCGGTCGAACTGCGTGACCGTCTCACCACGGCCACCGGGCTGCGTCTTTCGGCCACGCTCGTCTTCGACCACCCGACGGCCGAGGCGCTCACCGCCGAACTGCTGGGCCGGCTCGTACCGGAGGACTCCGGAGCCGGCGGGCTGTCCCAGGAGCTGGACCGGCTGGAGGCGGCCCTCGAAGCGGCCGAGGCCGGTACCGAGGACCACGAACGGGCGGGCGGCCGGCTGCGCGAACTGCTGCGCAGGTGGCAGGCGGCCGCCGACGGCGCCGCCGAGCCCTCCGACGAGGGGCTGGCGGACATCACCGACGCCGAACTGTTTTCCGCACTCGACGAGGAACTCAGTCAGTGAGACATGGGGCCGGTTCCAACCGGCCCTGGTAAGTGGGGCATTGACATTTTCGGGTCACTGTCCCAGATTTTAGAGGCGAGCCACTTCGGTGGAGGACGAGGAGCATCCGTGAGTAAGTTGCGCGGGAACCCGTGGGCGGTCTTGATGACGCTCGGTCTCGGGTTCTTCATGACACTGCTGGACCTGACGATCGTGAACATCGCGATCCCCGACATGATGGAGAGACTCGGTTCCTCCCTTGACGAGGCCCTGTGGGTGGTCAGTGCCTATGCGCTCGTCCTCGCCGTCACCCTGATCACCTTCGGCCGCCTCGGTGACCTCCGCGGTCCTCGTACCCTGTTCGCCTCGGGCGTCGTGCTGTTCACCCTGGCCAGCGTCGCCTGCGGCCTCGCCGTCGACCCCGGCATGCTCATCGCCACCCGTGCGGTGCAGGGCCTGGGCGCGGCCATGATGGTGCCTCAGACGATGGTGATGATCATCGCGGTGTTCCCGGCGGACCGGCGCGGTGCGGCCATGGGCGTCTGGGGCTCCATCGCCGGTGTCGCCACCATCTCCGGGCCGACGCTCGGCGGGCTGATCGTCAGCACCGTCGGCTGGCGCTGGATCTTCTTCATCAACGTGCCCGTCGGCATCGCCGTGCTCGTGCTGACCTTCCTGCTCGTGCCCGACATCCGCCCGGCCCGGACCCACAAGTTCGACATCGTCGGCGTCCTCATCGTCACCGTCGCGCTGTTCTGCCTGAGCTTCGGCCTCCAGGAGGGCGAACGCTACGACTGGAACACGGGCATCGTGGCCCTGATCGTCGGCGGCGTGGCCCTGCTCGGTGTGTTCGTGCTCTACCAGCGCCGCAAGCAGGACGACGAGCCGCTCGTACCGTTCGCGCTCTTCAAGGACCGGAACTTCACCGTGATGACCGTGATCGTCGCGCTCATCTCGATGGCCCTGCTCGGCCTGGTGCTGCCGGTGAACATCTACCTGCAGTCCGTGCTCGGCATGTCCGCCGTGCAGGCAGGTCTCACCCTCGCCCCCTCGCCGCTGCTGTCGATGGTGACCGCCCCGTTCGCGGGCCGGATGTCCGACAAGATCGGCGGCAAGAACGTGCTGCTGTTCGGCCTCGCCGTCTACGGCATCGGCATCTCGCTGGTCCTCGCCTTCGCCGCGGTGGACAGCCACTGGTACACCTTCACGCTGCCGATGGCCGTGGTGGGCCTGGGCACCGGCTGCCTGCTCGCGCCGATGGCCACCGAGGCCATGCGCAACGTACCGCCGCGCCTGGCGGGTGCCGCCTCCGGCGTCAACAACACCATCCGCCAGATCGGCTCCGTCCTCGGCGCCTCCGTTGTCGGTGCCGTCCTGCAGAGCCGGCTCGCCACCACCCTGCACGAGGAGGCGGCCACCCGTTCCTCCGGGCTGTCTGCCCAGAGCCGCGAGGGCTTCGTCGACGCCTTCTCCTCCGGTGCGAGCCCCGACGCCGACACCATCAAGGAGCTCGCCCAGGGCCTGCCGACGGCCGCCGCCCGGCAACTCGCCGCCGCGGCCGAGGCCGTCTACGACCACGGGTTCGTCACCACCATGCACAGCACGCTGATCCTGCCGCTCGGCGCCGTCGTCGGCTCCGTGCTGCTCTGCCTGGCGGCCAAGAACCACCGGTCGGCCCAGAAGGCCGCAGCGGCCGAGCCGGTGGCTCCGCCGCAGCCCGAACCCTCCCGCTGATCCGCCGCTTCCGGCGAATCCCCCCGACGTCCGGCCCCCGCGACATCCCCCGCCGCGGGGGCCGGATCATGTCCCGGCACCGGACGCCCGGACACGAAGAGGCGGCGCGCCCCCACAGGGACGCGCCGCCTCTTCGTATGCGCGGACTACCAGGTGACCGGCAGCGAGGCCAGACCACCCGTCAGGGTGTCGTCGCGGAACTGCAGTTCCGCCGGGTCCACCGCCAGCTGCAGGTCCGGGAACCGGACGAACAGCGTGGAGAACAGCGCCTGGAGCTCCAGACGGGCCAGGCCCGAACCGAGGCAGAAGCGCGGACCGTGACCGAAGGCCAGGTGCTGCGTGCTGTCCCGGGTGATGTCGAAGACGTCCGGGTCGGAGAAGATGTCCGGGTCGCGGTTGGTGGCCGTGAACGCCAGCATCACCAGGTCGCCCTTGGGAATGGTGGTACCGGCGACCTCGATGTCGTCGTGCGTGTAGCGGGGCAGCACGTCCTGCGTGGACGGCGCCGCCATCCGCAGGATCTCCTCGACCGCGCCCTGCACGAGCCCCTTCGGGTCGGCCTGCAGCTTCTTGCGCTCCTCGGGGTGGGTGAGCAGCAGCAGCGTCCCGAGGTCCAGCCGTGTCACCGTGGTCTCGTGCCCGGCGAACAGCAGACCAGCGGCCATCCGCGCGATCTCGTCGTCCGCCAGGCCCTCCTTCTCCTGTACGGCGACCAGGTCCGAGAACACGTCCTCGCCCGGGGTCCTGCGCTTCACCTCGATGAGGCTGCGCATGTAGCCGTGCAGCTCGCCCCAGGACGCCTTGGCCTTCTCCACGTCCGTCAGGCTGGTCGCACCCGCCGACATCCGGCGGAACTCCTCGCGGTCCTCGCCGGGCACGCCGAGCAGCTGGCAGATGACCAGCACGGGCAGCGGGAAGGACAGCGCCTCGTGGAAGTCCCCGGGGTTCGGGCCCTTCTCCAGGTTGTCGAGCAGCTGGTCGATCAGCTGCTGGACGCCGCCCTGGAGCTTCTGCACCCGGCGCGCCGAGAAGGCCGGGGCCAGCAGCCGGCGCAGCTTCGTACGGGTGGGCACCTCGTCCTCGGGCTTGCCCAGCGGGCCGGTCAGCACGGCGGCGTTGGCCACCCGGGAGGCCGTCTCCGGCGCGTGGTGGGAGCGGCCGAGGCGGGCGTCGTTGAGGAGCTGCTTGACCTCGCCGTAGCGGGTGACGAGCCAGGCCTCGTCGCCGGCCGAGGTGGTCACGCGGACCACCGGCGACTCGGTGCGCAGCGAGCGGAACTTCGGCGCGATGCCGTTCACATCGTCGCGGTCACGGTCGAAGGGAAGACGCGGAAGGTCCTGGATTTGGGTCACGATCGTGCTCCTCGGTGGTGTGGCAATACGCCCGTCGTCGCCGAAGGCTAGGAGCAGCTTCTAAAGCAGCCTTAAACCGCCGGGCGGCCGCATCAGTGCGAGGCCCGCTCCACCGCGGGAGCCAACAGGTCCAGGGTCCGGGCGAAGAGGTCGTCCAGATCCGGCTCCCCGCCCTGGTCCACCCAGAAGCGCAGGGTCTCGGCCACCGCGCCCCCGATCGCCGCCGCCAGCACCCGCGTCCGGTACCCCTCCGGACCGTCGGGATCCGTGCCGCTCCGGGCCGCCAGCAACCGGGCCAGCTCACGCAGCCCCTCCTGGGTGCGCTGGGCGTTGAGGGCCCGCAGCTCCGGTACCCGGTTGATCATGCGCAACCGGGTCAGCAGCTCCGCACGGCCCTCGTCGAACGCCCCGCTCTCGCGTACACCGGCCAGCATGACCCGTAGCCCGGCCAGCAGGGAACCTCCCTCGGGCAGGCCTCCGTCCGCGAAGTGCAGCGGGTGCGCGCCGGGCGCCTCCGCCGCCTCCGGCCCGCGGTCATGGACCCCGGACAGGATCACGTCCTCCTTGGAGGAGTAGTAGCGGTAGAAGGTCGTCGTGGACACCTCCGCCGCCGCGGCGATCTCCTCGACCGTCGTCGCCCGGTATCCGCGCTCTTCGAACAGGCGCAGCGTCTCCCGCTGGATCGCCTGCCTGACCTTGAGTTTCTTCATCTCCCGCAGCCCCACGCCCACATCATGCTGCAAGCGCTACGAAAGAGCCGCACAAGGGCCGCCTGGGAAGGTGCCCCGTACCCTCACAGGCTCTTCTGAAAGCGGGCGCACAGGATGAAAGTGGACAACGTGTACCTGGCTGGGATCGGCAGCTGGATACCCGACCGGGTCAGCGTCGACGAGGCCATCGAAAAGGGCTGGTACGACGAGACCCTGCGGGCGTCCAGCGGCATGGTCTCGGTCGCGGTCGCCGGGGACGTGCCCGCCCCCGACATGGCGGTCGCCGCGGCCGAGGAGGCCCTCAAACGCTCCGGGCACGAGCCGGAGGAGATCGCGGCGCTCATCCACACGCCCGTCTTCCACCAGGGCCCCGACATCTGGTCGGCCCCCCACTACATCCTGCACCGCACGGTGAACCGGCCCGTGCCCGCCCTGGAACTGCGCCAGGGCTGCCTCGGCATGATCACCTCGCTGCGGTTCGCCGCCGCCATGATGACCGCCGACCCGGCCGCCGGTGCCGTTCTGATCACCGCCGGCGACAACTTCTCCACCCCGGGCCTGGACCGCTGGCGGGTCAGCTCGAACTACGTGCTCGGCGACGCGGGCTCCGCCGTCGTGCTCTCCCGGCGAGAGGGCTTCGCCAAGCTGCTGTCCGTCTCCTCGATCTCCATCCCGGAGGCCGAGATCCTGCACCGAGGCGGCGACCCGCTCTTCCCGCCGAGCATCACCCTGGGCCACCCGCTCGACCTGGAGGCCCGCACCGACCACATCCGCGCCCAGTGGATGCAGGGTGTGGCCCCGCCCGTCTTCCACCTCGGTGACATCGTGGTCGAGACCGTCACGGCCGCCCTCACGGACGCCGGACGCACGCTCGACGACATCACGCGCGTCGCGCACAGCGCCGTCGCCTTCGACCAGATCCGGAACGGCTTCCTGGAGCCGCTGGGCATCGAGGAGTCCCGCGGGACCTGGGAGTTCAACCGCCGCGTCGGCCACTCAGGCGGCACCGACCAGATCGTCGGCCTCGAACACCTCCTTGCCTCCGGCGAACTGCGCCCCGGCGACCACGTCCTCCTGCTCGCGGCCGCCGTCGGCATGGAAGTGGGCTGCGCCGTTCTGGAGATCGTCGACATCCCGTAGCCCCGGACAGGACCAGAGAGAAAGGGCCCACCATGAGCCGGACCACCACCGCACCCACCGCCGACGAGATCCGCGAGGCCGTCGCCGAACTCGTCGGCTTCCACGCCAGGGACATCGCCGACGACGCCAACCTCATCGCCCTCGGCCTCAAGTCGCTGCACATCATGCAGCTCGTCAACGTCTGGCGGCGCGCCGGACTGACCGTCTCCTTCAAGGACCTCGTGGACGAGCCCACCGTCGCCGCATGGGCGGGCAAGTTCTCCTGACGTGAGAGAGGGTGCATGGTGAAGGGCCGGGGCGGACTGCCCCGGCCCTTCACCATGCACCCGTCGGGGCCCGGAGCGGCCCTCAGGCCCCCGGCGCCCCGAACCACTGCTCCAGCACCGGCCGCAGCGTGGCATCGCCCGGCTCACCGGCCCACGCCACATGCCCGTCCGGCCGTACGAGCACGGCCGACGCGCCGATCTCCGCGACCGGCTCGGCCGCCACCCACTCGATGCGGTCCGCCCACGCCGCCACCGGATTCGCCGCGCCCCCGGAGCCCGTCAGGTCCAGGAACACGCCCCGCCCGGCGTGCAGCGCCGAGGCCACACTGCCGGGCCCGGTCGCCGTCACGAGCGGCACGTGCGGCAGCCGCCGCCCCACGGGCGCGGCCGCGCCCTCCGGGGCGTAGCTGACGTCCAGGCCCGTGGACAGCTCCAGCAGGTAGCGGTTGGCGTCCGGGAACTTCAGCAGCTCCGCCATCAGAGCCCGCACCGGCGCCACCTTCTCCACCGGGTGGATCAGGGCGAGTTGGGTGTCGGTCGCGGCGGCCGCGCGCAGACCCTGCGGGCGCCGCTCCGCCGTGTACGTGTCGAGCAGATTGGCCGGGGCCCAGCCGAGCAGGTCCGCCGCGAGCTTCCAGCCCAGGTTCACCGCGTCCTGAAGCACCAGGTTCATGCGCAGCCCGGCCAGCGGGTAGAAGGTGTGCGCCGCGTCGCCCACCAGGAAGACCCGCTCGGCCTGGTACGTCTCGGCGACGCGCGACGGGCCGCCGTAGCGGCGGATCCAGCGCACCGGGACATCCGGGAACGGCGTGTCGTTGAGCCGCGCGACGGCCCCCCGCAGCTCGGCCGCCGTCGGCTCCACCGACGGACCCGGCAGGTCCGTGTCGAACTCCGCGGTGATCACCCGAGTGACCCCCGGCTCCACGGGCACCGACGAGTACAGCCCGCCCACCGGGCAGAACCGGGCGCCGCGGTGGATCTCCGGCAGGTCCTGGATGTCGATCTCCACATCCGCGACCAGACCGCAACTGGCCGGGCCCGTACCGGAGAAGGCGATCCCGGTCTGGGCGCGGACCACGCTGTCCTCGCCGTCGGCGCCCACCAGGTAGCTGCCGCGCAGCTCGTACGTCTCCTCGCCGGCGCGGACCGTGACGCTGACCCCGAACTCGTCCTGGGTGTAGCCCGCCAGCTCATGCCCGTAGCGGACCTCGGCGCCACGCTTCAGCGCGTGCCGCTCCAACTGCTTCTCCAGATACTCCTGAGCGAGCAGCAGGGCCGGCTGATGGCGTCCTTCGAGCGGGGTCATGTCGAGCCACAGCAGGGAGAAATGGGTTCCCTGGACCGGAGTGGTGTGCTTCTGCAGACCCTCCAGCAGGCCCCGCTGGTCCAGCAGTTCCACGACGGTGGTGTTGACGGCCTGGCCCACGGACCGGCCGCTGCGGGAGGGAAGCCGCTCCAGCACGACACTGTCGATGCCCCACAGTCCGAGCTCGTGGGCCAGCATCAGCCCTGCGGGCCCGCCGCCCGCGATGATAACGGGATCGGACATATCCTGTTCCTCCGGTTTCTGGTGTCGTGCATGGTGCCCGGCGTCCGGCCCCGGGCCCGTGACGGGCCCGGGGCCGGACGGCCTCAGGCGATGCCGAGCTCGTTGTCGATGAGGTCGAAGATCTCGTCGTCCGTCGCCACGGAGATCCGCTCGGCGGACCCCTCGTCGTCGCTCGCGGGTCCGGACCCGCCGTGCTCCTCCAGCCGCAGCAGGAAGTCCTGCAGCCGGGCCGTCAGCCGGCCCACGGCCGCCGCGGACGGCTCGGTCGAGCCCAACGCGTCCTGGACCAGGTCGAGTTCGCTGACGATGCCCGCGAAGACGTCCCGCTCCGCGGGAGCGAGCAGTTCGTCCAGGTGCGCGGTCAGCGCGCCGGGGGTGGGGTGGTCGAAGATCAGGGTCGGGGTGAGCCGCTGTCCGGTGGCGGCGCCGAGCCGGTTGCGCAGCTCGACGGCGGACAGCGAGTCGAAGCCGAGCGACTGGAACAGCCGGTCCGCTCCCACGCTGTCCGCCGAGGAGTGGCCGAGCACGGCCGCGACATGCTCACCGACCAGCTCCGCCAGCCGCTTGCGCCGCTCCTGGGCCGACAGGGGAGCGAGCCTGTCGGCCAGGGAGACCTCACCCGCGCCCCCGCTCGCGGAACGGGCGGCGGCACGCGCCTGCGGACGCGGGCGCGCCTGTCGTACGAGGGCGCTGAACAGCGGATCCAGCAGGCCCGCCTGCGCCCGCTCGGCGAGCGTCGCCTGGTCGAGCCCCATCGCCACGGACACGGGCTGGCGCAGCCCGAGCGCCGCGTCGAAGCGGGCCATGCCGTCGGCGGAGGTCAGCGCGGTCACACCGGTACGGGCCAGCCGGGCCAGCGCCGTCTCGTCCAGCTGCCCCGTCATCGTGCTCGCCTGGTCCCAGAGTCCCCAGGCGAGGGAGGTGGCGGGGAGTCCTTGGGTGTGGCGGTGTGCGGCGAGGGCGTCGAGGAAGGTGTTGGCGGCGGCGTAGTTGGCTTGTCCGGCGTTGCCGAGGATGCCGGCGGCGGAGGAGTAGAGGACGAAGGCGGCGAGGTCGGTGTCGCGGGTGAGTTCGTGGAGGTGCCAGGCGGTGTCGGCCTTGGGGCGCAGGACGGTGTCGAGGCGCTCGGGGGTGAGGGTGTCGATGGTGCCGTCGTCGAGGACGCCTGCGGTGTGGATGACGGCGGTGAGGGGGTGGTCGGTGGGGATGGTGTTCAGGAGGGTGGCGAGGGCGTCGCGGTCGGCGGTGTCGCAGGCGGTCAGGGTGACGGTGGCGCCGAGGGCTTCGAGTTCGGTGCGCAGGGTGTCGGCTCCGGGGGCGTCGGGGCCCCGGCGGCTGGTCAGGAGGAGGTGGTGGACGTCGTGGTGGGTGACGAGGTGGTGGGCGAGGAGGGTGCCCAGGGTGCCGGTGGCCCCGGTGATCAGGACCGTTCCCGCCGGATCCAGCTCACGCGGCAGTGACAGCAGCGTCTTGCCCACGTGCTGTGCCTGGCTGAGGTGACGCAGGGCGGCCGGTGCGTGGCTCACGTCCCACGCGGTCAGCGGCGGCGGGGTCAGCACCCCGGCCTCGAACAGCTCCACCAGGGCCTTCAGCATCTCCTGGGTCCGCTCCGGACCCGCCTCCATGAGGTCGAACGCCTGGTAGACGATGCCCGGGTACGCGGCCGCCACCTCCTCGGCATCCCGGATGTCCGTCTTGCCGATTTCCAGGAAGCGGCCGCCGTGGGGCTGGAGGCGCAGGGTGGCGTCGACGAATTCCTTGGCGAGGGAGTCGAGTACGACGTCGAATCCCTGTCCTTCGGTGGCGGTGGTGAACTGCTGCTCGAAGTCGAGGGTGCGGGAGTTGGCCAGGTGGGCGTCGTCGAAGCCGAGGGCGCGCAGGGTGTCCCACTTGCCGGTGCTGGCCGTGCCGAAGACCTCGGCGCCCAGGTGCCGGGCGATCTGGGTGGCGGCCATCCCGACCCCGCCCGCCGCCGAATGCACCAGCAACCGCTCGCCCGCCCGCAGGCCCGCCAGATCCGTCAGACCGTAATACGCCGTCAGGTACACGACCGGGATGACGGATGCCTGGCTGAAGGAGAGTCCTCGCGGGATCCGGGCGGTCAGCCGGTGGTCGGTGACCCCGACCGGCCCCAGCCCGCCCGAGGGGAACATGCCGAACACCCGGTCACCGACGGACAGCCCGGTCACCTCGGAGCCGGTCTCCAGGACGATGCCCGCGCCCTCGCCGCCGATCATGGCGTCGTCGCCCGGGTACATGCCGAGGCCGATCATCACGTCACGGAAGTTGAGACCACCCGCGCGCATCGCCACCCGGATCTCGTGGGCAGCGAGCGGACGCTCCCCCTCGGGGTGCGGTACGAGCGCCAGATTGCCGAGCGTGCCCTTGCTGGTGACATCGACGCGCCAGGAACCGGCGCCGTCGGGCGGGGTCAGCACCCCTGCGGCATCCGCCGGCCGCACCAGCCGCGGTACGTGGGCGCTCCCGTCCCGGACCGCCGCCTCGGGCAGCTCCTCCACCAGCACCTGGAGCACCGCGTCCGCCGCCGCCGAAGCCACGTCCGGCACGGTGTCCAGGTCCAGGAGCGCGAAGCGCTCCGGGTTCTCCGTCCGTGCCGAACGCACCAGACCCCAGACGGGAGCCGCCGCGAGGTCCCGTATCTCCGGTCCCGGCCGGGTGGCGACGGCGCCACGCGTCACGACGACCAGCCGGGATCGCGCGAACCGTTCGTCGGACAGCCACTCCTGCACCAGGCCGGTGGCCCCGTACAGCACGGTCCGGGTCGCCGTCAGGACGTCGGTGGTGTCCTCGCCCTCGCCTGCCACGCTCACCAGGACCAGGCCGGGTGCCTCGGCACCGGCGTCCACGGTGGCGCCCAGCGCCGCCAGATCCTCGTAGCGGGCGCAGCCCCCGAGCACGGGGGCCAGCCCCAGCGGGTCGGCCGCCCCGAGCAGCGCCACCGACTTCGGCGCCGGCACGTCCGTGGCCGGGGCCAGCGGAGACCAGTCGAGCAGATGGACGCCCGATTCGTTCGTGGCGCCGGCCGCCGCGCCGAGCTGCTCCCGGCTGACGGGCCGGGTGGTGAGCCCGCCGATGTGGGCGACCGGGCCGCCATTGCCGTCGTACAGGGCCAGTTCGACGGTGTCGGGGGTGGTGGGGGTGAGGTGGACGTGGAGGGTGGTGGGGTGGGTGGCGTGGAGGGTGATGTTGTTCCAGGCGAAGGGGATGCGTTGGGTGGTGGTGGGTTCGTTGGTGGTGTTGAGGATGAGGGGGTGGAGGGCGGCGTCGAGGAGGGCGGGGTGGAGGGTGTGGTCGGTGGGTTCTGTGTGGGTGGGGAGGTTGATTTCGGCGTAGAGGTCGGTGCCGTGGTGCCAGAGGGCGGTGAGTCCTTGGAAGGCGGGTCCGTAGGTGTAGCCCTGGTCGGCGAGGTGGTCGTAGAGGTCGGTGAGGTCGTGGGGGGTGGCGCCGGTGGGGGGCCAGGTGGTGGGTGTGGGGGGTGCGGGTTGGGTGTGGGGGGTGAGGGTGCCTGTGGCGTGGGGGGTCCAGGTGTCGGTGGTGTCGGTGCGGGAGTGGATGGTCAGGGTGCGGTGGCCGGTGGGGTCGGCGGGTTCGACGGTGACCTGGAGGCGTGTGGGGGTGTGGGGGGTGAGGGTGAGGGGGGCGGCCAGGACCAGGTCCTCGATGGTGGCGAGGCCGGTGAGGTGGGCGGCGTGCAGGGCGAGGTCGACGAACGCGGTGCCGGGCAGGAGGGTGGTGCCGGCGATGGTGTGGTCGGTGAGCCAGGGCAGCCGCTGGTCGGACAGGAGCCCGGTCAGGACGAGGTGTCCGGTGTCGGCGATCTCGACGGCGGCCCCGAGCAGGGGGTGCCCGCCGGCGTCGAGTCCGGCTGCGGTGACGTCGGTCTGGTGGATCGGGTGGAGCCAGAACTCCTCGTGCTGGAACGCGTAAGTCGGCAGGTCGACGCGGTTCCCGCCGGGCAGGAGAGCCGTCCAGTCGATGTCCGTCCCGCTGGTGTAGGCGGTGGCCAGGGCACGCAGCAGAGCGCGAGGTTCTTCACTGCGAACGTTGAGCACGGAGGCTGCGGTGGGGGTGTCCAGGGTGCTCTGAACGAGCGACGTCAGGACCGGGTCCGGACCCAGCTCCAGATACGTGGTGATGCCCTGGGCGTCCAAGGTGCGAACGCCGTCGTGGAAACGGACCGCCGCGCGGATCTGACGCGCCCAGTAGGCAGGGCTGGTCAGCTCATCAGCAATCTGACCGGTCACGTTCGATATGACCGTGATCTGGGGCTCGTTGAACGTGAGGGAGCCGATCTCCTGCTCGAACTCGGCCAGGGCCGTGTCCATGTGCGCGGAGTGGAACGCGTGCGAGACCGTGAGGCGCTTGACCTTGACCCCACGGCTACGGAACAGCTCCTCCAACGCCTCAACCGCGTCCGCGTCACCGGAGACCACGACCGCTGCGGGACCGTTCACCGCCGCGAGCGACACACCGTCACCCAGCTCGGGCAGGACATCGGTCTCTGGGGCGGCGATGGCGAGCATCGCACCCCCCATACGCGCGGCCTGCATCAGCCGACCCCGTACCGCGACCAGCGCACACGCGTCCTCAAGGGAGAACACACCCGCCGCGAACGCGGCGGTCACCTCACCGATCGAGTGACCGATCAGCGCATCCGGACGCACACCCCATGACGACACCAGCGTGAAAAGAGCCGACTCAAGCGCGAACAGGGCGGCCTGCGTGAACCGGGTCTGATCCAGCACCGGATCGCCCTCGAACACCACATCCTTCAACGACCGGCCCAGAGGCACGTCCAGATGCGCACAGGCAGCGTCGAACGCCTCGGCGAAGACCGGGTACGCCTCATACAGCTCCCGGCCCATCCCTGCCCGCTGGCATCCCTGCCCCGTGAACAGCAACGCCGTCCGCGCCGGCCCGGCAGTACCCGCAGCACGAACACCTTCCAGTGCAGCGACCAGCTCTTCGCGGTCCGCGCCCACCACTACCGTGCGGTGCTCGAAAGCCGTGCGCGACGAGGCGAGCGAGTACCCGACATCGAGCAGCGACGCATCCGAACCGCGTACGAACTCGGCGAGCTTCCCCGCCTGCGCGCGCAACGCCTCCGCACTGCGCCCCGAGACCACCCACGGCACGAGGACCGGGTCCGCACCCTCCGCAACAGGGGCCTGCTCGGGATCTTGTTCCAGGATGACGTGGGAGTTCGTACCGGAGATGCCGAACGAGGACACCGCCGCGCGGCGCGGGCGGTCGACCTCGGGCCAGGCGCGCTGTTCGGTCAGCAGTTCCACCGCGCCCGCGGACCAGTCGACATGCGAGCTCGGCTTGTCCACGTGCAGGGTGCGGGGCAGGACGCCGTGCCGCATGGCCATGACCATCTTGATGACCGCCGCGACACCCGCCGCGGCCTGCGTGTGACCGATGTTCGACTTCAGCGAACCGAGCCACAACGGCCGGTCCGCCGAGTGCTCCTGACCGTACGTCGCGATCAGGGCCTGCGCCTCGATCGGGTCACCCAGCCTGGTCCCCGTACCGTGCGCCTCGACCACATCCACGTCCGCGGCCGACACCCGCGCGTTCGCCAGAGCCTGCCGGATCACCCGCTGCTGCGAAGGACCATTCGGTGCCGTCAACCCGTTGCTCGCACCGTCCTGATTGACCGCCGAACCCTTGATCACCGCCAGCACCGGATGCCCATTGCGCCGCGCGTCCGACAAACGCTCCAGCACCAGCCACCCCACACCCTCGGCCCAGCCCGTTCCGTCGGCGGAATCGGAGAAGGCCTTGCAGTGGCCGTCCGGGGACAGCCCCCGCTGACGGCTGAACTCCACGAACGTGGTGGGGGTCGCCATGATGGCGACCCCGCCCGCGAGCGCGAGTGAGCACTCGTCCTTGCGCAGCGCCTGCCCGGCCTGGTGCAGCGCGACGAGGGACGAGGAACAGGCGGTGTCCACGGAGACGGCCGGGCCTTCGAGGCCGAAGGTGTACGCGATCCGTCCCGAGGCGATGCTGCCCAGGCTGCCGTTGACCAGGTAGCCCTCGAAGTTCTCGGGCGCGGGCCGCAGTCGGGAGGCGTAGTCGTTGTACATGACACCGGCGAAGACTCCGGTGTTGCTGCCCTTCAACGCCTCGGGCACGATCCCGGCCCGCTCGAACGCCTCCCACGCCGTCTCCAACAGCAAACGCTGCTGCGGATCCATCGCAAGGGCCTCACGAGGCGAGATACCGAAGAACTCCGCGTCAAAACCCGAAGCCTCGTACAGGAACCCGCCCCGACGCGTCATCGACTTACCCGCCACGGCCGGGTCCGGATCGAACAGACCCTCCACATCCCAGCCACGGTCCGACGGGAACTCACCAACCGCGTCCCCACCCCGCTCGACCAGATCCCACAAGCCCTCCGGAGACGTCACACCCCCAGGGAACCGACACGCCATACCCACGATCGCCAACGGCTCATTCGCCCGCTCCTCCACATCGGAGAGCTCCCGCCGGGCCTGTCGCAGATCGGCGGTGGCCCGCTTGAGGTATTCGCGGAACTTGTCTTCGTTGTCAGCCACTGGAGAAAGACCCTTTTCTGGGGAGCGGGCAAGCGGGCGGGCGAAAGGACCGTCAGGCCGGGATTTCCTCGACCTCGATGGCGAGCGACGGGCAGCGGCGCGCCGCGTCCTTCACCTCGGCGTGCAGCGACGGCTCGGGGTCCTTGTCGAGCAGGAAGACGACGCCGTCCTCCTCACGCTGGTCGAACACATCCGGCGCGGTCAGCGCGCAGATACCGGAGGAGCAGCACTCCTCTTCCTTGATGGTGATCAGCAGTCGTGCCTGGCTCACCAGGTCACCTCCAGTCGGTGGATTCCGAATACGGTCGCGTCCTTGAACGGAAGGTCTTCCGGGGGACCGACCAGGCGCAGTCCGGGGATGCGCCGGAAAAGGGTGTCGTAGACAATCTCGAGCTCGGCCCGGGCCAGGTTCTGGCCGAGGCAGGCGTGCACGCCGAAGCCGAAGGCGACGTGGCCGGACGTCTGGCGTCCCAGGTCGAGCGTGGCCGCGTCGGGGAAGACCCGCTCGTCGTGGTTGGCGGCGGCGGCCGACGCGATGAAGCCCTCGCCCGCGCGTACGACGACGTCGCCGACCTCGATGTCCTCAAGGGCCACGCGGGCGGTCGGGTAGTCCACGATGCTGAACCAGCGCAGCAGTTCCTCGACCGCGCCCGGGGTCGTGGACGGGTCGGCGGTGATCGTGGCGAGCTTCTCCGGCTCCCGCAGCAGGGCCGCCACTCCGAGCGAGATCATGTTCGCCGTCGTCTCGTGGCCGGCCAGGAGCAGGAGCATCGCGAAGCCGGTGAGCAGCTCGTGGTCGTAGATGCCCGCTTCCCGGTACTTCACGGCGAGGCGGCTGAGCAGCGCGTCATCGGGCGCGTCGTCCTTGCTGGACACCAGGTCGCCGAGGAACGTGCGCAGAGCGCCGAAGGCGGCCCCGCGCTCCTCGGGTGTGCTGGATCGTTCCAGCAGTACCTCGGTGTACTTCTGGAACGTGCCGCGGGTCTCGTACGGAACCCCGAGCAGCTCGCAGATGACGAGTGAGGGGACCGGCAGCGAGAGTTCCTGGACCAGATCCACCGGCCTGCCGCCCGCGCCGGCCTCCAGAATGCGGTCCACGCATTCGTCCACGATTTCCTGAATACGCGGACGCAGGCGGCGGACACGATTGAGCGTGAATTCGCTGGTGACCATGCGCCGGTGAAGCGAATGGTCCGGGGAGTCCATCGACAGCAGGAAACCCTTCTGCGCGAAAGCCCCCACATTGGCGACGGTCGCGGGGAAGGCGGGATGGGCTCTGCTGGCCGAGGTGGCCGGATGGCTGAGAAGAGTGCGTACGTGCTCGTGGCGGGTGGCCAACCAGGCCGACTTTCCGTTCTGGAGCACCACCCGGGACATGGGCCCTTCGTCGCGCAGCGGTGCGTACTCGGCCGGCGGACTGAACGGGCAGGTCCGGGCGAAGGGAAAGGGCGGTATGTCGGAGCTATCGGTATCGGACATGGTGGTGACCTCTCGAGACAGAGCGCTTCGCGCCGGAAGGTAGGCGCTGGGGCTTAATTGCCGCTAAAAGCGGCAGCGCTTTAGGTCTGATTAAGGCCAAGGCAAGCAGTGCGGAGGAGGGTGGCGAGCCGAACGGGTGGCCCGGTAGCCCAAGGGGATGGCTCTGCATGCCGAATGAAGACAAGCTTCGCGATTACCTCAAGCGTGTGACAGCTGATCTTCAGCAGACACGCCGCCGCCTCTCCGATGTGGAGGAGCGGGCGAATGAGCCGTTGGCGATCGTGGGTATGGCGTGTCGGTTCCCTGGGGGTGTGACGTCTCCGGAGGGCTTGTGGGATCTGGTCGAGCGAGGTGGGGACGCGGTTGGTGAGTTCCCGTCGGACCGTGGCTGGGATGTGGAGGGTCTGTTCGATCCGGACCCGTCCGTGGCGGGTAAGTCGATGACGCGTCGGGGCGGGTTCCTGTACGAGGCGTCGGGTTTTGACGCGGAGTTCTTCGGTATCTCGCCGCGTGAGGCCCTGGCGATGGATCCGCAGCAGCGTTTGCTGTTGGAGACGGCGTGGGAGGCGTTCGAGCGGGCCGGGATCGTGCCCGAGGCGTTGAAGGGCAGCAACACCGGAGTCTTCGCCGGGGCCATTCCGCAGGACTACGCGCCCGAGGTCGACAAGGTCCCCGCCGATGTCGAGGGCTACGTCGGTTCCGGCGTCCTCACCAGTGTCGCTTCGGGCCGCATCGCGTACACCTTCGGTCTCGAAGGTCCGGCCGTCTCCGTGGACACCGCCTGCTCCGCCTCCCTCGTGGCCCTGCACCTGGCGGCCGAGTCCCTGCGGCGCGGCGAGAGCTCACTGGCCCTGGCCGGCGGCGTCACCGTGATGTCCACGCCGCGCATCTTCGTGGAGTTCAGCCGCCAGCGGGGGCTCTCCCCGGACGGCCGCTGCAAGGCATTCGCGGACGACACGGATGGCACCGGGTTCTCCGAGGGTGTGGGGTGGCTGGTTCTGGAGCGTTTGTCGGACGCGCGGCGCAATGGGCATCCGGTGCTGGCGGTGATCAAGGGTTCGGCGGTCAATCAGGACGGTGCGAGCAATGGTCTGACGGCGCCGAATGGTCCTTCGCAGCAGCGGGTGATCCGGCAGGCCCTGGCGAACGCCCGGGTGTCGGCCGCCGACGTGGACGTGGTCGAGGCGCACGGTACGGGGACCAGGCTGGGTGACCCGATCGAGGCGCAGGCCCTGATCGCGACCTATGGTCAGGAGCACTCGGCGGACCGGCCGTTGTGGCTCGGTTCGCTGAAGTCGAACATCGGTCACACGCAAGCCGCGGCGGGTGTCGCGGCGGTCATCAAGATGGTCATGGCCATGCGGCACGGGGTCCTGCCCCGCACCCTGCACGTGGACGAGCCGAGCTCGCATGTCGACTGGTCCGCGGGAGCGGTGGAACTGCTGACCGAACAGCGCGCCTGGCCCGAGGTCGACCGCCCGCGCCGCGCGGCGGTGTCCTCATTCGGCATCTCCGGTACGAACTCCCACGTCATCCTGGAGCAGACCCCTGAGAACACCCCTGCGCCCGCGCCCACGGAGGGCGTGCGGCCGGGGCTGGTGCCGTGGGTGGTGTCGGGGCGGAGCGCGGAAGCGCTGCGTGCGCAGGCGGCGAATCTGGCTGCTTTTGAAGGCGGTTCGCTGCTGGATGTCGGCTATTCGCTGGCGTCGGCGCGGACGGTGTTCGAGCACCGTGCGGTGGTCATCGGTGCGGACCGTGCGGAACTGGTCGCGGGCCTGGAATCGATCCGGGACAGCCTGTCGGCGGCCTCCTCGGCTCCGGTCTCCGGGCCGGCGCGGACGGCGTTGTTGTTCACGGGGCAGGGGTGCCAGCGGGCGGGGATGGGGCGCGAGCTGTATGAGACGTACCCGGTCTTCGCCGAGGCGTTCGACGCTGCCTGTGCGTATCTGGACGTGCCTTTGGGCCGATCGCTGAAGGAGGTGGTGTTCGAGGGCGATCCGGTCCTGGATCAGACGCGGTTCACCCAGGCCGCCCTGTTCGCGCTCGAATCAGCCCTGTTCACGCTGGTGTCGTCATGGGGTGTGCGTCCGGATGCGCTGATCGGTCACTCGATCGGCGAAGTGACCGCCGCGTACGCGGCGGGTGTGTTCTCGCTGGAGGACGCGTGTGCGTTGGTGGCGGTACGGGGCCGGCTGATGCAGGCCGCCCGTGCGGGCGGGGCGATGCTCGCCATCGCCGCCCCAGAGGCCGATGTCCTGCCCGAGCTGGGTGACGGTGTGTCGCTCGCGGCGGTGAACGGCCCCGCAGCGGTCGTGGTCTCCGGTGACGCGGATGCGATCGAGCTCCTGGAGGAGCTGTTCCGTAGCCGTGGGGTCAAGGTCAAGCGCCTCACGGTCTCGCACGCGTTCCACTCCGGCCACATGGACACGGCCCTGGCCGAGTTCGAGCAGGAGATAGGCTCCCTCACGTTCAACGAGCCCCAGATCACCGTCATATCCAACGTGACCGGTCAGATTGCTGATGAGCTGACCAGCCCGGCCTACTGGGCGCGTCAGATCCGCGCGGCGGTGCGATTCCACGACGGCATCCGCACCCTGGACGCCCAGGGCATCACCACGTACCTCGAACTCGGCCCGGACCCCGTCCTGACGTCCCTGGTCCAGAACGCCCTGGACACTCCCACCGCAGCCTCCGCGCTCAGGGGCGGCCGGGACGAGGCCCGTACTCTCCTCCAGGCCCTGGCCACCGCCTACACCAGCGGGACGGACATCGACTGGACGGCTCTCCTGCCCGGCGGGAACCGCGTCGACCTGCCGACTTACGCGTTCCAGCACGAGGAGTTCTGGCTCCACCCGATCCACCAGACCGACGTCACCGCAGCCGGACTCGACGCCGGCGGGCACCCCCTGCTCGGGGCCGCCGTCGAGATCGCCGACACCGGACACCTCGTCCTGACCGGGCTCCTGTCCGACCAGCGGCTGCCCTGGCTCACCGACCACACCATCGCCGGCACCACCCTCCTGCCCGGCACCGCGTTCGTCGACCTCGCCCTGCACGCCGCCCACCTCACCGGCCTCGCCACCATCGAGGACCTGGTCCTGGCCGCCCCCCTCACCCTCACCCCCCACACCCCCACACGCCTCCAGGTCACCGTCGAACCCGCCGACCCCACCGGCCACCGCACCCTGACCATCCACTCCCGCACCGACACCACCGACACCTGGACCCCCCACGCCACAGGCACCCTCACCCCCCACACCCAACCCGCACCCCCCACACCCACCACCTGGCCCCCCACCGGCGCCACCCCCCACGACCTCACCGACCTCTACGACCACCTCGCCGACCAGGGCTACACCTACGGACCCGCCTTCCAAGGACTCACCGCCCTCTGGCACCACGGCACCGACCTCTACGCCGAAATCAACCTCCCCACCCACACAGAACCCACCGACCACACCCTCCACCCCGCCCTCCTCGACGCCGCCCTCCACCCCCTCATCCTCAACACCACCAACGAACCCACCACCACCCAACGCATCCCCTTCGCCTGGAACAACATCACCCTCCACGCCACCCACCCCACCACCCTCCACGTCCACCTCACCCCCACCACCCCCGACACCGTCCGTATCAGCGCGGCCGATGAGACCGGGCAGCCAGTGGTGACCATCGAGGAGCTGGCGCTCCGGCCGATCAGCGCCGAGCAGCCGGCCGCTGACGGGGGAATCCTGCTGGGCGTCGACTGGGCCCCGGTACGGGCGGACGGGACGGGGACCTCGGACGCCCCGGTCGCGGCGGCCGTGATCGGCACGCCCGGTCCGGAGCTCGCCGCCGGACTCGGCGAGGAGACCGTGCGTCACCCGGACCTGGCGGCCCTGTTCGCCGCCGAAGGCCCGTTGCCGCAGACGGTGTTCCTGCCGGTTGCGGCCGGCCAGGAGACCCGCAGCGCTCTCGCGTACGTCCTGGAGGCCGCGCAGCAGTGGCTGGCCGAGGGCCGGTCCGCGGGTTCGCGGCTCGTCGTCGTCACCACCGGCGCCGTCGCCGCCCACCGCGGCGACCTGCTGGACGATCTGGCCGGTGCCGCCGTGTGGGGCTTCGTGCGGGCCACGCAGACGGAGAACCCGGACGCGTTCGTCCTGCTGGACCTCGCTCCGGCCGATCCGGCCGACGCCGCCGCACTGGCCGTCGCCGTGTCCGCCACCGACGACGAGGCCCAACTCGCCGTCCGCCAGGGCGCGGTGTACGTCAACCGGCTCACCCGGGGGGCCGCTGCCGACGGCGTACTGACCCCGCCCGAGGACACCGGTGCGTGGCGCCTGGGCAGCACCGGCAAGGGCACCCTGGAGAACATCGCCCTGGTCCCGTCACCGGACGCCACCGGGCCGCTCGCCGCAGGCCAGGTCCGGGTCGCCGTACGGGCCGTGGGCGCCAACTTCCGCGACGTCCTCATCGCCCTCGGCAGCTACCCCGGTGAGGCGCCGATGGGCAGCGAGGGCGCGGGCGTCGTCCTGGAGACGGGTCCCGGAGTCACCTCCCTCGCCGTGGGCGACCGGGTGATGGGCCTGTTCTCCGACGGCGCGGGCCCCGTCGCCGTCACCGACCACCGCACGCTCGGCCGCGTTCCGGCCGGTTGGACGTTCACCGAGGCGGCGGCGACCCCGATCGTCTTCCTGACGGCGTATTACGGTCTGACGGATCTGGCGGGGCTGCGGGCGGGCGAGCGGTTGCTGGTGCATGCCGCGGCGGGCGGGGTCGGGATGGCCGCCACCCAGATCGCCCGGCACCTGGGCGCCGAGGTCTTCGGCACGGCCAGCACCGGCAAGTGGGACACCCTGCGCGCCCTCGGCTTCGACGACGCCCACCTGGCCAACTCCCGCACCCTCGACTTCGAGCAGCAGTTCACCACCGCCACCGAAGGACACGGCTTCGACGTCGTACTCGACTCCCTCGCCAAGGAATTCGTCGACGCCACCCTGCGCCTCCAGCCCCACGGCGGCCGCTTCCTGGAGATGGGCAAGGCCGACGTCCGCGACCCGGAGCAGGTGGCCCAGGAGCATCCGGGCGTCGCCTACCGGGCCTTCGACCTCATGGAGGCGGGTCCGGAGCGCATCCAGGAGATGCTGGACGAGCTCAGGAACCTGTTCGAGGCGGGCGCTCTGCACCCGCTGCCCGTCCGGTCGTGGGACGTCCGGTACGCGCGTGACGCCTTCCGCTTCCTGGGCCAGGCCCGGCACGTCGGCAAGGTCGCCCTCTCACTGCCGCGTGAGCTGGATCCGGCGGGAACGGTCCTGATCACCGGGGCCACCGGCACCCTGGGCACCCTCCTCGCCCACCACCTCGTCACCCACCACAACGTCCGCCACCTCCTCCTGACCAGCCGACGGGGCCCCGACGCCCCCGGAGCCGACACCCTGCGCACCGAACTCGAAGCCCTCGGCGCCACCGTCACCCTGACCGCCTGCGACACCGCCGACCGCGACGCCCTCGCCACCCTCCTGAACACCATCCCCACCGACCACCCCCTCACCGCCGTCATCCACACCGCAGGCGTCCTCGACGACGGCACCATCGACACCCTCACCCCCGAGCGCCTCGACACCGTCCTGCGCCCCAAGGCCGACACCGCCTGGCACCTCCACGAACTCACCCGTGACACCGACCTCGCCGCCTTCGTCCTCTACTCCTCCGCCGCCGGCATCCTCGGCAACGCCGGACAAGCCAACTACGCCGCCGCCAACACCTTCCTCGACGCCCTCGCCGCACACCGCCACACCCAAGGACTCCCCGCCACCTCCCTCGCCTGGGGACTCTGGGACCAGGCGAGCACGATGACGGGGCAGCTGGACGAGACGGCGCTGGCCCGGCTCGCCGACACCGGAACCGCCGCCATCACGCCCGAGCAGGGCCTGGCTGCCTTCGACGCCGCGCTCGGCCACCACCGGCCCGCGCTCCTCGCCGTGCCGATGAACACCACCGCCCTCCGGGCCCGCGCCAAGAGCGGCTCACTCGCTCCGCTCCTGCGCGGCCTGGTCCGTACACCGGTGCGCCGGGCCGCGGCCGCCCGGGCCGGGGCGGCCGGTGCGACCTCGCTCGCCCAGCGGCTCGCCACACTGCCGGCCGCTGAGCAGGACCGGCTGCTGCTGGACCTGGTCCGGGAGGAGGTGGCCGCCGTACTCGGCCGGTCCGACGCCGCCGTGCTGGACCCGAGCAGGACCTTCACCACCCTCGGCTTCGACTCGCTGTCCGCCGTCGAGCTGCGCAACCGGCTCGGCGCCGCCACCGGACAGCGGCTCACCCCGACCCTGATCTTCGACCACCCCACCCCCGGCGCGCTCGCCACCCACCTGCGCGACACGCTGCTCGGCACACAGGCCGCGGCGGCGGCCCCCGTCACCAAGGCCACAACGGGTGACGGTGCCGACGAGGCCATCGCCATCGTCTCCATGGGCTGCCGCTTCCCCGGCGGGATCACCACACCGGAAGACCTCTGGCAGCTCGTGAAGGGCGGCGTGGACACCGTCGGCGGCTTCCCGGAGAACCGCGGCTGGGACCTCGACGGCCTCTACGACCCCGACCCGGAGGCCACCGGCACCTCGTACACCCGGCAGGGTGCCTTCCTGCGCGACGCCGACACCTTCGACGCCGACTTCTTCGGCATCAACCCGCGTGAGGCGCTCGCCATGGACCCGCAGCAGCGCCTGCTGCTGGAAACGGCCTGGGAGACGCTCGAACGCGCCGGGATCGACCCGGACCGACTGCGCGGCAGCGACACCGGAGTGTTCGCGGGCGTCATCACGGGCGACTACGTGACCCGGCTGGACCGGCTCCCCGAGGGTTTGGAGGGCTACGTCTCCACCGGCACCACCACCAGCGTCGCCTCCGGCCGGGTCTCCTACACCCTCGGCCTGGAGGGCCCGGCGCTGACCGTGGACACGGCCTGTTCCTCCTCCCTGGTGGCACTCCACCTGGCGGCGCAGGCGCTGCGACGGGGCGAGTGCTCGCTCGCCCTGGCGGGCGGTGCGACGGTCATGGCGGGACCCATCAACTTCGTGGAGTTCTCCAGGCAGCGGGCCCTGTCGCCCGACGGCCGCTGCAAGGCGTTCTCCTCCACGGCCGACGGCACCGGATGGGGCGAGGGCGTGGGCCTGGTCCTCCTGGAGAGGCTTTCCGACGCACAGGCCAACGGACATCAGGTGCTGGCCGTCCTCCGGGGTTCGGCGACGAACCAGGACGGTGCCAGCAACGGTCTGACCGCTCCCAGCGGCCCCTCGCAGCAGCGGGTGATCCGGCAGGCCCTCGCCGACGCGGGCCTGACCGGCGCGGACGTCGACGTCGTGGACGCGCACGGTACGGGGACCAAGCTCGGCGACCCCATCGAGGCGCAGGCCCTGATCGCCACGTACGGGCAGGAGCGCACTCCCGAACAGCCCCTGTGGCTCGGTTCGTTGAAGTCCAACATCGGGCACACCCTGGCCGCTGCCGGTGTCGCCGGCGTCATCAAGATGGTGCAGGCCATGCGGCACGGGGTGCTGCCCCGCACGCTGCACGTGGACGAGCCGACTCCGCACGTCGACTGGGAGGCGGGCGCGGTCGCGCTGCTGACCCGGGAACAGCCGTGGCCCGAGCTGGACCGCCCGCGCCGCGCGGCCGTCTCGTCCTTCGGCTTCAGCGGGACGAACGCCCACGTGATCCTGGAACAGGCTCCCGAGGTTCCGGCAGCGGCGGACGAGTCCGCTGTGCCCGTGGCCGACGGGATCGCGCCGTGGGTGATCGCGGCGAAGAGCCCGGCCGCTCTGCGCGAGCAGGCCGCGCGACTCGTGGCGTTCGCCGACAGCTACCCGGAGGCGGCCGTGTCCGAGGTGGGCGCCGCGCTGGTGGCCACGCGTACGCCCTTCGCACACCGGGCGGTCGCCGTCGGCAAGGACCGCGAGGAACTGCTCCGGTCGGTACGCGAACTGGCCGCCGGCGACCAGAGCGCGGGCGCCGTGACCGGTGAGGTCGCGGGGGGCAAGACCGTGTTCGTCTTCCCGGGGCAGGGTTCGCAGTGGGTCGGTATGGCGGCGGGTCTGTTCGAGGCGTCGCCGGCGTTCCGGGAGCGGCTTGAGGCGTGTGCGCGGGCTCTGTCCGCCTACACGGACTGGGATCTGCTGCCAGTGCTGCTGGAGGGCGATCCGGAGGGCCTGCTGGAGCGGGTGGACGTGATCCAGCCCGCGCTGTGGGCGGTCATGGTCTCCCTGGCCGAGGTGTGGCGCTCTTACGGGGTCGTGCCGGACGCGGTCGTGGGGCATTCGCAGGGCGAGATCGCGGCGGCTGTCGTCTCGGGCGCGCTGTCCTTGGAGGACGGCGCCCTGGTGGTGGCTCTGCGGAGCCGGGCGATCAAGGCTCTGGCGGGCCGGGGCGGCATGCTCTCGGTCGCACTGCCCGCCGACGCGGTGCGCCCGTACCTGACGCAGTGGGCGGACGACCTGGGCGTGGCCACGGTCAACGGCCCGTCGTCCACGGTCGTGTCGGGCACGGACAGTGCCCTGGACGACTTGGTCGCGGTACTTCGCGCGGACGGGGTGCGCTCGCGTCGTATCGCGGTGGACTACGCCTCGCACTCCCCGCACGTGGAGTCCATCCAGGCCGAGCTGGCGCAGCTCCTGGCCCCGGTTGCTCCCCGGGTGCCGGAGATCCCGTTCTACTCGACCGTCACGAACGAGGTGGTCGACAGCGCGGCACTGGACGCGGAGTACTGGTACCAGAATCTGCGCCGGACCGTGGAGTTCGAGAAGACGACGCGTGCTCTGCTCGCGGCAGGTTTCACGACGTTCATCGAGTCGAGCGCTCACCCGGTCCTGACGATCGGCCTCCAGGAGACCTTCGAGGCCGCCGGTGCGGTCGCGGCGCTCGCCGTTCCGTCGCTCCGTCGGGACGAAGGCGGCCTGGAACGGTTCCTGCTCTCCGCCGGGCAGGCATGGGCCCACGGCGTCCCCGTCGACTGGACCACGGCCCTCTCCGAGCCTCAGCACCCGCTCGACCTGCCCACGTACGCCTTCCAGCGCACCCGCTACTGGCTCGAATCCGCCACCACCACGGGCGATGTCTCCACCGCCGGTCTCGCCGCCACCACGCACCCCCTTCTCGGAGCGGCCGTGGCCGTGGCCGGGTCGGAGACGGTGCTGTTCACCGGTCGGCTGTCCCTGGCCACTCATCCGTGGCTCGCCGACCACACGGTCGCCGGCACGGTCCTGCTGCCCGGCGCGGCCTTCGCCGACCTCGCCCTGTTCGCCGCGGCCCAGTGCGAGAGGGGCGCCGTCAACGACCTGGTCCTGCATGCCCCGCTCGCCCTTCCGGCGACCGGAGCCGTGCAGATCCAGCTCACCGTTGACGGCCCGGACTCCTCCGGCCGCCGCGAACTCTCCGTCCACGCCCGCCCCGAGACCTCCTCCGACGCCGATGCCGCCGAGTGGACCCTGCACGCCCAGGGCCTCCTCGTCGAGGCACCCGACCGCCCGGCACCCGCAGGCTCCGACTGGCCGCCGGCCGGGGCCACTCCGGTGGACCTCGCCGACGCCTACGGGCAACTCGCCGACCAGGGATACGAGTACGGCCTCGCCTTCCAGGGCCTGACCGCTCTCTGGCAGAGCGGCGGAACGCTGTACGCCGAGGTCGAACTCGCTCCCGGCACCGCCACCGCCGGGTACGCCCTGCACCCGGCGCTCCTCGACTCGGCCCTGCACCCGCTGGTCGTGACCGCCCTGGCCGAGGCCGGCGACGACGGCCTGCGGCTGCGCGTCCCGTACTCCTGGACCGGGCTGACGGCACCCGCCACCGCGCCGTCAACGCTGCGGGTGACGCTCGACCCGACCGGGGACGACACCGTCCGGCTGCTCTTCACCGACACCTCGGGTGCTCCGCTCGGCGGTGTCGACACGCTCACCGTGCGGGCCGCCGATCAGGCAGCTCTCGCCGCGCTGCGCACCGACCGGCTGCCGCTGCACCACGTGCGCTGGGAGCCCGTCGAGCTGCCCGTCGCCGAGAGCGCCCCAGACCGGGCCGTGTGGCTCGGCGCCGATCCGGCGGGGCTTCGCGGCGCGCTCGGCATCGCCCGGGAGCCGTACGACGACATACGGGTTCTCGCGGCGGCCGTGGCCGGAGGCGGCACCGCGCCGCAGTACATCCTGACGACCCCGCCCGCCGACGCGGACCCGGGCACGGCCGTGTACCGGCTGCTGGAACTCGTCCAGTACTGGCTCGCCGAGGACGGCCTGGGCGGAAGCACACTCGTCTTCCTCAGCAGCGGGGCCGCCGACGGAACGGACCCGGCGGTGGCGGCCATGTGGGGCCTGCTCAGGGTCGTCGCATCCGAGAACCCGGGCCGCGTCGTCCTGATCGACACCGGCACCGGCACCGCACACGACACGCTGTCCGCCCTGGCCGCGGGGGAGCCCGAACTCCTCCTGCACGCGGGAGCGGCGGCCCGCCCGAGGCTCGCCGCGATCCGTCCGGACCAGGCTGCCGAGGCCATGCGGTTCACCCCCGAGGGCACGGTCCTCATCACCGGCGGCACCGGAGCGCTCGGCGCGCTCTTCGCCCGCCACCTGGTCACCGCGTACGGAGTCCGCCACCTGCTGCTCACCAGCCGACGCGGAGCACAGGCCCCCGGGGCCGACACGCTGCGGGCCGAACTCGAAGCCCTCGGCGCGACCGTCACCCTGGCCGCCTGCGACTCCGCCGACCGGGACGCCCTCGCCGCCCTCCTGGCCGCCGTACCCACCGACCACCCGCTCACCGCGGTGGTCCACACCGCGGGCGTCCTGGACGACGGCATCGTGCAGGGGCTGACCCGCGAACGCTTCGCAGCCGTGTGGCAGCCCAAGGCGGACGCCGCACGCCACCTGCACGAGCTGACCGCCGATCTGGAACTGGACGCCTTCGTCCTCTTCTCCTCGCTGGCCGGCCAGGCGGGCAACGCGGGGCAGGCCAACTACGCGGCCGCCAACGCCTACCTCGACGCCCTCGCCGAACAGCGCCGGACCCAGGGGCTGCCCGCGGTCTCCCTGGTGTGGGGCCTGTGGGGCGAGACCTCGGGCGAAGGCACCGGACTGGCCACCCGCCTCGACGCGGCGAACCTGGCCCGGGCCGGACGCGGCGGCCTGCTGCCGCTGTCCGCCGCCGAAGGGCTCGGACTGTTCGACGCGGCGCTCGCGGTACCGGCCCCGGTACCGGTCGTGGCCCGCTTCGACCCGGCGGCGCTGCGCGCCCAGGCCGAGGCGGACACCCTGCCGGACCGGCTGCGCGGCCTGGCCCGTACGCCCGCCCGGCGTGCGGCCGGTGCGCAGAACTCGGCCGAGACGGGGCTCACCGACCGGCTCACCGGACTGGCCCGCCCCGAACAGGAGGAGATCGTCCGGGAGCTGGTCCGTACGACCATCGCGGTCGTGCTCGGCCACGCCGACACGGCCCGGATCGAGGACGACCTGTCCTTCAAGTCCCTCGGGTTCGACTCCCTGACCGCCGTCGAACTGCGCAACCGGCTCGGCGCGGCCACCGGCCTGGCCCTGCCCTCCACCCTCGTCTTCGACCACCCGAACCCCCGCGAACTCACCGAGTACGTCCACAAGCTGGCCGAACCCGTCGTCGACAGGCAGCCCGTACTCGCCGACCTCGACCGGCTGGAGGCATCGCTCGGGAACCTGGCCGCCGATGCCGGTGGCGACGACCTGCGCCGCACCGTCGCGGCCCGGATGGAAGAGCTGCTCGCCGGCTGGGCGGGAGCGGCGGACGGCGCGGCGGCCCGGGAGGCCGCCGACATCGAGTCCGCCTCCGCGACCGAGCTCCTCGACCTGATCGACCAGGAGTTCGGCGGGAGCTTCTAGCTCCCGAGCCCCCTGCCCGGCCGCAGCACCCGAACCGACCGACCCTTCACCACAGAACGGAACCGGAACCCATGACCAGCCTCAGCACGTGGAAAGAGCTCATCGCCGGCGACACCGACGAGGTCGTCCTCGCCGTCGACTTCGACGCCACAGGCCGTGGCGAGGCTCGTTTCAGCGACTTCGTCCCGCTCCTCGGAACCGGCTTCACCGTCTGGGAGACCCTTCCCGCGGCCGTGGCCTCCCGCCCCGACCTGCCCGCCGACGCGTACGTCAAGCAGTGGGTCGACGAGGTCCGCACCAGCGGCAAGCGGGTCAAGGCCGTCCTCGCGTTCTGCGCGGGCAGCGTCTACGCGGCCGCCATCGCCGAAGAGGTCGAGAAGTGGCAGGGCTCCTTCCCGCAGACGATCCTCTTCGACCCGGAGCGGGCCGCGGCCGCCAGCATGTACTGGCAGTTCCACAAGGCCGTCGGCCAGATGGAGCCCGCCGTCGGCGCCGCCGAGGTCGGCCGCGTCCAGGACTCGGCGCAGCGCGCCCAGGAGACCTGCGTGAGCCTCGGCGACCTCGCCCGCCGGCTCCTCCTGCTCTACCACGCCCTCGCCCAGACGGCCTGCGACAAGCTCGGCCTGGACGACCGGCGCCGCGCGGAGATGACGGAGACCGCGGGCGCGTTCCTCACCTACCTCTCGACCGCCGAGCAGATCGAACCGGCGGCCGCCTGGCTGCGCTCCACGGCCATCACCTCCGCCACCGCGACCAGCGGACTCAACGGGTTCCGCATGCTCAACCCGGACCACAAGGCCGCCCTCGTCGCGGACGAGCTCCGCTTCGACACCCCGCACGTGGAACTGCTCAGCAGCCCCGTGGTCGCCCAGGCCGTCACCGAGCTCCTGCTCGCTTCCTGACCCCGCGCGCACGGCCGGCCGTACTCCCTCTCCCAGGTCACAGACAGGAATCCGGAATGCTCACCTCAGCCCAGACCCCGGGGAACGGCCCGGCCCACGCCGTACTCACGGCGGCCAGCCGCAAGGAGCAGGCGCTGTGGCTGCTCGAAAAGCTCGTCCCCTCCGGTGCCGTCAACAACCTCTCGGTCGTCTTCACCACCGAGGAGCCGCTGGGGGAGTGGGAGCTGCAGCAGACCCTGGACGCCCTGGTACGGAGGCACCCGGCGCTGCGCACGGTCTTCCACGGCACGGACGGCGGACTCGTCAAGCAGACCGTCCCGGCCGACCGGTTCGCCGCCACCGTCAGCACCATGGCGGTCGCGGCCGGCGGCACCGACGCGGCGGTGGCCGCGCTCGTCGCCCGGCCCTTCACGTTCGACGGGCAGCCGCTGCTGCGCGCCGGGCACCTCCAGGGCCCGGAGGGGGACGTCTTCTGCCTGGTCGTCCACCACATCGTCTTCGACACCGTCTCCGCCGCGATCCTGCTCGACGAGCTCACCCGCGTCTACGAGGCCGTCGCCGCCGGTCTCGACGTGCCCGAGGACCTCGCCACCCCCCAGCCGGCCCTCGCCACCGCCGCCCCCACCGACGAGAGCCTCGCCTACTGGCGCGAGCACCTGAAGGGCTTCGACCCCTCGGCCCTCGGACTGGACTGCGGCACCGAGGACCGGCCCGACCCCACGCTGACCGGCGACTCGGTCCTGCACACCCTGTCCGCCGAGGCCCACGAGGCCGTCCGCCGCCTCCAGCGGGAGGTACGGGCCCCCGAAGCCGTCGTCCTCCTCGCCGCCTACTACCTGCTGCTCGCACGGCACGGCGCCGGGCCGGACCTCGTGGTCGGCTCGCCCGCCAACGTCCGCCCCGCCCACGCCGCCGGAACCGTCGGCTACCACGTCAACACCCTCCCCCTGCGCGCCCGGGTCGACATGGGCGCCGGCTTCCGGACCCTCGCCGCCGAGGCCCGCGAAGCCTTCTTCGGCGCCATCACCCACGCCGACGTGCCGGTGGACGTCCTGCTTCCGGAGATCGAGCACACCGGCGCGACCTGGCGCAACACCGTCTTCCGGCACCTGTTCAACTACGTGCCCAACGCCGGGCTGACCAGCTTCGACATCGACGGCGTCCCCGCCCGGCGGCTGCTCGTGGAGAACGGCTACAGCAAGTTCGACCTGGAATTCTTCTTCCTCGCCTCGCCCGAGGAGATTCGCGTCCGCGGCGTCTTCTACACCGAGGTCCTCTCCCGCGACGACACCGAGTTCCTGCTGGAACGCTACGACGCCCTGCTCGTCGCCCTGGGCCAGGACCCCGACCGCCCGCTCGGCGAACTGCCCCTGCACGGCGCGCGGGACCGGGCCGTCATCGACACCGCCAACGCCACCGGCACCGAGGTCACCCCCGCCACCCTGCTGGAGGCCGTCGCCGCCACGGCCGCCGCCACTCCCGGCGCCGTCGCCGTCGAGGACGGCGCACACACCACGACCTACCAGCAGCTGTGGGACACCGCGCTCGCCGACCGGGACCTGCTGCGCGCCGCCGGAGCCCGCCCCGGCGACATCGTCGCGCTCGCCGCCCGACGCGGCCCGCAGCTCGCCGCCGCCGTCCTCGGAGCCTGGCTGGCGGGCACCGCCTACCTCGCCCTGGACCCCGACCACCCGGCCCAGCGCACCGCCTATCTGCTGGAGGACTCCGGCGCCGCCGTGGTCCTCGCCGCGCCCGGCATCGACGTGGCCGCCGGGTCCGCCGTGACCGTGGAACCCATGGCGGCCGTGGTCCCCGCCACGCCGTCGCAGGGCACGGACCCGACCGTCGGGGAGCCGGTGGACCTCCCCGCCCCCGACGCCACCGCCTTCCTCATCTACACCTCGGGCTCCACCGGCAAGCCCAAGGGCACCGTCATCACCCACCGGGGCGCCGCCAACGTCATCCACCACTTCCGCCACGAACTGGGCGCCGGCGCCGCCGACGTGACGCTGTGGCTGACCACCTTCACCTTCGACATCTCCGCCCTGGAGCTCTTCCTCCCCCTCGTCACCGGCGGCCGGATCGCCGTCGCCCCCGAAGCGGCCCGCAGCGACGGCCAGGCCCTCCTCGACGTCCTCGAACGCCACGACGTCGGCATCATCCAGGCCACCCCCACCACCTGGCGGCTCATCGCGGACAAGGCGGGCCACTGGCTGGCCGGCCGACGCGGCGTCACCGGCGGCGAACCGATGCCGCCCGCGCTGGCCCGCCGTATCACCGCAGCCGGCTGCACCCTGCGCAACGCCTACGCCCCCTCCGAGACCACCATCTACTCCACCTGCGGCACCGTCCCCGAAGGCGCCACCGCCATCGACATCGGCCGCCCCATGAACAACACCCGGGCCTTCATCACCGACCCGGACGGGCGCGAACTGCCCGTCGGCGTCCGAGGCGAACTCTGCATCGCCGGCACCGGGGTCGCCCTCGGCTACCACGGCCGCCCCGAGCTGACCGCCGAACGCTTCGCCACCCACCCCTCATACGGCCGCCACTACCGCACCGGCGACCTCGCCTGCTGGCTCCCCGACGGGCGCCTCGCCCTGCACGGCCGGGCCGACCGCCAGGTCAAGCTGCGCGGCAACCGCATCGAACTCGGCGAGGTGGAAGCCGTACTCCTGGAGCACCCGCAGGTGCGCGGAGTGGCCGTCGTCGTCGACGACGAAGCCCCCGGCGGGCCGCTGCTCGTCGCCTTCGTCGAGCCCGCCCAGGACACCGGCCCGGCCGCCCTCGCCGACCTGCTGTGGGAACACGCCCGGGCCGGCCTGCCCGGCGCCGCCGTGCCCCAGGAATTCCTGGCCGTCGACACGTTCCCGACCACCGTCAGCCAGAAGACCGACTACCTGGCCCTCAAGCGCCTCGCCGCCCGGCTCCGCGACGAACGCGGCACGGACACCGGCGGCACCACCCACCAGGGCGACGAGCTCACCGTCGCGCTCATCGCCCTCTGGCAGCAGCTCCTGGAACGCACGGACATCGACGCCGACGCCAACTTCTTCGCGCACGGCGGTCACTCGCTGCTCGGCGCCCAGCTCGTCCAACGGGTCGAGGACACCACCGGAACAACCCTCGCCATGGCCGACCTGTACGCCGACCCGACACCTGCCCGGCTCGCGGCCCGCATCCGCAAGACGAACAACCAGTGACGCACCACCCACAAGGGAAGGGGGAGACATGACGACCGCGACCGGCGAAGACGCCAGGCTGCTCGACTACCTCAAGCGGATGACGATCGATCTGCGCGAGGCCCGGCAGCACATCAGGGACCTGGAGGACCGGCACCACGAGCCCATCGCCGTCGTCGGCATGGCCTGCGCCTACCCCGGGGGCGTCGCCGGGCCCGACGACCTCTGGGACCTGGTCGCCTCCGGCACCGACGCCGTCGGAGACTTTCCGGCCGACCGCGGCTGGGACCTCGACGCCCTCTACGACCCCGACCCCGAGTCCCCCGGCACCTGCTACACGCGCCACGGTGGCTTCCTGCCCGGAGCCGCCTCGTTCGACGCCGGGCTCTTCGGGATCACCCCCAAGGAAGCCCTCACCATCGACCCCCAGCAGCGCCTGCTGCTCGAACACGCCTGGGCGGCCGTTGAACAGGCCGGTGTCGACCCCCGGTCCCTGCGCGGCAGCCGCACCGGGGTCTTCGTCGGCGTCATGTACAACGACTACGGCGCACGGCTGAACCCCGCCCCCGAGGGCTTCGAGGGCTATATCGGCAGCGGCAGCGCCGCCAGCGTCGCCTCCGGCCGCATCTCGTACACCCTCGGCCTGCACGGTCCCGCCCTCACCGTGGACACGGCCTGCTCCTCCTCGCTGGTCTCCCTGCACCTCGCCGTCCAGTCGCTGCGCCGCGGCGAGTGCGCCTCCGCCCTCGCGGGCGGCGTCACGGTCATGGCCACCCCCACCGTCTTCACCGAGTTCGCCCGCCAACGCGGGCTGAGCACGGACGGCCGCTGCCGCTCCTTCTCCGCCGAGGCCGACGGCACCGGCTGGGCCGAGGGTGTCGGCGTCCTCTACCTCGAACGCCTCTCGGACGCCCGGAAGGCCGGGCACCCCGTCCTCGCCGTCATCCGGGGCAGCGCCGTCAACCAGGACGGCGCCAGCAACGGCCTGACCGCCCCCAACGGCCCCGCCCAGGAGCGGGTCATCCAGGAGGCCCTGGCCGACGCCCGGCTCACCCCCGGCGAGATCGACGCCGTCGAGGCCCACGGCACCGCCACCACCCTCGGCGACCCCGTCGAGGGCCAGGCCATCCAGGCCGCCTACGGCCCCGGACGGGAGCCCGGCCGCCCGCTGCGCCTCGGCTCCCTCAAGTCCAACATCGGACACAGCCAGGCCGCCGCGGGCGTCGGCGGCGTCATCAAGACCGTCATGGCCCTGCGCCACCAACTCCTGCCGCGCACCCTGCACGCCGAGAACCCGACCTCCCACATCGACTGGAGCTCCGGCAGCGTCGCCCTGCTCCAGGAACCCGTCGCCTGGCCGCGCGACCCGGCACGTCCGCGCCGCGCCGGAGTCTCCTCCTTCGGCATCAGCGGCACCAACGCCCATGTGATCGTGGAGGAGGCCCCGCAGGAGGACGAACGCCCCGCCGCACGCGACACCGCCGTCGCCTGGCCGCTCGCCGCCCGCACCCCCAAGGCGCTGCGCGACCAGGCCGCCCGCCTCGCCGCGCACCTGCACCGCACCCCCACCGCCACCGTCGACGTCGCCCACACCCTGGCCACCGGCCGCACCCCCTTCGCCCACCGGGCCGTCCTCGTCGGCAGCGAGCCCGCCCAGCTGATCCAGGGCCTGGAGAAGCTCGCCCGCGGCGCCGGTGCGCCCGGCCTCACCAAGGGCGCCCCCGACCCTGCCGCGAAGGCACCGCTGGCCGTGGTGTTCTCCGGACAGGGCTCCCAGCGGCCCGGGATGGGCGCCGAGCTGTACGCCCGCTTCCCCGCGTTCGCCCAGGCCTTCGACAAGGTCTGCGCGGAGCTCGACCGCCATCTCGACATCCCCCTGCGTACGGTGCTCCTCGGCGAGGACCCGGCGGTCGACGGCGAACTCGTCCACCAGACCGCTTACACCCAGGCGGGCATCTTCGCCGTCGAGGTGGCCCTGTACCGCCTGCTCGAACACTTCGGCGTCACCCCGGACTTCGTCTCCGGCCACTCCGTCGGCGAACTCGCGGCCGCCCATGTCGCCGGTGTCTGGTCGCTGTCCGACGCGGCGGTCCTCGTCGCCGCCCGCGGCCGCCTCATGCAGGCCCAGCCCGGCGGCGGCGCCATGCTGGCCGTCGAGGCGACCGCCGCCGAGGCGGAACCGCTCCTCGCGGGCCGGGAGCACGAGGTCTCCCTCGCCGCCGAGAACGGCCCCTCCTCCGTGGTGATCTCCGGTGACCCCGAAGCCGTACGGGAGATCGGCGCCGCCTTCACCGCGCAGGGCCGCCGCACCAAGCTGCTCAAGGTCAGCCACGCGTTCCACTCCCCGCACATGGACGGGATGCTCGCCGAGTTCGAGACCGTCGCCCAGCAGCTCATCTACCACCGGCCCACCATTCCCGTCGTCTCCAACCTCACCGGGGACGTCGCCGGGGACGAACTCCTCACCCCCGGCTACTGGGCCGACCACGTCCGCCGCCCCGTCCGCTTCGCCTCCGGCATCCGCCGGCAGGCCGAACTGGGCGTCGCCACCTTCCTGGAGGCCGGCCCGGACAGCGTCCTGACCTCGATGATCACCGAGATCCTCGCGGACACCTCCGACAGCGCCCGCGCCGGTGTCATCGCCCTGGCTCGCCGCGACCAGGAGGAGCCCCTCGCCTTCCTGGCCGCCCTGGCCCGCCTGCACGTCGGCGGCCGCTCCGTGCACTGGCCGGCCGCGACGGCCGGCTCCGCCCCCCGCACGGTCGCCCTTCCCCCGTACGCCTTCCAGCACCGCCGGTACTGGCTCGACGAGGTCGCGCCCCGGGTCACCGCCGGTCCCGGGCGCGCCCGCACCGACACCGCGGTGCCGGTGCCCGCGGACGAGGTCCCCGAGGACAGCACACCGTCCACCGCGGCCCGCCTGGCGGCGACCCCGGCGGCGGACCGCCCCGCGCTCATCCTGGCCGCCGTGCTGGAGGTCGCGGCCGAGGTGATGGGCCTCGACTCACCGTCCGAGGTGAACGTCGAGACCCCGCTGCTGGAACTGGGCTTCACCTCCCTGATGGCGGTCGACCTCCGCAACAAGGTCATCGAGTCGACCGGTGTCGACCTGCCCGCCACGGTCGTCTACGACCACCCCACTTTCGAAGCGCTGGCGAGCTATGTGGACTCGCTCATGAACACGGATCGAGGCTGAACCAGATGAACGAGTCCATGGCCATTGCCGTTGTCGGAATGTCGTGCCGATTCCCGGGTGCCGAGAGTGGCCCGGGGGAGTTCTGGGAGGGGCTGGTCGGTGGGCTCGATGCGGTGGGCGAGGTGCCTTCGGATCGTTGGGACGGTGAGGGGTTTTATGACCCCGATCCGTCGGTGGCGGGGAAGTCGGTGGCTCGGCGTGCGGGGTTTTTGAGTCGGGTTGATGGTTTTGACGCGCGGTTCTTTGGTATTTCGCCGCGTGAGGCTGTGGCGATGGATCCGCAGCAGCGGTTGGTGTTGGAGTTGGCGTGGGAGGCGTTCGAGGACGCCGGTGTGGTGGCGGGTTCGGTGCGGGGGTCTGCCGCGGGTGTGTTCGTGGGGGCGATGGCGGACGATTATGCGGTTTTGGCGCGTCGAGGTGGTGTGGAGGGGATCGGTGCTTTCACGTCGACGGGTCTTGCGCGGAGTGTGATCGCGAATCGGGTGTCGTTTCTGTTGGGTTTGACGGGTCCGTCGTTGGTGGTGGATTCGGGTCAGTCGTCGGCGTTGGTGGCGGTGCATCAGGCGTGTGAGGCGTTGCGTCGTGGTGAGGTGTCGTTGGCGTTGGCGGGTGGGGTGAATTTGATGCTGGCGCCGGAGTCCTCGGTGGCGGTGTCGAAGTTCGGTGGGTTGTCGCCGGATGGGCGTGCGTTTGTTTTCGATGGCCGGGCGAATGGTTATGTGCGGGGTGAGGGTGGGGGTCTTGTTGTTCTGAAGCGGCTGGAGGATGCGGTCGCTGATGGTGATGATGTGGTGTGTGTGATCGCGGGTGGTGCGGTCAACAATGATGGTGGTGGTGATGGTCTGACGGCTCCGCGTGTGGAGGGTCAGGCCGGGGTGTTGCGGCTTGCTTGTGAGCGGGCGGGTGTGGCGCCGGGCGAGGTCGGTTACGTGGAACTGCACGGGACCGGGACGGCGTTGGGTGATCCGGTCGAGGCCGCGGCTCTGGGAATGGTGCTGGGGAATGCCCCGGGGCGCGCCGAGCCGCTTCTCGTGGGTTCGGCGAAGACGAATGTCGGGCATTTGGAGGGTGCGGCGGGGATTGTCGGTCTGATCAAGGCCGCGATGTCGGTGCGGTATGGGGTGGTGCCGGCGAGTCTGAATTTCGAGTCGGTGAATCCGGCGATTGATCTTGATGAATTGAATCTGCGGGTCCAGACATCGACGGGTGTGTGGGAGGGATCCCGTATCGCGGGTGTGTCCTCGTTCGGTATGGGCGGGACGAACTGCCACCTGATTCTCCGCCCGGCCCCCGAGCGGGCCCCTGCCGTGCAGGGTGCGGACCCGGTCCTGGTGCCGTGGGTGGTCTCGGGGCGCAGCGCGGAGGCACTGCGCGCGCAGGCGGACAAGCTCGCCGAGTTCGTACGCGGCTCTGACCCGTCGCTGCTGGATGTCGGGTACTCGCTGGCCTCGTCGCGCACGGTTTTCGAGCACCGCGCGGTGGTGATCGGTGCGGATCGTGCGGAGCTGGTCGCGGGTCTGGAGTCGGTGCGGGGCGGCCGGCCGGTGGCGGGTGCTGCGGGTACGGCGTTGTTGTTCACGGGGCAGGGGTGCCAGCGGGCAGGGATGGGCCGGGAGCTGTATGAGGCGTACCCGGTCTTCGCCGAGGCGTTCGATGCTGCCTGTGCGCATCTGGACGTGCCTCTGGGCCGGTCGTTGAAGGATGTGGTGTTCGGGGGCGATCCGGTGCTGGATCAGACCCGGTTCACGCAGGCCGCCCTGTTCGCGCTTGAGTCGGCTCTTTTCACGTTGGTGTCGTCGTGGGGTGTGCGTCCGGATGCGCTGATCGGTCACTCGATCGGTGAGGTGACCGCCGCGTTCGCGGCGGGGGTGTTCTCGCTGGAGGACGCGTGTGCGCTGGTCGCGGTACGAGGCCGGCTGATGCAGGCCGCGCGTGCGGGCGGGGCGATGCTCGCGATCGCCGCGCCGGAAGCCGATGTGGTCCCGGAGCTGGTCGAGGGTGTGTCGCTGGCTGCGGTGAACGGTCCGGCAGCGGTGGTCGTCTCCGGTGACGCGGACGCGGTTGAGGCGTTGGAGGAGCTGTTCCGTAGCCGTGGGGTCAAGGTCAAGCGCCTCACGGTCTCGCACGCGTTCCACTCCGGCCACATGGACACGGCCCTGGCCGAGTTCGAGCAGGAGATCGGCTCCCTCACGTTCAACGAGCCGCACATCACCGTCATATCGAACGTCACCGGCCAGGTCGCGGACGAGCTGACGGACCCCGCTTACTGGGCGCGTCAGATCCGTGCGGCGGTGCGCTTCGATGACGGCATCCGCACCCTGGACGCCCAGGGCATCACCACGTACCTCGAACTCGGCCCGGATCCCGTCCTGACGTCCCTCGTTCAGAACACCCTGGACACCCCCACCGCAGCCTCCGCACTCAAGAGTGAGCGTGACGAGGCCAAAACACTGCTCCGGGCGCTGGGCACCGCCTACTCCAGCGGGACCGATGTCGACTGGACCGCCTTCCTGCCGGGCGGGAACCGGGTCAAGCTCCCCACGTACGCCTTCCAGCGCAAGCGCTACTGGATCGACGTCCCCGACGCACCCCAGGCGTCCTCCGCCCCCGCCCCCGAGCAGGAGGCCGACGAGGTCGAGAACGGGACGACCTGGGCCGGCAGGCTGCGCGGGCTGAACGAGAGGCAGCGGGAGGCGCTGATCGCGGACCTCATCTGCCGCCACACCGCAGAGGTGCTGGAGTACGACGCGACCGACGTGCTCGACCCCGCCCTGCCCTTCAAGGAGCTGGGCCACAACTCCCTGTCGTCCGTCGAGCTGCGCAGCCGCCTGGCCGCCGACCTCGGCATCGCTCTGCCGTCCTCGCTCGTCTACGACTACCCGACGCCGCTCGTGCTGGCCCGCCACATCGTGACGGCGCTGCTCGGCACCAGCGATGCGCGCGACCTCCCCGACGCCGTTTCTGCCTCCGGCTCCGACGAGCCGTTGGCGATTGTGGGCATGGCCTGCCGCTATCCGGGTGGAGTGGTCTCCCCGGAAGGGCTGTGGGGGCTGGTCGCTGAAGGCCGGGACGCGATCGGGGACTGGCCGGAGGACCGTGGCTGGGATGTCGAGGGGCTGTACGACACCGAGCGCGGCGTGCCGGGCAAGTCCTACGCCCGGTACGGCGGGTTCTTGGAGGGGGTGGACGGGTTCGACGCGGAGTTCTTCGGGATCTCGCCGCGTGAGGCGCTCGCCATGGACCCGCAGCAGCGCCTGCTGCTGGAAACGGCGTGGGAGGCGCTGGAGCGTTCCGGAATTGTTCCGCAGTCGCTCAAGGGCAGTCGGACGGGTGTGTTCGTCGGTGCGATGACCGGGGAGTACGGTCCGCGCCTGGCGGAGCCGGTTGCGGGGACGGAGGGGTACCTCCTCACCGGCAACACGGCGAGTGTTGCTTCGGGCCGTATCTCCTACACCCTCGGCCTGGAAGGCCCGGCGGTCACGGTCGATACGGCGTGCTCGGCTTCTCTGGTCGCTCTGCATCTGGCGGCTCAGTCGTTGCGCAGTGGTGAGTGCTCGCTTGCCCTGGCCGGTGGTGCGACGGTGATGTCGTCGCCGGGGATGTTCGTGGAGTTCTCGCGGCAGCAGGGGTTGTCGCAGGACGGCCGGTGCAAGGCGTTCTCCGCCAGTGCGGACGGCACGGCCTGGGGCGAGGGCGCGGGCGTCCTCCTCCTGGAGCGGCTGTCCGATGCCCGGGCGAACGGCCACCCGGTTCTCGCTCTCGTCAAGGGTTCGGCGATCAACCAGGACGGTGCGAGCAACGGGCTCAGCGCGCCGAACGGCCCCTCTCAGCAGCGTGTCATCCGTCAGGCCCTGGCCAATGCGGGTCTGAGCGGCACGGACGTCGATGTGGTGGAGGCGCACGGGACGGGGACCAAGCTCGGTGACCCGATCGAGGCGCAGGCCCTGATCGCCACCTACGGGCAGGAGCGGGCCCCCGAACAGCCTTTGTGGTTGGGGTCGTTGAAGTCGAACATCGGGCACACCATGGCCGCCGCAGGCGTGGGTGGTGTGATCAAGATGGTCATGGCGATGCGTCAGGGAATCCTCCCGCAGACGCTGAATGTCACCGACCCGACGTCGCACGTGGACTGGTCCCAGGGCTCGGTGGAGCTGCTGACCGAGCAGCGGCCGTGGCCCGAGCTGGACCGCCCGCGCCGTGCGGCTGTGTCCTCGTTCGGGATCTCGGGCACGAACGCGCACATGATTTTGGAGGAGGCCCCGGAGGCGTCGCTGCCGGAGGTTTCCGTCGGTGGTGTGGTGCCGTGGGTGTTGTCCGGTCGGACTGAAGAGGCCCTGCGTGATCAGGTGGCTCGTCTGACGGAGTTCGTGGAGAGTGCCCCGGAGCTCACGCCGGGCGCTGTTGCGACCGCCCTGGTCTCGCACCGTACGGTGTTCGGGCAGCGCAAGGCCGTGGTCGGCAGCACCCGGCAGGAACTGCTGGACGCGCTGCGTGCGGATGCCGGAGCGGCGGGCGAGGCGGTCGCGGGCCGTACGGTGTTTGTGTTCCCGGGGCAGGGTTCGCAGTGGATCGGTATGGCGGCGGGCCTGTTCGAGGCGTCGCCGGCGTTCCGGGCCCGGCTCGAAGACTGTGCGCGTGCCTTGTCCGTACACACGGACTGGGATCTGCTGCCGGTCCTGCTGGACGGTGACCCGGAGGGCCTGCTGGAACGGGTCGACGTGATCCAGCCCGCTCTCTGGGCGGTGATGGTCTCCCTCGCCGAGGCGTGGCGTTCCTACGGGGTCCTGCCGGATGCGGTGGTGGGGCACTCGCAGGGCGAGATCGCGGCTGCTGTCGTCTCGGGTGCGCTGTCCTTGGAGGACGGCGCCCTGGTGGTGGCTCTGCGGAGCCGGGCCATCATCGCTCTGGCGGGCCGGGGCGGGATGCTCTCGGTCGCGCTGCCCGCCGACGCGGTGCGCTCGTACCTGGTGCGGTGGCCGGACGACCTGAGCGTGGCCACGGTCAACGGCCCCTCCTCCACCGTGGTCTCGGGTACGGACAGCGCTCTGGACGAGCTCGTTGCGGTGCTCGACGCGGACGGGGTGCGTTCGCGTCGTATCGCGGTGGACTACGCCTCGCACTCCCCTCACGTCGAGTCGATCCAGGCCGAGCTGGCGCAGCTCCTGGCCCCGGTCGCTCCCCGGGTGCCGGAGATTCCGTTCTACTCGACCGTCACGAACGAGGTCGTGGACAGCGCGGTCCTGGACGCGGGGTACTGGTACCGGAATCTGCGTCAGACGGTTGAGTTCGAGAAGACGACCCGGGCCCTGCTCGCGGACGGCTTCACCACGTTCATCGAGTCGAGTGCTCACCCGGTCCTGACGATCGGTCTTCAGGAGACCTTCGAGGCCGCCGAAGCGGTCGCGGCGCTCGCAGTGCCGTCGCTCCGCCGGGACGAAGGCGGCCTGGACCGGTTCCTGCTCTCCGTTGGTCAGGCATGGACCCACGGCGTCCCCGTCGACTGGACCACAGCCCTCCCCGAGCCCCAGCACCCGCTCGACCTGCCCACGTACGCCTTCCAGCGCACCCGCTACTGGCTCGACCCCGTCAAGACGACCGGTGACGTCTCCACCGCCGGGCTCACCACCGCCGCGCACCCGTTCCTGGGTGCCGTGATCGACCTGGCCGGCTCCGACGGCACCGTCTTCACCGGTCGGCTCTCGCTGAAGTCGCACCCGTGGCTCGCCGACCACGCCGTCTCCGGCACGGTCCTGCTGCCCGGCACCGCCTTCGTCGACCTCGCGCTGCACGCGGCCGACGAGACCGGCTGCGAGGTCCTTGAAGAGCTCACCCTGCAAGCCCCCCTCGTCCTCACCGGTTCCGCTGCCGTCCTCCTGCGCGTCGAGGTCGGCGAGCCCGACGAGGACGGCCGCCGCAGCGTCGGCATCCACTCCCGCCCCGACACCGAGGGCGCCCTCTGGACCCGGCACGCCACCGGCGAACTCGGCCACGGCAACACCCCCAGGGTGTCCGCCGATGCGGTGTGGCCGCCGGCCGGGGCGGTCCGGCTGGACACGAGCACGCTGTACGAGGAACTGGCGGCGGCGGGTTACGAGTACGGGCCCGCCTTCCAGGGTGTCCAGGCCGCATGGCGCAACGGGGAAGATGTCTTCGCCGAGGTCTCCCTCGCCGAGGACCAGCACCAGGATGCCGACACCTTCGGCATCCATCCCGCCCTGCTCGACGCCACCCTCCACACCGCACTCCTGACCCCCGGCACCGAACTGCCCGCACCCCGCCTGCCCTTCGCCTGGTCCGGCATCCACCTCCACGCCACCGGCGCCACCACCGTCCGAGTCCACATCACCCCCACCCCCACCGACAGCATCACCCTCCACATCACCGACACCACCGGACAACCCGTCGCCACCCTCACCTCCCTCGCACTCCGCGAGGTGGACCCCGCCCAGCTGGGGCAGGGCTCCGTTGGCGCCGACGACGCGCTGTACCACCTGGACTGGACCCCGGTGCAGGCCGCCCAGGACACCGAAGCCCGGCCGTTCGTCGTCGTCGGGGCCGGGCCCGCTTCCGTACGGGCCACCCGTTACGCGGACCTCACCGCTCTCCGCGACGCGCGGACGGACGGGGACTCCGCCGACGCCCTGCTGTTCCTGACCGCGGACGCGGCGGACGACCGGTGCACGCCGGACGCCGCCCGGGCCGCCGTCCACCAGGTGCTCACCGCGGTCCAGGAGTGGCTTGCCGAGGACCGGTTCGCCGACGCCCGCCTGGTCGTCGTGACGCGTGGGGCCGTCGCGACGGACTCCGCGACCGCGCCCGGGGCGCCCGCGTACGCACCCGTCTGGGGCCTGCTGCGTACCGCTCAGACGGAGAACCCCGGACGCTTCGTCCTCGTGGACCTGGACGACGACCCGGCCTCCGCTGCGGGCCTGACGGCCGCACTCGCCTGTGGCGAGGCGCAGTTCGCCCTGCGCGCGGGCAAGGTGCTCGTCCCGCGCCTGGCCCGTGCGGCGGGGCGCGCCGACCTCCTGCTCCCCCCGGCCGGGGACGAGCCCTGGCACCTGGACGTCACCGCCCGCGGCACGCTGGAGGCCCTCACCCTGGTGACCGGCGCCGAGGCGGCCGCCCCGCTCGGGCCGCTGGAGGTGCGGGTCGCGGTCCGGGCCGCTGGGCTCAACTTCCGTGACGTGCTGATCGCGCTCGGCGTCTACCCGGGCGAGGCGTCCATGGGCACCGAGGGCGCCGGTGTGATCACCGAGACCGGCGCGGACGTCACCGGTCTCGCCGTCGGCGACCGGGTCACCGGCATGCTGCCCGGCTCCTTCGGACCCGTATCGGTCGTGGATCACCGGCTCGTCGTCCGTATCCCCGACACGTGGTCGTACGAGGACGCGGCCGCCATGCCCATCGTCTTCGGCACCGCCTACTACAGCCTGGTCGAACTCGCGGGGCTGCGGTCCGGCGAAACCCTCCTCGTGCACGCCGCCGCCGGAGGAGTCGGCATGGCGGCCGTGCAGCTCGCGCGCCACCTGGGCGCCGAGGTCTACGGCACCGCCGGCCCCACCAAGTGGGACGCGCTGCGGGCCTCCGGCCTGGACGACGCGCACATCTCCTCCTCGCGCACCCTCGACTTCGAGGAGCGGTTCCGGGAGGCGACGGACGGCCGCGGCATGGACGTCGTACTCGACTGCCTGGCACGGGAGTTCGTGGACGCCTCGCTGCGGCTGCTGCCGCGCGGCGGCCGCTTCGTCGAGATGGGCAAGACCGACATCCGCGACGCGGACGAGGTCGCCGCCGCCCATGCCGGGGTGGCCTACCAGGCGTTCGACCTGATCGATGTCGCGCACCGGGACCCCGAGAAGTTCCGGCACATGCTGACCGAGATCGTCGCCCTCTTCGAGTCGGGCGCACTGCACCACTCGCCGGTCCGTGCCTGGGACATCCGCCGGGCCCCGGAAGCCTTCCGCTTCCTGAGCCAGGCGCAGAACGTCGGCAAGATCGTCCTGACCGTGCCGCCCGCTCTCGACCCCGAGGGAACGGTCCTGATCACCGGCGGCACCGGCACCCTGGGCGCGCTCTTCGCCCGCCACCTGGTCACCGCGTACGGAGCCCGCCACCTCCTCCTGACCAGCCGACGCGGCCCCGACGCCCCCGGAGCCGACACCCTGCGGGCCGAACTCGAAGCCCTCGGTGCGACCGTCACCCTGGCAGCCTGCGACGCCGCCGACCGGGACGCGCTTGCCGCGCTCCTGGCCGCCGTACCCACCGACCACCCCCTCACCGCGGTCATCCACACCGCGGGCGCCCTGGACGACGGCACGGTCACCGCACTCACCCCCGAGCGCCTCGACACCGTCCTGCGCCCCAAGGCCGACGCCGCCTGGCACCTGCACGAACTCACCCGCGACACCGACCTCGCCGCCTTCGTCCTCTTCTCCTCCGTCATGGGCGCCATCGGAGGCGCCGGCCAGGCCAACTACGCGTCCGCCAACACCTACCTGGATGCCCTCGCCGCGCACCGCCGGGCCGCCGGACTCCCCGCCACTTCGCTGGCCTGGGGCTTCTGGGACCAGCGCAGCGAACTCACCGGTGACCTGGACGAGGCCGACCTCGCCCGCATGACGCGGGCCGGTCTGGTGCCCCTCGGCTCGTCCGAGGGACTGGCCCTCTTCGACCGGGCGCTCACCGACCCCGGCGCCGCCCTGGTCCCGGCCCGTCTCGACCTCGCCCGGCTGCGTACCCAGGCCGACAGCGGCGCGCTGGCGCCCGTACTCTCCGGACTCGTCCGCGCCCGCACGGCGCGCAGGGCCGCGGCGTCGGCCGCCGCGACCACCGGGGCCGCAGACCGCTTCGCCGGACTCACCGGCAGCGACCTGGACCGGGCCCTGCTGGATCTCGTACGGACCAACGCGGCGACCGTGCTGGGTCACTCCTCCCCGGCGTCGATCGGGCCCGACAGCAAGTTCAAGACGCTCGGGTTCGACTCCCTCTCCTCCGTCGAACTGCGCAACCGGCTCGGTGAGGCGACCAAGCTGCGCCTGTCGGCCACCGCCGTCTTCGACCATCCGACCCCGGACGCGATGGTCGCCCACCTGCGCGGCCTGCTCGGCGTCGAGGACACGACCGCGGCCCCGGCAGCCGTCCGTCAGGGCCCGCCGACCGACGGCGCCGGGACCGCCGACGACCCCATAGCCATCATCGGCCTCGGCTGCCGGCTGCCCGGCGGGGTGTCCTCTCCCGAGGACCTGTGGGAACTGCTCACCGCGGGCGCCGGCACCGCCGCCGACCTGCCCGACGACCGCGGCTGGGACCTGGAGGCCCTGTACGACGCCGACCCCGACCGCTCCCGCAAGAGCTATGTCCGCAAGGGCTCCTTCCTCTACGAGGCGGCCGAGTTCGACGCCGACTTCTTCGGGATCTCGCCGCGTGAGGCGCTCGCCATGGACCCGCAGCAGCGTCTGCTGCTGGAAACGGCCTGGGAGGCGTTCGAACGAGCGGGCATCCCGCCGGAGTCGGTGCAGGGCAGCCAGGCCGGAGTGTTCGTCGGCGCGCTCTTCCAGGAGTACGGCTCCCTCATGCACGAGGCATCGGAAGGAGTCGACGGCCTGCTGCTCACCGGCAAGACCACCAGCGTCATATCCGGCCGCCTCGCCTACTTCCTCGGCCTCGAAGGCCCCGCGATCACCGTGGACACGGCCTGCTCCTCCTCGCTGGTCGCCCTGCACCAGGCCGCGCAGTCCCTGCGCGGCGGAGAGTGCTCGCTCGCCGTCGCGGGCGGCGTCTCGGTGATGGCCACGCCCGGCATGTTCACCGAGTTCAGCCGCCAGCGCGGCCTGGCCACCGACGGCCGCATCAAGGCGTTCGCGGACGCGGCCGACGGAACGGCGTGGGGCGAGGGCGCGGGCGTCCTGCTGCTGGAACGGCTGTCGGATGCCCGGGCCAACGGCCACCCGGTGCTCGCTCTCATCAAGGGCTCGGCGGTCAATCAGGACGGTGCGAGCAACGGCCTCAGCGCGCCGAACGGCCCCTCCCAGCAGCGCGTCATCCGCCAGGCGCTGGCCAATGCCGGTCTGACGGGTACGGACATCGACGTCGTGGACGCGCACGGTACGGGCACCAAGCTCGGTGACCCGATCGAGGCGCAGGCGCTGATCGCGACGTACGGGCAGGAGCACTCGGCCGAACAGCCGCTGTGGCTCGGCTCGCTGAAGTCCAACATCGGCCACACCATGGCCGCCTCCGGTGCGGCCGGCGTCATCAAGATGGTGCTGGCCCTGCGCGAGGGAGTCCTTCCGCAGACCCTGGGGGTGGACACGCCGACGTCGCACGTGGACTGGTCCCAGGGGTCGGTGGAGTTGCTGACCGAGCAGCGGCCGTGGCCGGAGCTGGAGCGTCCGCGCCGCGCCGCCGTGTCGTCGTTCGGTATCTCGGGCACGAACGCCCACATGATCCTGGAGCAGGCCCCGGAGCAGGAGTACCGGGCCGACACGGAGGCGCCGGCGAACGTGCCGTGGGTGGTCTCCGCGAAGAGTCCGTCGGCGCTGCGTGAGCAGGCGGTGCGGCTCGCGGGCTTCGTCGAGCGCAATCCGCAGGAGTCGGCCGGGGCGGTGGCTGCCGCTCTGGTCGATTCACGTGAGCGTTTCGACCACCGGGCCGTGGTGCTCGGCAGCGGGCGCGCGGAGCTCCTTGCCGGCCTTGGCGCCCTGGCCGGGAGCGATGCGGCCGGCTCGGTGGTGACGGGTGAGGCGGTCACGGGTCGCACGGTGTTCGTCTTCCCGGGGCAGGGTTCGCAGTGGATCGGCATGGCGGCGGGCCTGTTCGAGGCGTCGCCGGCGTTCCGGTCCCGGCTTGAGGAGTGCGCGCGTGCCTTGTCCGCGTACACGGACTGGGATCTGCTGCCGGTGCTGCTCCAGGGCGACCCCGAGGGGCTGCTCGGGCGGGTGGATGTCATCCAGCCCGCGTTGTGGGCGGTGATGGTGTCCCTGGCCGAGGCGTGGCGCTCCTATGGCGTGGTGCCGGATGCGGTCGTCGGACACTCGCAGGGCGAGATCGCGGCGGCTGTGGTGTCGGGTGCGCTGTCCTTGGAGGACGGTGCGCTGGTGGTGGCTCTGCGGAGCCGGGCGATCATCGCGCTGGCGGGCCGGGGCGGGATGCTGTCGGTCGCGCTGCCCGCCGACGCGGTGCGCCCGTATCTCACGCGGTGGCCGGACGACTTGGGTGTGGCTACGGTCAACGGCCCGTCCTCGACCGTGGTCTCGGGTACGGACAGCGCCCTGGACGAGCTGGTCGCGGTGCTCGACGCGGACGGGGTGCGTTCCCGCCGTATCGCGGTGGACTACGCCTCGCACTCCCCGCACGTGGAGTCCATCCAGGCCGAGTTGGCGCAGCTCCTGGCGCCGGTCGCGCCTCGCGTTCCGGAGATCCCGTTCTACTCGACCGTCACGAACGAGGTGGTCGACAGCGCGGCACTGGATGCCGGGTACTGGTACCGGAACCTGCGGCAGACGGTCGAGTTCGAGAAGACGACGTGGAAGTTGCTCGCGGACGGCTTCACCACGTTCATCGAGTCCAGCGCCCACCCGGTTCTGACGATCGGTCTTCAGGAGACCTTCGAGGCCGCCGGTGCGGTCGCGGCGCTCGCGGTGCCGTCGTTGCGCCGGGACGAGGGCGGGCTTGAGCGGTTCCTGCTGTCCGTCGGCCAGGCGTGGACCCACGGCGTCCCCGTCGACTGGACCCCGCAGCTTCCCGAGGTCAGCCACCCCGTCGACCTGCCCACGTACCCCTTCCAGCGTCAGCACTACTGGCTCTCCGCCTCCCACGCCGCCACCCCCACCGTCTCCGACCTGGGCCCCGGTGCCCTCCCGCACCCGCTCCTCGGCGCGGCGGTCGAGCTGCCGGGCTCCGGATCACTGCTCTACACGGGGCGCCTTTCGCTCACCGCCCAGCCCTGGCTCGGCGACGCGGAGACGCTGCCCGGTGCCACGTTCCTGGAGCTCGCCCTGCGGGCCGGAGAGGAGGCGGGTACCGGCCGGGTGGACGAACTCACGCTCCACGAACCGCTCGTCGTACCCCGTCGGGGCGGCGTGCAGCTGCGGGTCGAGGTCGGAGAGCCGGAGGACGACGGGCTGCGCAGGCTGTCCGTGCACTCCCGCCGCGAGGGCAGGGCTCCGGGCACCGCCTGGACCCGGCACGCCACGGCCGTCCTGGCCGCCGACGAGCCCGCCCCGGGATGGGACCTGGAGGCCTGGCCGCCGCTCGACGCCGAACCGCTCGACGCGGGTTCGCTGCCCGGCATACGGGCGGCCTGGCGGCGCGACGGAGAGCTGTACGCCGAGATCGCGTCCGGTGAGGGGCACGACCCGGCGGGGTACGCCCTGCACCCCGCCCTGCTGGAGGCGGCGCTCGGCTCCGCCGTCCTGACCGGTCTCCCGGCCGGGGCCACCTCGGTGGAGTGGCGCGACGTCACTCTGCACGCCGTCGGCGCCACCACCCTGCGCGTGCGCGTCGTGCCCACCGCCGACGCACCCCTCGGCGTCGCCATCGAGATCGCGGACGGCAGCGGGGCGCCCGTCGCCACCGTCGGCGCGATGCTGCTGGAGGACGGGGCCGACGACCGGATCCGGCAGGCGGCGTCCGCCCAGCGCGGCGGGCAGTACACCGTCGAGTGGACCGACGAGAAGCCCGCCCCGGTGGCCGCAGCGGCCCCGCACAGCTGGGCGGTGGTCGGCGAGGACGCCTTCCGGGCCCGCTCCGGGCTCATGGCCGCAGGTACGTACGCCGAGGCCCACCCCGGTCTCGACGCCCTGGCGGCCCGGATCGAGGCGGAGGGCGCCCCCGCGCCCGAGGTCGTCCTGGTGTCCGTGGCGGCCACCGCGGACGGAGACGTCGCCACCTCCGTACGACGGGAGGTGGCGGAGGCGGCACAGCGCGTCCGCACCTGGCTCGCGGACGCCCGGTTCGCCGGCTCCCGGCTGGTGTTCCTCACCAAGGACGCCACCGCGGCCTCGGCGCCGCAGGGCGGCGACCCCGCCGCCGCGGCGGTATGGGGTCTGGTCCGCGCCGCCCAGGAGACGGACCCGGACCGCTTCGTCCTGGCCGACACCGACGGGAGCAAGGCGTCGTGGCGCTCCCTGGTCAAGGCCCTCGCCGCGGGGCACGACCAACTGGCCCTGCGTCGCAGCACGCTCAAGGTGCCCCGGCTCGTCCCGGCGGTCGCCGGCACGTGGCCCGCGTACGACCCCGAGGGCACGGTCCTCGTCGTCGGCCGGCAGGCCGAGCCGTACGCCCGCCGGCTGGCGGAGCGGCACGGTGTGCGGAACCTGCTGCTGGTCGGCACGCGGGACACGGCGGACCTCGAAGCCGGGCTCACCGCCGCCGGAGCCCGGGTGACCGTCGCCCCGGTCGACCCGGCCGACCCGACGGCCCTGGCGGACGCCCTCGCGGCGGTCCCCCCGGCCCACCCGGTCATCGCCGTCGTCCACGCCGTGGACCCGCAGGAGGACGTATCCGCCGAGGCGGCCCACACGGCCCGTACCGCGCCGGCCCTGCGCGAGGCGGCCGGGCCCGACGCCGCCTACGTCATGCTCTCCGAGGAGGAAGGGGCTTCCGGCGCCTTCCTGGAAGCCTGGGCGCGGGCGCTGCGCAGCGGCGGGACCGCGGCCGTGGCCCTGTCCGGCCGCCCCGGGACGGCCGGGCCCGTCGACGGGGAGCTGCTGGACGCCGCGACGGCGGTCGGCGCGGCCGGAGTCGTCGTGGCCGAGCCGGACTTCGAGGCGCTCGCCGCGCTCGCCGCGGCCGGCCGGCTGCCCGCCCTGTGGCGCGGCCTGGTCCGCGGACCGGCCCGACGCACCGTCAAGGAGGGCCCGGCCGGGGCCGGCGGCTTCAAGCAGCGGCTGCTCGCCCTCGACGCCGCCGGGTGCGACGCCCTGCTCCTGGACCTCGTCCGGGAGCACGCGGCGAACGTGCTCGGCCACGGCTCCGGCGACGCCATCGACGCGGACCGCAAGTTCCGGGACATGGGCTTCGACTCGCTCTCGGCACTGGCCCTGCGCAACGCCCTCAACGACGTCACCGCGCTGCGCATGCCGCCCGGTGTCGTCTTCGACCAGCCCACCTCGGCTGAGCTGGCCCAGCACATCAAGCAGCAGATCTTCGGCCGATAGACAGCCGAGTCACCAAGGAGACATGGCGTGAGAGTGGAAGGCGTGTACATCAGCTCGGTCGGGGTGTTCCTGCCCCGCCGGGTGAGTGCCGAGGACGCGGTCGCGGACGGCCTCTACGACGAGGAGGTGTACAAGGCGAGCGGTCTGACCGGCACCCATGTGTCGGACGGGATACCGGCGCTCGACATGGCGGTCACCGCCGCCCGGCAGGCACTGGAACGGTCCGGCCTGGACGCCGAGGACGTCGAGTCGCACGTGCACAGCGGCGTCTACTACCAGGGGCCCGACGGGTCCTACCCGCCCGCGTACGTCCTGCGCGAACTCGGGGTCGGCCGGGTGCCGTCGCTGCACATCCGGCAGGGCTGCAACGGCATGCTCGCCGCGATGGAGGTCGCGGTCGGGCAGATGACCGGCGCCGCCGAGGTGGAGACGGCGCTGCTGACCACCGCGCAGAACTTCTCCACCCCGCTGATCGACCGCTGGCGCGGCTTCGGCGACTCCTACATCCTCGCCGACGGGGCGGCCGCGGCCGTACTCAGCAGCGAGGACGGCTTCGCCGAGCTGCGCTCGGTCAACTCCGGGACGCTGCCCGAACTCGAGGCGTGGCACCGCGGCGACGAGTCGCTGCTGCCGCCGCAGGACGGGGCGGGCGAGCGGCTGGCCGTGGCCGAGCGGGCCGCCCTGTTCAACGAGCGGGAGATGTCGCTCGCGGAGACCGTCGAACGGATCGGCGCGTTCGACCTCGACATCGTGCACCGCTCGCTGGTCGACGCCGGGCTGAACGCCTCCGACATCGCCCGCGTCATCCCCATCAACCAGGACGGGCGCATGATCGAGTTCTCGGTCATGGCCCCCCTCGGCCTTCCGATGTCCCGCTCCAGCTGGGACTTCGGCCGCTCCGTCGGCCACGTCGGCGCCGCCGACCTGGTCATCTCCCTCGACCACCTGGTGCGCACCGGAGAGCTCGCGCCCGGTGACCACGTCCTGCTGCTCTCCCAGGGACCCGGCTGGATCAGCTCCGCCGGCGTCGTGACGATCAAGGAAGTTCCCGCATGGTGACCACGACCGCCCACGTGTCCGTACCGGGCACCGAGCTCTACTACGAGAAGACCGGGACCGGTCCGCTGCTGTTCCTGATGGACGGCGGCGGGGGCGACGCGCGCCGCACCGCGGCCCTCGTCGAGCGGCTCGCGGACCGGTACACGGTCGTCACCTACGACCGGCGCGGCATGTCCCGCTCCGCCGTGGGCGACCCCGCCCCGGAACTGGGCCCGCAGGTGCACACCGAGGACCTGGCGCTGCTGATGGAGGCCCTCGCGGACGGACCCTCGCTGCTGTTCGGCCACAGCGTCGGCGGAGTCATCGGACTGCACCTGACCGCGCGCCGGCCCGACCTGGTGTCGGTGTACGCGGCGCACGAGCCGTCCGAACTGGCCCTGCTCACGGGCGCCGACCGGGAGGCGGCCGCCGGTCTGATCGCCGCCGCCGAGAGCGACTACCGCACCTCCGGCTGGGGCCCCGCGCTGGGCCACATGGCCCGGTTCAACGACATCGACGTGACCGCCCAGGACGCCGAACCGGACGTCGTACCGGCGCCCATGACCCCCGAACAGCTCGCCAACATCGAGTTCTTCCTCGCCCACGAGATCGGCTCCTACCGCCACCACCTGATGTCCGACGCCGACCTCGACGCCCTCAAGTCCGGACCGGCCCGCGTCGTCCCGCTGGCCGGCCGCCCCTCCGAGCGCAGCTGGTCCTACCGCTGCGCCCGGAACCTGGCGGACCGTCTGGGCACCCCGCTGGAATCCGTCCCCGGCGGCCACAACGGCCTCAAGACCCACCCCACGGGCTTCGCGGCCCGCCTCCACGAGGTCCTGACCGCGTCCTGACCCCTCCGGGAAAGCGACTGCCGCTCGTGATCACCGTCCAGGTGACCACGAGCGGCAGTCGTCGTGTGGGGGAACAGCCGGCGGCCCGCTACAGCTCGTGGCCGAGTTCGGCGGCGAGCCGCCCCACCAGATCATGGGCCGCGTCGGGGATGACGGTCCCGGGCGGGAAGACCGCGGTGGCGCCCATGTCGAGGAGCGTGGGGATGTCGGCGGGGGGAATGACGCCACCGACGACGATCATCATGTCCTCGCGGCCCTCGGCCGCCAGTGCCTCACGCAGCGCGGGGACGAGGGTGAGGTGGCCGGCGGCCAGGGACGAGACGCCCACGATGTGCACGTCAGCTTCGACCGCCTGCCGGGCGACCTCGCCCGGGGTCTGGAAGAGCGGGCCGACGTCCACGTCGAAGCCCAGGTCGGCGAAGGCGGTGGAGATGACCTTCTGCCCCCGGTCGTGCCCGTCCTGGCCCATCTTGGCGACCAGGACGCGGGGACGGCGCCCCTCGGCCTCCTCGAACCGGCCGACGAGGGCCCGGGTGCGTTCGACGCGAGGAGACCCGCCCGCCTCGTGGCGGTACACACCGGAGATGGTGCGGATCTGGCCCGCGTGCCTGCCGTAGACCTTCTCCAGCGCGTCGGAGATCTCCCCGACGGTGGCCTTGGCGCGGGCGGCGTCCACGGCCAGGGCGAGGAGGTTGCCGTCGCCCCGGTCGGCGGCGGCGGTCAGCGCACTCAGCGTCGCCTGGCACGTCTGCTCGTCGCGTTCCTCGCGCAGGCGGCGCAGTTTGTCGATCTGCTGGGCGCGTACGGAGGTGTTGTCGACCTTGAGGACGTCGATCTGTTCGTCGGTCTCGACGCGGTATTTGTTGACGCCGATGACGGGTTGGCGGCCGGAGTCGATGCGGGCCTGGGTGCGGGCGGCGGCTTCCTCGATGCGGAGTTTCGGGATGCCGGCGTCGATGGCCTTGGCCATGCCGCCTGCGGCCTCGACCTCCTCGATGTGCTGCCAGGCGCGTCGCGCGAGGTCGTAGGTCAGTTTCTCGACGTAGGCGCTGCCGCCCCAGGGGTCGATGACGCGGTTGGTGCCGGATTCCTGCTGGAGGAGGAGCTGGGTGTTGCGGGCGATGCGGGCGGAGAAGTCGGTGGGCAGGGCCAGTGCTTCGTCCAGGGCGTTGGTGTGCAGTGACTGGGTGTGGCCCTGGGTGGCGGCCATGGCCTCGACGCAGGTGCGGGTGACGTTGTTGAAGACGTCCTGCGCGGTCAGCGACCACCCGGACGTCTGCGAGTGTGTCCGCAGCGACAGCGATTTGGGGTTCTTCGGGTCGAACTGTTGCACGAGCTTGGCCCAGAGGAGCCGGGCGGCGCGGAGTTTCGCGATCTCCATGAAGAAGTTCATGCCGATCGCCCAGAAGAAGGACAGCCGGGGTGCGAACGCGTCGACGTCGAGGCCCGCGCCGCGTCCGGCGCGCAGGTACTCGACCCCGTCGGCGAGGGTGTAGGCCAGCTCCAGATCGGCCGTCGCCCCGGCTTCCTGGATGTGGTAGCCGGAGATGGAGATCGAGTTGTAGCGCGGCATCTTCTGCGAGGTGTACGAGAAGATGTCGGAGATGATCCGCATCGAGGGCTTCGGTGGATAGATGTAGGTGTTGCGGACCATGAACTCCTTCAGAATGTCGTTCTGAATGGTCCCGGCCAGCTTCTCGGGCGGCACGCCCTGTTCCTCGGCGGCCACGATGTACAGCGCGAGGACGGGCAGGACCGCGCCGTTCATCGTCATCGACACCGACATGCGGTCCAGCGGGATGCCGTCGAAGAGCTGACGCATGTCGTAGATCGAGTCGATCGCCACACCCGCCATGCCCACGTCGCCGGTCACCCTCGGGTGGTCGCTGTCGTAGCCGCGGTGGGTCGGCAGGTCGAAGGCGACCGAGAGGCCCTTCTGACCCGCTGCCAGGTTGCGGCGGTAGAACGCGTTGGACTCCTCGGCCGTGGAGAAACCCGCGTACTGCCGGATCGTCCAGGGCTGGTTGACGTACATCGTCGGGTACGGGCCGCGCAGGTACGGCGCGACGCCCGGGTACGTACCGAGGAAGTCCAGGCCCTCCAGGTCGTGCCCGGTGTACAGGGGCTTGACGCCGATGCCCTCGGGGGTCTCCCACAGCAGATCGGCCGGGGCCGACCCCGTGGTCTCCTTCACCTCCGCCTGCCACAGATCGTCCGAACCGACGGGAGCGGGGGAGCCAAGGCCCAGGGCGGAGAAGTCGGGGATGATGTTCCTACTGCTCATGGGTCACGTCCATACGGTCGAGGGCAAGGGCCAGCACGGCGACCGCGTCGCATCCCGCGAAGACGTACGAGTCCACACCGCGATACGTCCCCGGGCGGCCGGCCAGGAACACCAGCGGCGCACCCGCCCCGACGAGCGCCTCGACGACCGCCTCGGCCTGCTCCTCGTACAGCGCGTCGCTGGAACACACGCAGACCGCGTCCGCACCGCTCGCGAGGTACGCCTCGGCGACGGTCGAAGGGTCGACGGACACCGGCTCGTGGACGGGCTCGATGCCACCCGCCTGGAACAGGTTGGAGGCGAAGGAGACCCGCGCGGTGTGCACCGCCGCCGGGCCCAGCGCGGCGATGAACACGCGCGGCCTGCTCCCGGTCGCCGCCAGATGGGCGTCCGAGCGGGACCGCAGCGCCTCGTAGTCCTCGTCGCGCCGAACGCGGGGCAGGCCGCCGGACGGAGCCGCGGGCGCGGGCTCACGGATCACCGGCTTCTCGGCCAGGAGGGGGAACTCGCTGACTCCGGTGACCGGTTCGCGGCGCTTGGCCAGGCCCTTCCGGCGTTCGGCCCAGGTGGCGGCGAGGCGTTCGGCGACCAGGCCCGAGCGCAGCGCGGCCACCTGGCCGCCCTCCTTCTCGACGGTCTTGAAGAACGCCCAGGCGGCGTGCGCGAGTTCGTCGGTGAGGCGCTCGACGTAGTACGAGCCGCCCGCCGGGTCGATCACGCGGGCGAGATGGGACTCCTCCAGCAGGATGGAGGAGGTGTTGCGGGCGATGCGCCGGGCGAACGCGTCGGGCAGGCCCAGCCCGTGGTCGAAGGGGAGCACGGTGACCGCGTCCGCGCCGCCCACTCCGGCGGCCAGAGCGGCTACGGTGGTGCGCAGCATGTTCACCCACGGGTCGCGCCGGGTCATCATCACCGGCGAGGTCACCGCGTGCTGGAGCTGGGCGCCGGCTTCGGGGGCGCCCGAGGCCTCGGCGACCCGCGCCCACAGTCGGCGCGCCGCCCGCAGCTTGGCGATGGTCAGGAACTGGTCGGTGGTGGCCGCGTACCGGAACTCCAGCTGGCCCAGGGCCGCTTCCGCGTCCAGGCCGTGCTCGGTGAGGGCGCGCAGGTAGGCGACCCCGGTGGCCAGGGACAGGCCCAGCTCCTGCGCGGCGCTGCCGCCCGCCTCGTGGTACGGCAGGACGTCCACGGTCAGCGTACGGACCAGGGGGTACCGCGAGGCGAGGGCCCGGGCCTGCTCGGCGGGGCCGGAGATGTCGAGCGGCTCGCCGGTCCGGGCCTCGTGGCCCAGCGGATCGGCCCCGAGGTTCGCGCGTACGGACGCGGGGGGCATCCGGCGCTCGGCACACAGGTCCAGGAACGCGCGTGCCGCCTCCGCGTGGTCGGCACCGGCGTCCAGTACTACGGGCGCGAGGTCCAGGTGGACCCCGGCCAGGGCCGGGGCGAGGTCCCCGGCCGGAATGCCGTCGGTGCCGACGGGGAGCCAGAGAGAGGTGCCTCCGTTCTCCAGATCGGCGAGTACGGCCTCGTTCACGCGTGCGGGGTCGGTGCCCGTGAGCCGCTGGCGTACGTCCCAGCCGCTCGCGGCGTTGCCCGCGGCCCTGCCCCCGCGGACGAAGGGGGCGAAGCCGGGAAGGCCCACGGCGCCGGGTTCGGGCGGGCTTTCGCGCGCGGTGTACAGAGGACGGGCGGTCAGCCCGTCCTGGAGCTGGGTGGACAATGCTTCTTCCGCGGCGTCGCCGGAGGCGTCCCTGCCCGACTTGCGCAGTACGCCCTCTACCAGGCGCTGCCACTGCTCATGTGTCGGGTCGGGGAACTCGGCGGCCAGGGAGAGCCCGTCGTCAGGCAGGACCGTCATGGCGCGGATGCTAGGGGGCCCCGCTAAACCGGGGCCGTAGCCAATGAAGGACACAGGCCCGGCCGATCCCGCCCCCCTCTACGCCGCCGAGCGCAGCCGCCAGACCCCCGGGCGGACCTCCGAGCAGTCCGGGGCCGGGGTGCGCAGTGCCGCCAGCCGGCGCCGGGCATAGGACTCCAGACGGGCGTCACCCAGGACCACCGCCTCGGACAGGCACTGGCCGAAGTGCTCCTCGGCGGTGGCCGGGCGCCCGCACTCGACCGCGAGCAACCCCATCACCCGCAGCGCTTCGAACCGGGCACGGGGGTCCTGCGCGGCCGCGTCCAGAGCGGGGGAGAGGAGGGCCGCCGCGCCGTCGACCGCGCCCGCGTCCAGCCGCAGATCGGCCAGGCCCGTCAGGGCGCGGCTCCGTTCGAGCAGGTCGGAGGCGATGTCGGCGGCCAGCAGGGCCCGTTCGTACAGTTCACCGGCGGCCGGCAGTTCGCGCCGCTGCCAGGCCAGGTCGCCCAGCGAGCGCAACAGCCGTGCCTGGGCCGGGAGATCGCCCAGCCGATGGGCGGCGTCCAGGGCCAGCCGGTGGCAGCTCTCCCAGTCGTCCCACGCGGCGAGGGTCTCCAGCAGACCGGTCAGCGCGTCGGTCAGGCGTACGGTCTGCTCCCACAGCCCGGACCGGGCCGCCTGCCGGACCATCGTGACGAACGCGGGCCGTTGCCGGGCCAGCCACTCCAGGGAGTGGGCCCCGTTCACCTGCCCGGAGACCTCGCGCAGCGCCTCCTCGTACGCGGCGCACAACCGGCCGGTGGCCGTCCGCACCGAGTCCGCCGGTTCGTGCGCGGCGAGCCGGTCCACCGCCAGCAGCCGCAGGGGTTCGGACAGCCGGTAGTACGCCGGGCGCCCGGCGCTCGGCAGTTCCTCCCGGACCAGCCCGGCCGCCACCAGCTCCGCCACCGCGGCTCGTGCGCCGGCCGCGTCCGTGCCCAGGACCGCGGCGGCCGACTCCGCCCCGAAAGGGCCCTCGGGCAGCAGTCCCAGCAGCCGGAACTCCCGCTGCCGCGTGCTGTCGACGTCCTCGTACGCCGTGCCCAGCCGGTCCAGGAACCCAGGGTCCACCGCGTCCAGTTCCACGAGCCGCCCCGGCGCGCCACGGAACCGGGCCGCCGCGCACGGTTCGGCGCGGGCGGCGGCGCGCAGCGCCAGCGGGAGCTGTCCGCACAGCTCGGCGATCTCCGTGGCCTCCGCCTCGTCCGGCGTCCCGGCACCGCGGCGCGCGGCCACCAACAGCCGCCGCGCGTCCCTGGGCGCGGGCACGTCGAGGAGGAGCACCCGCCCGTCCAGCCCGGGCGGCACCCGCCGACAGGTGACCAGGAACCTGGCCTCGGGCAGGGCCTTTGCCAAGGGCTCGACCTGGTCCGCGCGGTCCACCGAGTCCAGGACCACCAGCAGGCGCCGGCCGCCGGTCAGCCCCCGCAGCAGGTCCCGCAGTGCGCGGGCGTCCCCGGGCAGGGCGCCCTCGGCGCCGTACAGCCGGGCGATCCGCGCCACGGCCGCCGGACCGTCCATGCCCTCGCGGCCCTCGTGCGCGTCGGGCCGCATCCGGAGCAGGACCCGGCCGCCGGGGAAGCGCTCGCCCGCCCGGTGCGCGGCCTCCGTGGCCAGGGCGGTCTTGCCGACGCCCACCTGGCCGCCGAGGACCACGATCCGGCCGCCGGGCGCGGCCAGCAGCGCGGCCAGGGCACCCAGCTCCTCCTCGCGCCCGGTGAACAGCTGGTCGGCCGCGGGCAGCTCCACCACGGACCGGTGCGCGGCCGGGGCGTCGGGGCCGTCCGGCGTCCCCGGTTCCGGCACGGCACCCGGGACCTGGATCCGGGCACGGTCCGCTCCCGAGACCTCGACGGCGCCGCCGTGCCCCGTCGGCCGCAGCAGCTCCGGGTCGCCGCCCAGGATCTGCCGGTGCAGCGTCTGGAGTTCCAGGCCGGGATCGATGCCGAGTTCCTCCACCAGCCCGCGCCGCAGCCGGGCGAAGACCTGGAGGGCGTCCGCCTGCCGCCCCGACCGGTACAGGGCGACCATCAGGTGGGCGAAGAACTCCTCCCGCAGCGGGAACTCCGCGACCACCGACTGCAGCTCACCGATCAGGGCCTGCTGCCGTCCCAGGTGGAGGTCGGCCCGGATCCGCTGTTCCAGCGCCGCCGTCCGCACCTCCGTCATCCGCACCGCCGTGCCGTCCAGCAGCGGACCGTGCGGGGTGTCCGAAAGCAGGGGGCCGCGCCACAGCGCCAGGGCCTGGCGCTGAAGCCGCGAAGCGGCCTCGTACTCGCGCTGCTCCATCCGCTCCTGCCCGCGCTCGTACAGCTCCTGGAAGACGGTGAGGTCCAGCTGCGCGGGGTCCAGCCGCAGTTCGTAGCCGGGCGCCCGGGTCACCAGCGCTTCCCTGCCGTACTCGGCGTCCGCCTCGTCCAGCAGCTTGCGCAGCTGGGACACGTACACCTGCAACGTGGTGGTGGCCGTACGGGGCGGCTCCTCGCCCCACAGCTCGTCGATCAGGGTGTCCACGGAGACGATCTCGTTCGCCCGTACCAGGAGCGCGGCCAGGACCACCCGGATCTTCGCGGCGCGCGGTGTCAGGTTTCCGGACCCCCCGGAGTCCGGCTCCGGCCCTCCGGCCCTGCCTACCTCCAACGGACCCAGTATTCGAAAACGCATACGCCCTCCCCCGGCTGATTTCGATCGCCAGGCTAGGCACGCGACCGACCCCGGCTCCGGACAGGCGCCCCCCTGAACCGGGCGCCGCAACCCCCGCACACGCACGCTGCAAGCCCCGCTTTAGCCGCGGAACGGACGATGCGGGCGCCCAGGTGGGAGCGGACGAGGGGCGTACCGCTGCTGCCCCGAGCGCACCACGAGGGGGCCTACGTTGACCGAGTACCGAACGTTCACCGAGCTGATCATGGATCGGGCACGGGCCCTGGGCGAGGCGGACGCGCACATCTTCCTGCGCGACACGGCCGCGGGCACGGTCGAGGAACGGCTCTCGTACGCGGACCTCGACGCCGCCGCGCGCAGCCTGGCCGTCCGGCTGCGCTCCCATGGCGCCCAGGGCCAGCCGGTGCTGCTGCTCCACCCGCAGGGCCCCGAATTCCTCAAGGCGTTCGTCGGCTGCCTCTACGCGGGCGCCATCGCGGTGCCCGCCCCGCTCCCCGGCGACCGGGGCGAGCGCTTGCACCGGGTCTCCGGGATCATCAAGGACACCGGCGCGCGGCTCGTCCTCACCGACGCGGCGAGCGCCGCCGAAGTGTCCCTGTGGCTCGCCATGGAGACCCGCGCCGAAGCCGTCGTCCTGGCCTCCGACATCGTCGGCGCGACCTCGGCCGCGCAGGACTGGGAACCGCCCGCGACCGGCCCCGACGACCTGGCCTTCCTCCAGTACACGTCCGGCTCCACCACCCGGCCCCGTGGTGTCATGGTCAGCCACCGCAATCTCCTCGCCAACGAGGCGGCCATCGGACGGGCGCTCGGCACCTCACCCGCCGACCGGTTCGGCAGCTGGCTGCCGCACTACCACGACATGGGCCTGATCGCGCACCTGCTGCACCCCCTGTGGCTGGGTTCCGCGTCCGTCCAGATGTCCGCCACCGCCTTCGTCAAACGGCCCGTCAACTGGCTCCGGATGATCTCCGAACACGGGGTGACCGTCGGCGGCGGACCGAACTTCTGCTACGACCTGTGCCTGCGGCGGGTCACCGACGCCCAGCTCGCCGGACTCGACCTATCCGGCTGGCGACTCGCCCTCAACGGTGCCGAACCGGTCCGCGCCGACACCCTCGACGCCTTCGCCGCCCGGTTCGCCGCCGCGGGCCTGCGCCCCGGAAGCGTGTACCCGGCCTACGGCCTCGCCGAAGCCACCCTCGTCGTCTCCGGGACCACCCCGGGCGCCCCGTACCGCCACCGCGCCGTCGACCCGGCCGCTCTCGAACGCGACGAACTGCGCGCCCCCGCGCCCGGCGAGGCCTCCCGCACGCTGGTCTCCAGCGGCCCGGTCGACCAGGACTTCGACCTGCGCATCGTGGACCCCGTCAGCGGCAGCCCGCTGCCCGCCGGCCGGGTGGGCGAGATCTGGCTGCGCGGCGACAGCGTCGCCCAGGGCTACTGGCGGCGCCCCTCCGAGACCGCGCACACCTTCCACGCGGTCCTGGCCGGCGGCGACTCCGGCTTCCTGCGTACCGGGGACCTGGGCGTCGTCGAGGACGGCGAGCTGTACGTCACCGGGCGGCTGAAGGACGTCATCATCCTCAACGGCCGCAACATCTACCCCCAGGACGTCGAATGGGCCGTCCGCGAGATCGACCCGGCGCTCGGAGCCGGCGGCGGCGCGGTCTTCACCGTGGACGCCGACCGCGAACAACTCGTCATCGTGCACGAGGTGCGCGTCCCCCACACCGACACGGCACGGCTCCAGGACCTGACCCGCCGGATCCAGACCCTGGCCGGACGCGACTTCGACGTGCCCGTCGGCAACGTCGTCCTGGTCCGGCCCGGCACCCTGCGCCGCACCACGAGCGGCAAGATCCAGCGCGCCCTGATGCGGAAACTGTTTCTGAGAGGCGGCCTCTCCAGCCTCCACGAAGTCCTCGACCCCGCCGTGCGCGCCCTGGTGGACGCCCCCCTTCTGCCGGCCGACGACGAGGCCGTCCCCGCGTCGGCGGCCCGCCGGGCCCAGGACCTGCCGTGGTGAGCACCCTCACGCTCGGACCCCGGCCCCGTACCCCCGGTGCGCCGGCGGGGGACCGGGCCGCCGAGCTGGAGCGCCTGCTGGGAGACCCCACCGACGCCCGCAACCCCACCGGGTACGCGAAGCTGCTGGTCGCCGACCGGCGCGGCACGCTGTCCGCGGACGCGGAAGCCCTCCTCGACGAGTTCGGCCTGAACGCCGAGTACGTGCCGCGCGAACTCGGCGGGCGCTTCGACTCCGCCGAGACCCTGCTGCGCGTGATGCGCCCCGTCTTCCGGCGCGACGCCGCCCTCGGCGCCGGCTACGGCATGAGCACCTTCATGGCCGCGTCGGACGTGTGGATGAGCGGCAGCACGGACCAGCGCGACTGGCTCGCCCGGCTGCTGCTGTCCGGCTCCAAAGCGGCCATCGCCCAGCACGAGACCGCCCACACGAACGACTTCGTCCGCAGCCAGGTGGCCGCCACCCGCACCGCGGCCGGCCTGTCCGTGAGCGGCGCCAAGTCCGTCGTCAACAACCTGCACCGGGCCGACGCCCTCGTGCTGTTCTGCCGGACGGACGACCGCCCCGGCAGCGGCAGCCACTCCGCCCTCCTGCTGGATCCGCGGACCCTGCCGGCCGACCGCTACCGGGTCACCCGCCGCCGTCCCCGTACCGGCATGCGCGGCTGCCACTTCGACTCCGTCGCGTTCGAGGACTGCCCGGTGCCCGAGCAGGCCCTGCTCGGCCCGCTCGGCAGCGGCGTGCCCACCTCCCTGCGGTCCTTCCAGATGAGCCGCACCGTCATGGCCTCCCTGGTCGCCGCCGCCGTGGACACCTGCCTGCGTACCGCCGTCCTCGTCGACCGCACCCAGAAACCCGGGCACGGCGCCCCCGTCGACCCCGAGCACACGGCGATCACCCTGGCGAACGCCTTCGTGAACCTGCTGTTCTACGACTGCCTGGCCGTCGTCGCCACCCGCGCCCTGCACCTGCACCCGGCCGAGACCAGCGTCTACTCGGCCGCGGTCAAGTCGCTGCTGCCGCGCGTGCTCAGCGACACGATGTACGACCTGTCCACCGTCCTCGGCTCGCAGCTCTACACCCGGGGCGGCACCGTCGGCGTCTTCCAGAAGCACCTGCGGGACGTGCCCGTGGTCAGCCTGGGACACGCGGGAACCGTCGCCTGCCAGGCGACGATCATCCCTCAGCTCCCGGCCCTGGCCGCCCGGTCCTGGTTCAACGAACCGCCCGCATCCGACGCCCTGTTCAAGCCCGGCGCCCCGCTGCCCCCGTTCGACTACGACCAGCTGGCGCTGGCCTGCGGGCGCGACAGCCTCAGCGCCTCCCTCGTGGAGACCGCGGGGACGCTGACCGGCCGGAGCCCCGTCGAGCGTGCCCTGCGCGAACTCGCCGGGCAGATGGTCGACGAACTCCGGGACCTGCGCACCCGCGTGCTGGCCCTGCCCCCGCCCGGTGGCGGAGCCCCTGTGAGCCCCGTCTGGTTCACGCTCACCGACCGGTACGTCCTGGTGCTCGCCGCCGCGGCCGTCCTCGGCGTGTGGCGGCACGGCGACGCGGACCGGGACCCCTTCCTCGCCGACCCCGCCTGGGCGGCCCTGGCCCTGCACCACATCGCCCGGCGCCTCGGCGCCCCCGGCGTCGACATGCCCGCCGAGTGCACGGCCCGGATCCACCAGGAGGTCCTCGCCCGCTTCGGCGACCAGCGCAGCTACGACCTGTACAACGTCCCCCTTCCCGGCTGACCGACCGGCATGGCCTTGCACCGAAGGAGTCCGGCATGACCCTGCCCGCGCCGCCGCGCAGCGCGGCTGCCCCGCTGTACGGGTGGCTGACCGACCGGCTCGCCGTTTACCTGGACCGGGAGCCCGAAAGCATCGACCCCACCGTTCCGCTCGCCGTGTACGGCATGGACTCGGTGTGCGCACTGAGCCTCTGCGGCGACGTGGAGGACGAGTTCGGCATCCCGGTCGACCCGTCCATGGCCTGGGACCACTCCACGGTGGCCGCACTGGCCCAGCACCTGGCCTCGCGCGGCGTCCGGGTCCCGGCCGGCCGGACGCGCCCGTGACGGGCGCGGGCGCGGTGGCCGTCGTCGGGATGGACTGCGTCTTCCCCGGCGCGGTCGGTGCCGAGAGCTACTGGGAGCTGCTCGTCCGCGGCGGCGACAGCATCGGCGAGCTGCCCGCCGGGCGGCGCGAGGGGACCGGCTTCGACGCCTCCGTGCGCGGAGGGTTCATCGAGGACATCGCCACCTTCGACAACGACTTCTTCACCGTCTCGCCCCGCGAGGCCGCGGCCATGGACCCGCAGCACCGGCTGCTCCTCCAGTGCGCGTGGCGGGCGCTGGAGGACTCCGGCCAGTCCCCGGCCGCCCTCGCCGGCAGCGACACGGGGGTCTTTGTCGGGGCGATGGGCAGCGAGTGGGCCCAGCTCCACATGTCCGACCACTCCCGGGTCACCCCGCAGCTCGGCGCCGGCACCAGCTCCTGCATGGCCGCCAACCGGATCTCGTACCACCTCGACCTCAAAGGCCCCAGCCTCGCCGTCGACACCGCCTGCTCCTCCTCCCTCGTCGCCGTGCACCTGGCCGTCAACTCCCTGCTGGCGGGGGAGTGCGGCACCGCGCTCGCCGGAGGCGTCAACCTCGTGCTGACCCCGGCCCTCGGCCGCGTCTACGCGCAGATGGGCCTGGCCGCCCCCGACGGCCGCTGCAAGCCCTTCAGCGCCGACGCGGACGGCATCGGGCGCAGTGACGGAGCGGGCACCGTCGTGCTGCGACGGCTGGAGGACGCGCTCGCCGACGGACAGCGCGTGTACGCCGTCATCCGGGGCTCCGCGGTCAACCAGGACGGCCGCAGCAACGGGGTCACCGCCCCCAACCGGTGGTCGCAGCGCGAGGTCGTCGCCGCCGCCTACCGGCGCGCCGGAGTCACCCCCGACCGCATCCGGTTCATCGAGGCCCACGGCACCGGCACCGCGCTCGGCGACATCATCGAGTGCGCCGCCCTCGGCGAACTCCACGCCGTGCAGCGCCCCGAGCCCTGCGCCATCGGCTCCGTCAAGGGCAACCTGGGGCACACGGAGGGCGCCGCCGGCATCGCCGGCCTCATCAAGGTCGCGCTCGCCCTGCACCACCGCCTCGTACCCGCCAGCCGCCACGCCGCCCGCGAGAACCCCCAGCTCCGGCTCGCCGAGCGCGGACTGAGCCTGCTCAAGGCGCCCCTGCGGCTCCCGGCCGGAGAAGTCCTCGCCGGAGTCAGCAGCTTCGGGATGGGCGGCACCAACGCCCACGTCGTCCTCGCCGGAGCTCCGCGGGTGCGCCGCGCACCCGCTCGCCGGACCCGTACCGCCGCCCCCGTCGGCGTGTTCACCGTCTCCGGCAACACCCCCGAGGCGCTGCGCCGCAACCTCGCCTGTCAGGCCGAGGCCGTCGACCGCCGACCGCGCGGCGACGCCGCCGCCCTGTGCTGGACCAGCAACCAGGTCAAGACCGGCCTGGGCTACCGGGCCGCGATCACCGCCCGCGACACCACGGAACTGGCGACCGCCCTGAGAGCGGCCGCCGACGATGCCCAGCTGCGGGCCGGTATCGCCGACCGGGCCTGGCACCCCCCGGCCGTCGGCTTCCTCTTCAGCGGCCAGGGCGTCCAGGAACCGGGCATGACCGCCGGTCTCTACCGCGACAGCGCCGCCTACCGCCGCCACCTCGATGAGGCCGACGCCGCACTCGCCCCGCACCTGGGCGGCTCGGTCCGCGACCTGATCCTCGGCGAGGACCCGGCCGTCCACCGCACCGGCTGGGCCCAGCCCGCCCTGTTCGCCGTCGGCTACGCGCTGTGGCGCACCCTGGGCGACCTCGGGGTCCACCCCGACGCCGTGCTCGGCCACAGCGTCGGCGAGTTCGCCGCGGCCGTCGCCGCCGGTGCGCTCACCCTGGAGGACGCCGTCCGGCTGATCGCCGTACGGGCCCGGCTGATGGAGGAACTCCCCGAAGGCGGCGGCATGCTCTCCGTGCGCGCGGACGCGGCCGAGGCACGGGAGGTGCTGGGGACCCTCCCGCCCGCCACCCGGCGCACGGTGGCCGTGGCCGCCGTCAACGGGCCCGGCAGCACGGTCCTGTCCGGTGCCCTGGAGGCACTCGACACCGTCGCCGCCGCACTGCGCGCGGCCGGTATCCGCAGCAGCCGGCTGCGCGTCTCGCACGCCTTCCACTCACCGCTGACCGAACCGGCCCTGGACCGGTTCGCCGAGTCCGCCGCCGGGGTCGCCTGCGCCGCCCCCCGCATCCCCTTCGCCTCCACCCGCTACGGGCGCATGCTCGGCGACGAGCCGCTGGACGCCGCGTACTGGCGGGAACAGGCCCGAGAACCGGTGCTGTTCGAAGCGGCACTGGACGCCCTGATGGCCGACCTGATGCCCGGGGTGCTGATCGAGATCGGCCCCGCCCCCCAGCTCGTCCAGCTCGCCGGCCGGACCGGACTGCCCGGGGGAGTCCGGCTGCTGCACCCCGCGCCCGGCATCCACGCGGGTGGCGCCGACCTCGCCGAGACCGTCGCCGCCCTCTACCGTTGCGGACTCGACCCGCACTGGCAGGAGCTGTACGAGCCCGCGCACCGCACCGTGGAGCGGCTGGTGCCGTACGCGTTCGCCACCGAGCACCGGTACTGGCACGCGCCGGTGCCCCGTGCCGCCACCATGACCGCGGCCCCGGACCCCGTTGCCCCCGGCGGGCCCGGGGCCGCATCCTCGGCCGACGCCGGTACCGGAGCTCCTGCCGGTCCGGCCGCCCCCGCGCCGCGCGGGCCCGAGGACCCCGTGCTCGGAGCCGTGATCGCCGCCGTCGTCGAGGTCGGCGGATACGACCCGGCCCGGGTCGGCCACGAGACCCGGTTCTACGCCGACCTCGGCTTCGACTCCGTGATGATCATGCAGCTCAAGGACCGCGTCGAATCGAAACTGCCGCAGACCGGCAGCGCCACCGTCCAGCAAATCCTCCCGGCCCTGCGGACGGTGGGCTCGCTCGCCGCGTTCCTCGGCGAGTGGATCAGCGTAGGAGCCACCCCATGAGCCGCCCCACGGGCACGCCCGTACCCGCCTTCCACATCGCCGGCACCGCCGCCGCCCTGCCCGGACCCGCCGTCACCAACGCCTCCCTCGGCAAGGTCTTCGGCATCAGCGAGGAGTGGATCGACCTCTTCGTGGGCACCCGCACCCGCCACTTCGGCTGGGACCTGGGCACCGGCGAGGTCCTGCACTCCCTGGCCGACCTGTGCGCCGAGGCCGCAGGCCGGGCGCTGGACGCGTCCGGATTCGCCGCCTCCGAACTCGACTTCCTGGTCCTCACCACCACCACCCCCGACACCCTGCTCCCGACCACGGCCACCCAGGTCGCGGACCGGCTCGGGCTCAACTACCTGCCCGTGTACCAGATCCAGGCGGGCTGTGCGGGCGCCGTCCAGGCCCTCGACCTCGGCCGCGCGCTGATCGCCTCCGGCCACCGGGCCGGACTCGTCGTCGGCGGGGACGTCACCGCACGCTTCCTCGACCCCACGCGCGGCGCCGCCACCCTGCCCACCCAGGAGCTCATCAACTACGTGCTGTTCGGCGACGGCGCGGGCGCGGCCGTCGTCAGCGCGGACCCGGAGGGCGAGGCCATCGGCGTACGGGCGCTGCTCAACTGCTTCACCGGGCAGGGCCGCGCCCCGGGCCAGACCATCGACTGGGAGGGGCCCGCCCGCCGGGACCCGGACCGCCGCATGCTCCACGAGGACTACAAGGCCATCGAGGAGGGCGTGCCCGTCATGGCGGGGGAGATCCTCTGGCAGCTGCTGGAGACCACCGGCTGGAGCTCCGACACGATCGACTTCCTGTTGCCGCCCCAGCTCTCCGGCCGGATGACCCGGCGCATCGTCGAGGATCTGGCGCTGCCCGGCCCCCGGGAGATCTCCTGCGTCGCCGAAACCGGAAACACCGGAAACGCCCTGCCGTTCGTCCAGCTCGACCGCCTCGTACCGGAGCTCCGCCCCGGAGACCGGGCCCTGGCCCTCGTCGTCGAGTCCAGCAAATGGATCAAGGCGGGTCTCGCCCTGGAGAAGGAGGACGCACGGTGACCACACCGCTGGAGGAACTCCGCGCACTGCACACCACCGGGAGACTCGCCGCCCGCTATCCGCGGGTCCGCTCCCTGCTGGCCGAGATCACCGACGACCCGTCCCGGACGGAGACCGACCTGCTGTCCGAACTGCGCCGCTGCGGCCGCGTCCTGGCCTCCCTGCGCACCGAGGACGTCCTCGCCGGCCATCCGGCGACGCCCGTGGTCACCGTCGCCGTCACCGGCCACTCCACGCTGGCCCAGCTCACCGACCCGCTGACCGCCGAGCTTGCCCGGCACGGCCTGCTGGCCCACCAGGTCCACGGCACCCACGGTGCCTACCTGCGCGATCTCACCGACCCCGGCGGGGAGCTGCGCACCGCCCGCCCCGACCTCACCCTGTGCGTCATGGACGCCGACGCGGTCCTCGGCCGGCTCCCGCTGCCCTGGGGCCCCGACGACGTCGAGACCGCCTGCGCGGAACTCGCCGCCCACCTCACCCTCGTCGCCGAGGCGCACACCGCCCACGGCACCGGCACCCTGGTCCTCAACACCCTGCCGCTGCCCCGCCACTGCGCCCAGCAGCTCGTGGACCAGAGCGGGCGCGCCCGGCTGGGCGCGGTGTGGCGCGAGTTCAACGCCCGGCTGCTGCGCCTGACCGAGAGCCACCCCGCCCTCGTCGTCCTCGACCTCGACCCGGTCATCGCGTCCACGGGCCCGGCCGGCGATCCGCGACTGGCCCTCTACACCCGCTCGCCCTTCAGCGACGAGCTGTTCTCCGCCTACGCCCGCGACGCGGCCCACGTGCTGCGCTCCCGGTCCGGCCTGACCAAGAAGTGCCTCGTCCTCGACCTCGACAACACCCTGTGGGGCGGGGTCCTCGGCGAGGACGGGCCCGACGGCATCGCGCCGGGCGGCACCCTGATCGGGGAGCCGTACCGGGCCGTCCAGCGGGTGGCGAAACAACTCGCGGCCCAGGGGGTGCTGCTCGCCGTCAGCAGCAAGAACGACCCCGGCCCGGTCCGCGACGTGCTCGCCGGCCACCCCGACATGACCCTGCGCCCCGCGGACTTCGTCGCCGTCCACGCCGGCTGGGAGCCCAAGGACGGCAGCCTCCACGCCATCGCCCGGCGGCTGGGCATCTCCGCCGACTCCCTCGTCTTCCTCGACGACTCGCCCGCGGAGCGGGTCCTGATCCGCCGCCATCTGCCGGGCACCGCCGTCGTCCCGCTCGGCACCGAACCGGCCCTGCACCTGCACGCCCTGCTCCGGGACGGCTGGTTCGACACACCGCAGATCACCGACGACGACACCCGTCGCACCGTTCGCTACCAGGAGGCCGCCGCACGCGAGGAGTTCCGCGGGAGCACCGGATCCTACGAGGACTACCTGGCTGAGCTGCGTACCGAGGTCACCCTCTCCGAGCCCGAGCCGCACGAGATCCGCCGGCTCTCCCAGCTGTCGCTGCGCACCAACCAGTTCAACCTCACCGGCGAACGGGTCCAGGCCGACCGCGTCGCCGCCTTCCACCACACCGAGGGCCACCAGGTGCTCGCCGTCCGCGTCAGCGACCGCTTCGGCGACAGCGGCCTGGTCGGCGCGCTCTTCCTCCGCCGTGAGGGGAACACCCTGGCCGTGGACAACGTGTTCCTCAGCTGCCGGGCACTGGCCCGGGGCATCGAGGACGCCTGCCTGGCCACCGTACTGGCCCATGCCCGGGGTCAGCGCCTGGCCGCCGTGCGCGCCCGCTACCGGCCGACCCCCAGCAACGCGAGGGTGCGCGGCTTCTACCCGTCCCTCGGCTTCACACCGGAGGACGGAACGGACGGCGACGGCATCTGGTTCCGGCACACGCTGGACGCCCTGCCACCCGTACCGGGCCATCTGACACTCGACGCGCGACTCGGAGGGAGGGTCCATGGACACCACCTGCAACATCACTGATCTGCCCCGCTTCCTCACCCACGTCTGCGAGGAACTCGGTCTCGACCTGACCCCGCAGGATGCCGCCGCGGACTTCGACACCCTGCTGGACTGGGACTCGGTACACCTGCTGCGCCTGGTCATGCTCGCCGAGCGGGCCACCGGCCGGCCCGTCCCGGTCGCCCGGGTGCTCCAGGCCCGCAACCTCGCCGAGGTCCACCGTCTGGTGGTCGCCCCGTGACCATGGCCATCGGCGACCCCCTCGCCGTGACAGTGGCGGGTACCAACTGGACCGCCGTGCGCACCGAACTGGCGGCGCGCGGTACCGCGCTGGTGCACGGCCGCCTCGACGACTGGCGCCCCGCCGACCCCGGAGGGGCCGCGCTGCGCGCCACCCTCGGCCGGGACTGGGTCCGCTACCGGGACATCACGCACGAGGAGATACGCGACCAGTTCGCCGCCTCCCGCCTGTTGCTCAAACACGCCGCGGCCGCCGCGCTGGAGGCCGAGCCGCAGGACCTGGAACTGATGTACGGACCCACCGGCCGGCCGTACCTGCGCGGCTGCGACCAGATCGACATCAGCCTCAGCCACACCGACGACCTGCTGCTGGTCGGCCTGACCACGCGCGGCCTGGTCGGTGTGGACGCGGAGCGATCCGACCGGCGCATCTACAGCCGCGGGCTCGACCGGCACATCTGCACCCCGCACGAGCGGCTGCTCGTCTCCGAGCTGCCGGAGGAGGAGCGCAACCCGAGCCTGCTGCGGCTGTGGACGCTCAAGGAGGCGTACAGCAAGGCCATCGGGCAGGGCATGCGGTTCCGGTTCACCGAGTTCGGCTTCGGCCCCGACGGCCGGCCCACCCAGGTGCAGCGCCCGGACGGGACACCGGGAGCGGGCGACGAATGGTCCTTCCGGACATGTCTCCTCGTCAGCGACGGCCTGGAGTTCTGCGTCAGCGCCGCCGTCTACGACGCCGGGCTCGGCCGGACCGTGGACGCCCAGATCACCACCATGCTCGACTCCGACGCGGTGGCCGCGCTCACCGAGGCGCTGGAAGGGGAGTGGTCGCATGACTACTGGTCACAGGTCCTCGACCACTGAGGTGGTCGTCTCCAGGATCGCCCTGTCGGCCTGGATGAGGCTCAGGGAGACCGGCGCCAGTCGCCGCCCCCTTCCGTCCTTGCCGAGCGGCTCCCACACCGCCGCGCAGCGCAGCGGCAGGTCCGGTTCCGCGTAGCCCCGGAAGTGCGCCCGCAGCGAGGCCAGCGTGATCCGCCCGGCCGCCAGCCCGTGCGCCCGCACGGCGGTGTACAGCGACACCTGCCGCGCGGCCTCCAGCAGGACCCGCGCCGGGACCTCCCCGTCGACGGGCGGGGGCAGCACCACGTCGACGGAGAGCCGCCCGTCGGCCGTACCGGGGTTGCGCAGCAGCACGTCACGGGGGTCCCCGTACCCGATGTCGGCCGGGTCGACGGGAGAACCCGCCGGGGCGGGCGCGCCGCCCCCGCCGGCCGTGCCGCAGGCGGCGAGCAGCGCTGCGCGGCTGTGGCGGCGGTGGTTGGTGTGCACGCCGGGCGCCAGGAAGACCAGGCTGGCTTCCCCGGCACCGCAGGGACTGCCGTCGATCCGGATCGCCATGCGGAACTCCAGAACGCGCGGCACGCCGTCCACGACCTTGTCCGGGCGTACGCTCAGCCGGACGTCGAGCCGTCCGTCCGGCACCCGGCTGTGCAGGGCCGCGATGTCGTCCGCCCACAGCCCGAAGCGGTAGAAGACCGCCACGCGGTCGGGGTTCACGGCGAAGTGGCAGCGCCCGATGAACTCGGCGGCCTCCTGGACCGCACCGACCACGTCCAGCAGCTCATGGAAGCGCCGCCCCTGTGCGTTCCCGGCGGGGAACTCACAGACCAGGACGAACTCCTCCTCGGTGTCAGGTACGGCCGGTACCGGATGCTGCCACGACCTCGGCCGGTGGATCAGATGACGGACTGCGGGACTCCGCATACGTCACACCCCCTCAGAACCGGACCGGATACGGTCTCGGCCCGATCCACGGTGCCTTGAGGGAGGGTGCCGGAACCAGCCATCCGTGATGGCAGCAAGTGGCCCGGCACGTAATGCCTTACGTCATGCCGTTGGGGTCGTCGAGCATCCCGCTCGCGGCTGCGCTCACGCCCGCCTGGAACCGGCTGGTGGACTCCAGTTCCTCCATGATCTGGGAGATGTAGCGCCGGCAGGTCCGTACCGACATGCCCAGTCGTCGCGCCACCACCTCGTCCTTGTGCCCCTGGGCCATCAGCCTGACGATCGATCGTTTCAGGTCATCGGTCACGGCCGTGGGCTCCTCGGCCCCCGGTGAGAAGGACGTGGCGGCCGTCCACAGGTGCTCGTACACCTTGTAGAGGAAGGCCACGAGCGCCGGCTCGCGGACCACGACCGCCCCCGGGGCGCGTCCGTCCACGTTCTGCTCGGGGAGGAAGACGATCTCCCGGTCGTAGATGACGATGCGGTCGATCAGCTCGTCCGTCGTACGGACCTCGCCCCCGGCGGCCGTCACGACCCGTACGTACGCGGTGGTCGCCAGATCGCTGCGCACGGTGTGCTGGTAGAGGTGGCGCACCGTCACCCCGCGCGCCAGGCGCGTCAGTGTGAGCGGCCGCGCGTTGTCGAGGAAGTGGCTGGGTCTGGGGCCGCCGGGCTGTGCGGTGAGCACCTCCGTGCGGCACCGGGCGCCCCAGTCGTTGAGCATCGACTGCAGGACGCCGATGTCGCTGATGATGTCGAAGGCCTCGGCCTGGTTGCGGCGCTGGCGGCTCTCGAAGTACGTGGGCTCCAGAGCCCGCATCCGTGTGCGTACGTCGGTGACGGCCTGCTGGAGCTCACGGATCTGTGTCTCGGTGGGCCCGACGAGGTCGGCGGCGGCCGCGTCGGGGCTGACCGGGACGAAGGTGCCCGGCTCGCCGGGCGTGGGGTGGAGCAGGCTCAGGGTCTGCAGCTTCTTCTCGATCTGGGCGGCCTCTTCGAGGCTGATCCCGAGGGCCTCGGCCACTCCGTGCCGCGTGTACCGGCCATGGGTGACGGCGTGCTGATAAGCAATCGCACAGTCGTCGTCGAAGGCATCGGAGTGCGGCAAGTAAAGCGGTTCCCCGGCCATCCCTTTGGTCACTCCCCCGTACGCCATGGAACTAGTTGCCAGGCCACTTTACGTCATCGAGTTTCGCTTGGAAGTGACTTGAGCCGTTGGCAGTGTGTACCTCGCACCGCACGGATGTCTACAGGGGGTAACGATGAACAAGGTAGCGGCGAAGCGCATATTCTCGGGATTGCTCGTAACGTTCGGAATTTGGGGAAGTCTTGGAATGGGCTTGGCGGAAGCATCAACTCCGGATCTTCAGGCGAAGGTTGATATTTCCGGTTCGTCCCTCGCCGGTCACGTGCAGTTCCACGTCCTGGACGACCAGTGGGGTGTTGCCCACCCCTGACTCGAACCCGGGTCGGAGGCGCGCGTCCGCTCCCCGATCGGCCGACATGGCCGGTTGCGGGAGCTTTGCCGTTCCTGGGGCAACACGTGACCGATGGGGACTTGCTCCGCCCCGCTCCGCCCGACGGTGTGCGCCACTTCGCACGTGAATGCGCGTCAGTTTTCCCGAATGCTCCACGCATATGTCTCGCGCATGTGCACACGTAGAAAATAAGCCGTTCATTTGGCGGCCATCCTTTTAAATGTGTCAGCTTCTTCCGTGCTGCCTCGGTAATGTCCGGGTTTCCGTCCGGGCCGCGAGGGCATTACAGCATTCAAGCATTCGGATGCTCCGCGGCCGCGGTGCGATTCCGGCCGTGCGCGAGCCCGGGCCGTCAGAAGGAGGGGCGTCGCGTGCCCGACGACCCCACCGCTTCGGGGCAGGTCGACCGGTCCGGCCCGGACGTCGGCGCGGGGAACGTGTGCTCGGTCCCGCAGGACTGCCACGTACACGAGTGCGACTCGGGGCGGCTCGGCTTTCCCCGCGCCGCAGTTCCGGAGAATCGCGGGCCCGTCGCTCAGTGCTAATTGGGTGGCACCCAGTGCGAGCGAGAAAACAGGACCGGCGTCCGGTTTTCCGTCCGGCGCGGGCAGTGGAGAAACGGATCACGCTGCCGTCTTCATAAGGTCATCAACAGACGCGTGCGATAACCACACATGCACCCGCACCAGGTACGGGTGCCACGGCGGCCGTACGCCCGCCCCGGCCGCCAGGACGCTCCGCCGCCCCGCGCGCAAGCCCGGCTTTAGGGGGTCCACCGAACCTCTGTGGCGCGCCAGCCGGCCCACTGGCACACCCGCGTCGAAAGGTGATCTTGAATGAGCATCGTCGAGGACAGGCCCGTCCGCACCGCGGACCGCCCGCCGACGCCCCAGCCCGTTCCGAACACCACCCTGCGCGAACGCACGGCTGAACTGAACGCCCTCCAGGAGCAGGTGGCCCGCGGCCCGAGCGACCGCGCCACCGACGCCCAGCACGCCAAAGGCAAGCTGACGGCCCGTGAGCGTGTCGCCCTCCTCTTCGACGAGGGCACGTTCATCGAGATCGAGGGCCTGCGCCGGCACCGGGCCACCGGCTTCGGCCTGGAGGACAAGAAGCCCCACAGCGACGGCGTCGTCATCGGCTGGGGCACCGTCCACGGCCGCACCGTCTTCACGTACGCCCATGACTTCAGGATCTTCGGCGGCGCCCTCGGCGAGGCCCACGCGGAGAAGATCCACAAGGTCATGGACCTCGCCGAGGCCGCCGGCGCCCCCGTCGTCGGCCTGTGCGACGGCGCCGGCGCCCGTATCCAGGAAGGCGTCTCGGCCCTGGCCGGCTACGGCGGCATCTTCCAGCGCAATGTCCGCAACTCCGGCGTCATCCCCCAGATCTCGGTGATGCTCGGGCCCTGCGCGGGCGGCGCGGCCTACTCCCCGGCGCTCACGGACTTCGTCTTCATGGTCCGCGGCACCTCGCAGATGTTCATCACCGGCCCCGATGTCGTCCGGTCGGTGACCGGTGAGGAGATCTCCCAGAACGGCCTCGGCGGTGCCGATGTGCACGCCGCGGTCTCAGGAGTGGCCGCCTTCGCCTACGACACCGAGGAGAGCTGCCTGGAGGACGTCCGCCACCTCCTGTCGATGCTCCCCTCGAACAATCGCGAGCTTCCGCCCGTCGCCCCGGCCGACGACCCCGCCGGCCGCCGGTGCGAACGCCTGCTGGACCTCGTCCCCTCCCAGCCCAACCAGTCCTACGACATGCGCCGGGTGATCGAGGAGATCGTCGATCACGGTGACTTCTTCGAGGTCCACGGGCAATGGGCGCAGAACGTCGTCTGCGGCCTCGCCAGGTTCGACGGCCGGGTCACCGGCATCATCGCGAACCAGCCCGCCGTCCTCGCCGGCGTGCTCGACATCGAGTCCAGCGAGAAGGCCGCCCGCTTCGTCCAGTTCTGCGACGCCTTCAGCATCCCGCTGGTGACTCTGGTCGACGTGCCCGGATTCCTTCCGGGCGTGGACCAGGAACACGGCGGAGTGATCCGGCACGGAGCCAAGCTGCTCTACGCGTACTGCAACGCCACCGTCCCACGGATCTCGCTCGTCCTGCGCAAGGCGTACGGCGGCGCCTACATCGTCATGGACTCTCGCTCCATCGGGGCCGACGTCGCCCTGGCCTGGCCCAGCAACGAGATCGCCGTCATGGGGGCAGAGGGCGCGGCCAACGTCATCTTCCGCCGCGAGATCGCCGCCGCCGACGACCCGGCGGAGATGCGCGCACAGAAGATCAAGGAGTACACGACCGAGCTCATGCACCCCTATTACGCTGCCGAGCGCGGCCTCGTCGACGATGTGATCGACCCCGCCGACACCCGCAGCCGGCTGATCGGCGCTCTTGCCATGCTGCGGACGAAGCACGTGCCGCTCCCGGGCCGCAAGCACGGAAACCTTCCGCTGTGACGGCGGGGGAGCCCCGCACCAGGGCGGAACTCTCACTGGCCTCGCTGCGGATCACCGGAGGCAACCCGAGCGCCGAGGACGTCGCCGCGCTTGCCGCGGTACTCGCCGCCCGCTTCGCACCCGACGCCGAGCCCGGTGCCGCCGTCGACGGCGTGCGGGGCGACGAGCCGCGCGTGTCCGGGCGGGGCCGCAGCCGCTGGGAGCAGCCCGCGGGCTACTACCGTGCACCCGGAGCGTGGGTCTCGTGACGACCGGCGGAATCCGCAAGGTGCTCATCGCCAACCGTGGCGAAATTGCTGTCCGTGTTGCTCGGGCCTGCCGGGACGCGGGGATCGGGAGCGTGGCCGTCTACGCCGACCCGGACCGTGACGCTCTGCACGTCCGTGCGGCCGACGAGGCATTCGCTCTGGGCGGTGACACCCCGGCGGCCAGTTATCTGGACATCGCCAAGGTGCTCCAGGCTGCCAAGGACTCGGGGGCGGACGCGATCCACCCGGGGTACGGCTTCCTCTCGGAGAACGCCGAGTTCGCCCAGGCGGTGCTGGACGCGGGTCTGACGTGGATCGGGCCGCCGCCGCACGCGATCCGGGACCTGGGTGACAAGGTCGCCGCCCGTCATATCGCGCAGCGCGCCGGTGCCCCGCTGGTCGCGGGCACCCCGGACCCGGTCTCGGGCTCGGAGGAGGTTGTCGCGTTCGCGGAGGAGCATGGGCTGCCGATCGCGATCAAGGCGGCGTTCGGTGGTGGCGGGCGGGGGCTGAAGGTCGCCCGGACGCTGGAGGAGATCCCGGAGCTGTACGACTCCGCGGTGCGTGAGGCGGTTGCCGCGTTCGGGCGCGGGGAGTGCTTCGTGGAGCGCTACCTCGACAAGCCGCGGCATGTGGAGACGCAGTGCCTGGCCGACACGCACGGCAACGTGGTCGTCGTCTCGACGCGTGACTGCTCGTTGCAGCGGCGTCATCAGAAGCTGGTGGAGGAGGCCCCGGCCCCCTTCCTGTCGGATGCGCAGAACGCGGAGCTGTACGCGGCGTCGAAGGCGATCCTGAAGGAGGCCGGCTACGTCGGTGCCGGCACGGTCGAGTTCCTGGTCGGTATGGACGGCACGATCTCCTTCCTGGAGGTCAACACCCGCCTGCAGGTGGAGCACCCGGTGACCGAGGAGGTCTCCGGTATCGACCTGGTTCGTGAGATGTTCCGGATCGCGGACGGCGAGGCGCTGGGTTACGACGACCCGGTCTCGCGGGGTCACTCCTTCGAGTTCCGGATCAACGGCGAGGACCCGGGCCGCGGGTTCCTCCCGGCCCCCGGCACCGTCACGAAGTTCGACGCGCCGTCGGGTCCGGGTGTGCGTCTGGACGCGGGTGTGGAGTCCGGCTCCGTCATCGGCCCGGCGTGGGACTCACTGCTCGCGAAGCTGATCGTGACGGGTGCGACGCGGGAGCAGGCGCTCCAGCGCGCGGCCCGCGCCCTGGCGGAGTTCCACGTCGAGGGCATGGCGACCGCGATCCCGTTCCACCGCGCGGTGATGGTGGACCCGGCGTTCACCGCGGACCCGTTCCGGGTCCACACGCGCTGGATCGAGACGGAGTTCGTCAACGAGATCAAGCCGTTCGCCGCCCCCGCCGAGGCGGACGCGGATGACGAGGCCGGCCGCGAGACGGTCGTCGTGGAGGTGGGTGGCAAGCGCCTGGAGGTCTCGCTGCCCTCCTCGCTCGGGATGAGCCTGGCCCGTACCGGTCTCGCGGCGGGCGCCAAGCCCAAGCGCCGCGCGGCCAAGAAGTCCGGCTCGGCCGTCTCCCGCGACACCCTCGCCTCCCCCATGCAGGGCACGATCGTGAAGATCGCCGTCGAAGAAGGCCAGGAAGTCAAGGAAGGCGACCTCATCGTCGTCCTCGAAGCCATGAAGATGGAACAGCCGCTGAACGCGCACCGCTCCGGCACGGTCGGCGGCCTCACGGCCACGATCGGCGCCTCTGTCGCCTCGGGCGCCACCATCTGCGAGATCAAGGAGTCGTGAGAACCCTCATGTCCGTTGTTAACGACATTGCGCCCGCGGACCTGCGGCTCGGGCTGAAAGAGGTGCGGTCGGTCGACCGGGTCGTCATCCGTTTCGCGGGTGACTCGGGTGATGGTATGCAGCTGACGGGTGACCGGTTCACGTCGGAGACGGCGTCCTTCGGGAATGATCTGTCCACGCTGCCGAACTTTCCGGCCGAGATCCGTGCTCCCGCAGGGACTCTGCCGGGGGTTTCGTCGTTCCAGCTGCATTTCGCCGATCACGACATCCTGACTCCGGGCGACGCGCCGAACGTGCTGGTCGCGATGAACCCGGCCGCGCTGAAGGCGAACATCGCCGATGTGCCGCGCGGGGCCGAAATCATCGTGAACACCGACGAGTTCACCAAGCGGCCGATGGCGAAGGTCGGCTACGAGACCAACCCGCTGGAGGACGGCTCGCTGGAGGCCTACAACGTCCATCCGGTGCCGCTGACCACCCTGACGATCGAGGCGCTGAAGGAGTTCGGGCTCTCCCGCAAGGAGGCCGAGCGCTCGAAGAACATGTTCGCGCTCGGGCTGCTGTCGTGGATGTATCACCGCCCGACCGAGGGCACCGAGACATTCCTGCGGGCGAAGTTCGCGAAGAAGCCACAGATCGCCGAGGCGAACGTGGCCGCCTACCGGGCCGGCTGGAACTTCGGCGAGACGACGGAGGACTTCGCCGTCAGCTACGAAGTCGCCCCCGCCTCGCAGACGTTCCCGACCGGCACGTACCGCAACATCTCCGGGAACCTGGCCCTGTCCTACGGGCTGATCGCCGCCGGCCGCCAGGCCGACCTGCCGGTCTACCTCGGCTCCTACCCGATCACCCCGGCCTCGGACATCCTGCATGAACTGAGCCGGCACAAGAACTTCGGCGTGCGCACCTTCCAGGCCGAGGACGAGATCGCGGGCATCGGCGCCGCACTCGGCGCAGCCTTCGGCGGTTCCCTCGCCGTGACGACGACGTCCGGGCCCGGGGTGGCGTTGAAGTCGGAGACCATCGGGCTCGCGGTGTCGCTGGAACTGCCGTTGCTGATCGTGGACATCCAGCGCGGCGGCCCCTCGACCGGGCTGCCGACCAAGACCGAGCAGGCCGACCTGCTCCAGGCGATGTACGGGCGCAACGGTGAGGCACCGGTCCCGATCGTGGCCCCGCGCACCCCGGCCGACTGCTTCGACGCCGCCATGGACGCGGCACGCATCGCCCTGACCTACCGCACCCCGGTCTTCCTGCTCTCCGACGGCTACCTCGCCAACGGCTCCGAACCCTGGCGCATCCCCGAACTCGACCAACTCCCCGACCTACGCGTCCAGTTCGCACACGGCCCCAACCACGAACTCGCCGACGGCACCGAAGTCTTCTGGCCCTACAAACGCGACCCGCAGACCCTGGCCCGTCCGTGGGCGGTCCCGGGCACGCCGGGGTTGGAGCACCGGATCGGGGGGATCGAGAAGCAGGACGGCACCGGCAACATCTCCTACGACCCCGCCAACCACGACTTCATGGTCCGCACCCGCCAAGCCAAGGTGGACGGCATCCAGGTCCCCGACCTGGACGTCGACGACCCCGCCGAGGCGCGGACGCTGGTCCTCGGCTGGGGCTCCACCTACGGCCCGATCACGGCGGCCGTGCGACGCCTGCGGGCCTCCGGACGGAGTATCGCGCAGGCGCATCTGCGTCACCTCAACCCGTTCCCCAGGAATCTGGGCGAGGTGCTGGCGCGTTACGACAAGGTGGTCGTCCCCGAGATGAACCTCGGCCAGCTGGCCACGCTCATCCGCGCCAAGTACCTGGTCGACGCCCACAGCTACAACCAGGTCAACGGCATGCCGTTCAAGGCCGAGCAGCTCGCCACCGCTCTTGAGGAGGCCATCGATGCCTGAGACCAACGAACTGCTCCAACTGGTGCCCAAGGCCGAGGCCAAGCAGTCCATGAAGGACTTCAAGTCCGACCAGGAAGTGCGCTGGTGCCCCGGCTGCGGCGACTACGCCGTCCTCGCCGCCGTCCAAGGCTTCATGCCCGACCTCGGCCTCGCCAAAGAAAACATCGTCTTCATCTCCGGCATCGGCTGCTCCTCCCGCTTCCCGTACTACATGAACACCTACGGGATGCACTCCATCCACGGCCGCGCCCCCTCCATCGCGACCGGCCTGGCCACCTCCCGGCGCGACCTCTCCGTCTGGGTCGTCACGGGTGACGGGGACGCGCTGTCCATCGGCGGCAACCACCTCATCCACGCCCTGCGCCGCAACGTCAACCTCAAGATCCTCCTCTTCAACAACCGGATCTACGGACTCACCAAGGGCCAGTACTCACCCACCTCCGAACTCGGCAAGATCACCAAATCCACGCCGATGGGCTCACTCGACGCCCCGTTCAACCCGGTCTCGTTGGCGATCGGCGCGGAGGCGTCCTTCGTCGCGAGAACCGTCGACTCCGACCGCAAACACCTCACCAGCGTGCTCCGCGCCGCCGCCGACCACCCCGGCACCGCACTCGTGGAGATCTACCAGAACTGCAACATCTTCAACGACGGCGCCTTCGAAGTCTTCAAGGACAAAGACCAAGCCCAGGAAGCCGTCATCCGCCTCGAACACGGGCAGCCGATCGTCTTCGGCACGGACGGCTCCAAGGGCGTCGTACGCGACTCCCTCACCGGAGACCTCAAGGTCGTCCCGGTCACCGAGGACAACAAGTCACAAATCCTCGTCCACGACGCCCACGCCCCCAGCCCCACCACCGCCTTCGCACTCTCCCGACTCGCCGACGCCGACACCCTCCACCACACCCCCATCGGCGTCCTGCGCAGCGTCGAACGCCCCGTCTACGACACGACCATGGCCGACCAGCTCGACACCGCCGTCGAACGCCACGGCAAGGGAGACCTCGCCGCACTCCTCGCCGGCAACGACAACTGGACCGTCGTCGGCTGAGAGCTCTGCCCTTTTGATCCGATCCATCAAGGCTGATATAAGGTCGTCCGTGTGAATGGAGTACAGCTTTTCCTGCTGGGGCGCACCCTCATGAAGATCGGTGAGGAGGCCATTCCCACCGAAAGCCTCGGCAAGCGGCAGATGAGCACACGGTCGGTCCTGATCGTGATGCTCGACATCTACGCGCACCCGGACACGACGGTCGGCGAGATCGCCACCCGTTCCGGGCTGCCGCAGAGTGCGGTGTCCGCCTGCGTGGCCCGGTTGCGGGAGACGGGATCGGTGGTGACCGAGACCGACGCCCGTGACCGCCGCCGGACCCTGGTCCGTCAGAACCCCGAGGTGACCGACCGCCGTGCGGAGGTTGCCGCGACACGTGTGGACGACGCTCTGGCCACGGCGCTGGGTACCGAGGACCCCGTGGAGGTCACCGAGGTGCTCGCCCTGCTGGAGGCCCTGGCCCGACGGCTGTCGCCGGAGGTACTGGCCCGGCTGGCGCCCGATACGGACTGACCTGCGAAAGACGGAAGCCGCCCGGGTGCTCGTTGCCCGGGCGGCTTCGGTGTTCTCGGCGGAAGTCTTCTACTCGGCGACGTAGGTGTATCCGCTCCATGAGTAGACCAGGAGTTCCAGTTCCTTCTCCGTGACCATGCCGCTCGTGGGCTCGAAGTGTTCATACCGGTTGCCCTTGAGCAGCTTCACCTTGGAGGTCGTGTCCTCGACGTAACGGATCCGGTCCTCGAGCTTGAGTTCGAGTGTCGCGGGTCCGCCGCTGAGGATCACGTTCGGGGGCTGTGTTGTCATGGCGTCGTCTCCTTGGGTCATGGATCCGGAGGCAGTGAACGGCACTGTGCGGACAGGATCAGCCGTCCGGCTAAAGCCGTTCTAAACGCCCGTCGCCGCAGCCGCCTTTCCGGGGCCCGCTCCGGCGGGCGCACCCGCCGTCTCCTCGGTCCGGCCGCGGAGCAGCAAGCAGCCCAGCGCCCCGGCCAGTACCACGGCGATCGGCAGCACCGCCGTTACGTGCAGGGTGGCGATGAAGGCGTCCGCGTACGCCTTTCCGCCGGCCAGTTCCGCGGCGAGCCGGCTCTGGAGCAGGGCGCCCACCGCGGCCGCGCCGATGACCGAACCGGTCTGGCGGATCGTGTTGTTGACCCCGGAGGCCGCTCCCGCGAGCCGCGGTTCGACGTTGCGCATCGCTTCCGCGGACATGGGCGCGATCACGCAGCCGATGCCGAGCCCGGTGATGAGGGTGGCCGGGATGAAGGCGTACCAGGGGGAGGCCGGGCCGGCGATCAGCGCGATGGCCGCCATCCCCACCGCGTAGAGGGCGAGACCCGCCATCAGCAGGTACTTGCCGCCGATCCGGTCCGAGAGCCGGCCGGCGAAGGGCCCCACCGTCATCGACACCAGCGAGGACGGGGCGAGTACCAGGCCCGCCTTGATCGCGCTCAGACCGAGGACGGACTGCAGGTAGAGGTTGAAGGGGAGGACCAGCCCGATCATCGCCATCGAGACCAGGGCGACCAGCACCGTCAGCACGGAGAAGTTGCGGTCCTTGAACAGCGCGAACGGCACGAGCGGTTCCCGGTCCTGACGGCCGCGCTGGTGCAGTAGGAACCCGGCGGTCAGCGCGACGCCCGCGGCGAGCAGCCCCCAGATCTTCGGGCCCCAGTGGTAGTGCTCACCCTCCTGGAGCGCGAAGGTCAGGCAGAACAGCGCGCCGGTGGCCAGGAGAACGCCGGAGATGTCGAAGGTCCGGGTCCGGCCCGTCCGCACGTCGGGCACCACCAGAAAGGCCAGGGCCAGTGCGGCGATCCCGATCGGCACGTTCACCAGGAAGATCCACCGCCAGCCCAGGGTGGAGACCAGCACCCCGCCCACGGTCGGGCCCGACAGCGTGGCCAGCCCCGCCACCATGCCCCAGATGCCCATCGCGGTGCCGCGCCGCTGCGCGGGGAAGACCGACATGATCAGCGTCATCGTCTGCGGTGTGAGCAGCGCGGCGCCGAGACCCTGCACCCCGCGGGCGACGATCAGCATCACCGGGCCGGTGGCCAGGCCGCAGGCGATGCTGGCGGCGGTGAACACCACGACACCCGCGATGAAGAGGTTGCGGGGGCCCCAGACGTCGCCGAGCCGCCCTGCGGTGATCAGCAGCACCGCCAGCACGAGGGCGTAGCCGCTGATCACCCACAGGGTCTGGTCGAGGGTCGCTCCCAGCCCGTCGATCATGTCGGGGATCGCGATGTTCACGATCGTCAGGTCCAGCAAGGTCATGAAGAAACCCAGCGACATGGTCGCCAGTACCGCCCAGGGGTTCCCGGCCCACTTCCGCATGTGTCCGCTCCTCTCGCGCCGTCTGCTGACTCCAGCATAATGCATCTTCTTTGATACATCAAAAAAGATGCGTTCTTGAGGTGGGGAGTGCGGTGCCCGGCCAAGCCCGGAACGGTTCACTCGGCCCCTGGGAGTCCATGCGCGCATGCTGTGGAGGGCGTATCGCTTGGCTGTGCGGTTGCGGGTAGCCGGCCCGCGTGGTGGAGCTGCCGGTCGGGGTCACTCGGACGGGCGGGCGCGTACGCCGCGGAGACCATCGTCATGTGGCGATGCCGGCCGGGGAAGGGGCGGCCTTCAAAGGGGAATTCAATCGGACAGGATGACGAGACATTTGGTCCCTGGCCACGACCATGTCTTCCTGTACACCTCTGGTGCTCCGGGGGAGTATGAGGCACATGATGCACATGAACACCTACGCCGGGTTAGGCACGACCGGTGTATCCCCTGCCGATGTCGAGGACCTGACGGCCATCGAAGCGCGCCGCACGCGGGAGGTGCGGAGATGACCGTGGGAGTGGACCTGGAGATGTCGGCCCTGCTGCGGTACTTGCAGGCGCAGCGTAAGCATGTGCTCGGCGCGCTGGAGGGGCTGGACGATCAAGCATTGCGGCAGGCGGTGCTGCCCTCCGGGTGGAGTTGCCTGGGAATGGTGCAGCACCTCACCGTGGCAGTGGAGCGCCTGTGGTTTCGTGCTGTTGTGGCTGGTGATTCGGATGCCATCGGCCTTGTCGGTAGCCAGGAATGCGCATGGCAGGTGGCTTCGAGCGTGCCGACCGCGGAGATCCTCGCCCGCTACCGCCAGGAAGCGTCACTGGCGGATACGATCATCGCCGCCTCATCGATAGACGCGGGCCTGCTCTGGTGGCCCTTCCCCGAGGACGATTGGCGCCTGCGCAATGTGCGCGAGGTCGTCCTTCATGTGATCACCGAAACTGCCTGTCACGCCGGCCACCTTGACGCGGCGCGTGAACTCATTGATGGCCGGCAGTGGCTGGTGAACACGTAGGGAATTTCTCACGTGGCGAGTGTCGCGGGCTTCTCGTAGCAGTTCGGGTCGACAGGGTGACCGCACGTCGAGGCTCCGTTGAGCAAGGCCGACTTGGGGAGGCTGCCTGCGCAACGGAGCTTCAACGCGACACGGACAGGTGAGCCGTCGAGGCATGCCGGAGGGCCTCGACGTTCAACTGTCCGCATCATCAGGCCCTACGGCTGGGCACACGGCTGAGGGTCGACGACGTGCATTCTGACCTCACCGAAGAACGACTCGCCGTCGGGGCCGGGAACCCACGCCTCTTCGGGGGCGGGGAGCATCTCGGTGACGGTCACGGTGACCACCTCGTTCTCCCGAGCGGACTTTCGCGCGGCGCGAAGGGCGGTACTGAGTGAGGACACGAACAGTGGGCTGCTCAGGTCAACGTAGAAGGGTTTGGTTTCAGTGGAGATCTTGACAAAGCAGCGCTCCGGCAGATTGTTGTGCTGACGCCAGCGACGTGCGGCGAGGAATTCCTCCGATTCGCTCCGAACCGGGAGCAAGCCCGTCGCCTCCGCCGTGGTTCGCCAGGTCTCGCGAAACAGCACCAGGCGGTCGACGCTGATCCTGGGAGTGTGCTCGCCTGCCGAGACGAGCTTGAGTGCGTCGATGTTCGCCATCGACAGGAAGGCTGAAAGCACGTGCACCAACGGAAACTCACGGCCTTCCATACTCGCCCATACGCGATCGTCTCGAAGTGACAGGTCGATCGCGGCGATGGAGGTGGTGCGGTCGAGGTCGGCGCCCGGCACGGAGGAGAAGGCCAGGAAGCGGTCATTGACCGAGTGCTCGAACGGGACGGTTCGGCCGGCGTTGCGCGGCCACACTTTGGGGAACAGCGGGATGATGCGGTCCTTGCCCTGATCTGCCGCGAGCCGTTCCACCACACTTGCCGGATCATCCAGGGACCAGCCGAAGAGGTGCCCTTCCATCGTGCCCGCTGCGGCATGCATTTCGCCCAGCACCATCATGTAGTCACCTTCGTTCACCGCTTGTGGCGACGAGGCACAGATGTGCAGGTCAGGACTGTGCACCCGGCCGCCGTCCCAGCCGGGCGCCGATGCCGGGAACCGCTCCCGGACCCGCTGGGCAAGTGCGTCCGCGGACAAGCGCAACTCGTTCAGGCCGGTGGTCGATTCGTTCAGGCCGAGTACCTGCGTCCACCGCTCGATGAAGTCCTGCGTCACCCCGTCGGCGGCTTTCGCACCGGAACCGAAGAAGAGGCGAAGGACGCGCGGCCAGATGTCACCGAGCGTCAGGTGTTCGCCCGACGGGGAATGCTCTGTGTAGAGGCGGCGCAACTCTTGCTCGTAAACCTCGGCCATGGCCACGGTGAGCCAACGGGTCGCCTGCAGGACGATGCTCAGCGGCGCCGCCAAGTCGTCGATGAAGTCGCGTCCGAGTGACAGCTCAAGGTCGCGCGTCGTGTCCTCGTAGCACAGTCCCCGGCCGCCATAGGTCACGCCGCCGCGGCGGCGTGCCGGTCGTCCCGTGATCTCCGTGAACTCGTTGCTCAAGTGGAGCTGCGCGGCCTCCAGCGCGGCAGGGTCACCCGCGGCCCTCGCCACGCCGTCCCGGGCCGCCTTGAGCCGATCGAATCCCGAGCGGGCCCTGTCGCGCAGCCGTGGGTCGCCGATGGCCGCGATACGTTCGTCAAGTATCCCCGCACCAGCTGTGTTGAGAGGCACGTTGGCATCCCAAGTCGCCAGCTTTCGCTCCACCAGCGCGTCGAGGAGTTGATAGACCTCGTCCGTGCTCGCGAACAGAGGGGCATCCCCGGAGGACAGCTGCTGCGCGACAAGGGCGGCCGGACGTTTGCCGTTGCATGCCCGCAGCAGGACGAATTCCGCCTCCGAGATCACGGCGGGCTCCTCGCCCGGCCGGGTCACCTGTTCCCGCTCCAGGAGATGGTGGGGGTGCCTGGCCGGCGGAAGCCACCGGCGCATCTCCTCATCCGTGGTGAGCCACTCGCCGTACGCGACAACCGCCCACGGCTCCAGGAACACATGGCGCTTGTCAATCAGCTGGGGCCCGGGCACAGCATGGATGTCGGAGCGTTCCGGGTCGAGCGTGATCCACAGGGACGGCCCGAAGAATCCGATGGTCTCCGCCTTGGAGCTGTAGCGCTGCCAGAACTTGCTGAGCTGCACCTCGCGGTATCGCCGCTTGGCATTTCGCCTGATCGGCTCCTGATTCCGCAGGAGAGAGTCCAGTAGACCGGCCACGGCGGGGTTCTGCCAGACGATTGCCTCGCGGAGGGACGGGTCGGCGGCCACCCGGTTCATCTCGGCCGATATATCGACCACGGTCTTCTCGAAGACCGTGGCGAAGGCGTCGCGGTCCGCTCTCCCCGCAAGGAAGTCGTCAGCGCGCTCCGCACACTCGCCGGCGGCGAACCTGAGCAGGCCGGAGGCCGGGAAGCCCGTGCTCCGCAACAGTGCGTCGGGCCAGGCGAGCCACTCGGTTTTGCCGAGCCTCACGTGCTGTGTCGACGGCATGGGCCACTTCCTATCCTCGGCGGTGTGGTTGGAGGGCAGCAAACGTGACGGTGCGGGGGGTTGTCCTCACGGCGGGCCAGGAGCAGTGACACCACGGCCCGCCAGGCCGGGAGCCGCGCCCGGACTCCGCGCCGATCGTCCGGGCCCTCCTCGGGCCGACGTAGCCCCGTTCCTCGAACGTGGACGCCGCGGCCTCGATGTTGCCCTCACGGGTGCGGACCGCCCGATCGCGTATACCTCACCACCTCAGTCGTTCAGAACAACGTGCGGACTTCCACGCGCGCACGGAAACCGAAACACACCTGCGAAGGCTGGGACGGCAACGCGACGGGGTCACTTGAAGTAATCCGGTCGCGCTGATCTCTTCCGATCGTCCGTACAGCCCGTCGGCCATCAAACGCCCTGACAGGACCACCGGCAACCTTGATATTGCTCCCCTTCCGGACCAGGCGATCTGGCACCCTTACCCGAGCCCCTGCACAGGCGCTGTCCGTCGTTCCGGAGAACCAGGTGGTGCCGTGGCTCGTCAATCCGTTGCCGTTGGTCCCCGGAGCCTCCCTCGACCTGTTACCCGCAGCGCCACTGCCGGACGGACTTGAGTGGACCGAGCCCAACCCGGGCGTGGCAGAGGCGTTCGGCCGCGCCACAGCCGCGGCCAACGGGGCAGCCCGATGGCTGCCCGGGCAACACACCTTCTCGGTCCTTGCTTCAATCTCGCCCAGTGCTCTCTTCCAGCCAATCTTGGCCTTTTGGCGTCGTCTCATTTGGCGGGTTGAGTAGTCTGCACGGTGTGGTGATGGCCGAGACCGAGCGCCTGCCCGGACCAACCTCCACTCGGCCTCGCCGGCGCGGTTCGACGCGCTCGCCGCCGACTGGTACGCGGTCCGCGGCATCCCGCACGGCAACCTCGCCGTTCAGCCCGGCCTCCCATGATTGACCGTCTGCACCGCACTCGGCCTCGGCGCGGCGTCCTGCATCCGGTGGCACCTCACCAATGGAGACGACGCCCAGCCCTGTTCGTCCGCCTGGCGTGGTGCGCGGCAAGGAGCACATCGTGGTATCCCAAGGAGCAGACCAATGAAGTTCATGATGTTCGTGTGCACCGACAGCGAGCCCGAGACGGGCGTATCCGATGACTGCGGTCCTTGGGTCGCCGCCAACGACGCAAACGGCCGGCGTGTGCTGGGCAGTCCCCTGGTGTCCACCAAGGAGGCCCTGACCGTCCGTGTTCGCAACGGCGAGTTGCTCGTGACGGAAGGTCCATTCGCCGCTACCCAGGATGTCATCGTCGGCTTCGACATCCTTGAGTGCGCGGACAGCGATGAGGCCATCGAAGTGGCACGGGCTCACCCGCTGGCGCAGCTGGGGCGCCTGGAGCTGCGGCCGTTCGCCAGCCTTGAGGAACTGATCGCACGAGGGGATTCGTCTCAGTCGTAGAGAGGTTTCCCGCGTCCTGATCAACACGGCCGCACGTTGGTCAGGACGCCCTTCGGACTCTTCGGCCGCATGGCAGTCCTCACCCCATCAGGTGATTGGCAGGAGAGGCCTCCGGTTCGGCAATCTGAAAGATGTCCACACCGGGCCCTCCTGCCAAAGTCAGCGTCTGCGGCATTCGTTCGCGCCGATCAGGTACCCAGCAACGTCCCGGCTTCCGCCGTGCACGGCACTGCCGTAGTTCCGAATCCACGGAGATCGGTGACACAGCCGCCACCCGCTGTCGCGCACGAGGGAAGGGAACGAGGAGAATGGGTCAACTCGCAGGACGACGCGCCCTGGTGGTAGGCGCGAGCCGGGGGCTCGGCCGAGGTGTGGCCGAGGCGTTCCTCACCGCCGGGGCAGAGGTGGTGGCGCTCTCCCGCGACATGGCCCCCCTGAGCGAACTCGCCGCAGGACAGCCGCGGCTGCACTGCGAGCAAGGCGACGCAGCCGACCCGGTGCTGGCCGGTCAGCTGCTCGACCGTCACCGTCCGGACGTGCTCGCGATCCTTGCGGGTGCCTCGCCGCTGCTGCGCCCGATTGCACAGCAGACCTGGGAAACCTTCTCGACGCCGTGGGACGTTGACGTCCGGATCGCCTTCACATGGGTACGTGAGGCCTTGGTACGGCCGCTTGAGCCAGGCAGCCAGGTGATCGTGACCAGCAGTGGGGCGGCCCTGCGCGGATCTCCTCTGAGCGGAGGTTACGCCGGCGCCAAGTCGACCGTGCGCTTCCTGACCGAATACGCGGCACAGGAGGCGGACCGGGAAGGTCTCGGGATCAACTTCGCGGCAGTGTTGCCGCAGCTGACTCCAGCCACCCCATTCGGCCTCGCTGCGGCCGAGGCATACGCACGCCAGGGCGGCCTCGGCGTCGAGGAGTTCATCAAGGGGATGGGGGACCCGGTCCTCACCCCGGAGGTGGCAGGAGCCGCGTTCGTGAGCCTGGCCGCCGACGGGACGGAGCAGACGGGTTCGTATCTGCTGGCCGGTACGGGTCTGCGCCCGCTCGGCTAGCGATCGCCGGACAGCGGGCTCCACGTGGACCTCGCTCGTGCTCCGTGCCGTGCCCGGCCGGCCTGCTCGTTCTCTTTGCGTCTTGTCCGCTCCTGCGCGATGAGCACCACCCCACGATCCTCAGCCTTCCGCTCCTACCGATGACCCCGAAGGGCAGGACCTGCCGTGACCGATTTGACCCTGGAGACAACCGCTCGGATAGCCGCTGCCGGCCAGAAGGCCGCTGAGCACATCGGCGTCGCGATGAACATCGCGATCGTCGACGCCGGCGGCCACCTGCTGCACTTCACGAGGATGGACGACGCCTGGCTCGGTTGCATCGACATCGCCCTGAAGAAGGCGAAGACCTCAGTGCTGTTCCGCATGCCCAGCGCGACCCTGGGCGAGATCTCGCAGCCCGGCGGCCCGCTCTACAGCATCGATCACAGCAACGACGGCTTGATCACCTTCGGGGGCGGCCTCCCGCTCTCGGATGCAAACAACCGTACGATCGGCGCGGTTGGTGTGTCCGGCGGCACTGTGGAGCAGGACACTCATGTTGCCGAGGCGATGATCCAGGCCCTGTGACAGCAGCCCTCCTCCATACGTGCGCGGAGCCGACAACCATCTGTCGGCTCCGCGCACGTATGGAGGAGGGCTGCTGCCTCAGCGAGGGAATCCGGTGGCCCGTCGGTGGGTCGAGCGGGTGAGGACGAAGACCAGAGCGGCCAGGTCTGCCGCCCCGGCGTCATCGTCCGCGTAGCGCGTGGTCTGCAAGGGTCCGACCTGGTCCAATCGGACTCCCTCCAGCTCCAGGACGTAGGCCAGGGTGAGCATGGCGAGGCGGGCGTTGCCATCCGGGAAGGGGTGGAAGAAGGCCACGTCCAGGTAAGCCCTGGCCGCGCGGGAGGCCAGAGGGACTCGCGGGTCGGCGCTGTCGCGCAGACAGTGCTCAAAGTCGCGCCTGGTGTGTGACGTCAGGGCGTAGCGTTCCCGGCCACCCTTGGCGAAGGCATCGCCTTGTCGGAACTGCACCCCAGGCATGCCGAGGACCAGCTGCTGCCATCCGGCCAGCAGCGTGCAGGTGAGAGGGAGCCGATGAGAAGCGTCTGTGCGCGACTGAGCCAGCGCCGCGAGCAATCGCCGGCCTCGATCGAGGTCCGCGGAACGGCCCCCTTCCCTGCACCAGATGGTGAGGCCATCCACGAGGGGCTCGACAGAGGTCGGCACCTCACCGGCCGCGGAAGTCCAGTCGATCTGGTTCCTGATCTGGACCCAGGCGGTCAAGGCGTCAGCGTTCACGGTAGGGCTGCACTCCGGTCAGATCTACGGCAAGGTCCTCTCCCACTGTGTCGATGAGGGTCCGCGACGGCGCGGTCCAGCTCTTGAACCGTCCGCCGATCGCGGTGTCGACCGCGTCCTTCGCGTCTTGCGTTCCCACGCCCGTGGAGGAGAGGAACCACGTCAGTACCGTGTGACAGAGCCCGTACCAGCCGCATTCGGCACCCGTGCGGTCCATGACCACGGTCACGAGTCGGGTGGCCGCCCGTTCCAGATGCCAGCTGCGATCCTCGGCATTCGCTCCGTTGGGTGGAGCCAACTGCTCGAACCGCCCCGCCAACTCCTCCAGCCAGTCGCGCCACTCCAGCAGCGACGCGACCACCCTGGCAGCCGTTGCCGCGGGCCCACCTATGGAGTGGGAGGTGCAGCACCAGTGGGTGACGACGCCACCGCCGCCGCCCTCACCGACCGCCCAATGCCATCCGCAGGCCCATCGGCCGTATCGGGCGGCCAGGAGCACCGTGACCTCGATGGTGAAGCGATGTTTCTCTTTCCACCCGGCATCGTCAGGAGGCACCATCGAGGCGATCACCGCGGTGATCTCGGCTGCCTCTGCTTCGTCCCAGGCGAAGGCGATGCGGTCGGGATCGACGGCAGACCACGGCAGCCGGGCCGGAGCGAGTTCGTGGTTGACAGCCGTGGTGTTCCTCCAGAACCAGGCACAGTAGGACAACCGGGCGATCATGCCAAAAGCTCGTAGCCTCAGCACGCAAATTTCTGGCGCACCCCTCTCCCGTCAGGGCACACAGCGCGACACGGCCTGGCCGTCTGCTCCGCCCGATACGGCACTCGACCGGGCACGTTCACTTGTACGGGGGCGAGCACTTCGAGGAGTACGCCGACGGGGGGCGAGTTCGCGGGCCCGAGGCCGCGTGTCCGGTTCGGCTGGCCGGCGCGCCCGTGTCCGCCTGGAGAATCGCCTCCAGGCGGACACGGGCGCGCGGCACGCTTCGCCGGCCCAGGCGACTCATCGGGGTGTCCGAGACCGACGCGGCCGAGAGGGCGGCGAGGTGCGTCCAGGATCAGCCTGCCGCGAAGACACGGCCCATGATCTCCGGGCTCATCAGAGCCTGCGGCGGGTCGATCATGCCGGCCGCACGCAGAAAGGCCTCGGACAGAGTGGGGTCAGCCGTGGCGGCGGCCTGCAGCTTGGGCATGTACCCGTTGCCCATCCGAACCTCAAGCGTGCGCAGACCCTGGACTCCGGGGAAGCCCAGGTCGGCGCCCGCGGCCATCATCCACGGCGCGTCGATCACCTGGGCCAGGTCCCGCTGGAACGCGGTGGGCTTGGGCGGCGATCCGACCTTCAGATGCTCGGCGAGCAGTGCAGCACCCAGCGCGGAGACGGTCATGCCCTGCGCGTACACCGGATTGAACGTGCACGCCGCGTCGCCCAGGACGATCAGGCCCTCAGGCAGGTCGGGCAGCAGTTCGTAGTGCCGGCGCACGCTGGCCGGGAAGTGGAAGGTGTGGGGCTTGCCCATCGGAACGGCGTCCTTGACCGCCTCGTAGATCTCCGGGACGGGCAGCGTCCTGGCGTACCGGAGGAAACCCTCGAGGTCCGTCGGTGGCTTGTCGCCGAGGATTCCGTTGAGCGAGAGCGAGTATCGGTCCGGCATGCGGGCGAAGATCGCTCCACGCGGCATCGCCGGCGTCGCCACGGGAATCAGCGCGATGTCGTCGCCGATCGGATCGAAGGGCAGCGGCCCCTCGAAGTCGCACGTGGTGTACGTCAGATCCATGTCGACGCGTTCCTGCGGCACCTGCCCGAAACCGAGTTCCTCGAGCCACCGCGGGGTGCGGGAGCCGCGGCCCGTGGTGTCGACGACGATGTCGGCCTCCAGGCTCCTCTCGGCGGACCCAGGCGTCTTCTCCTGTATCCGTACTCCGACGACCCGCTCCCGCCCGGTCGTGACCAGTCCGAGGATGTCGGTGCGCTCGACCAAGCGCACGCCGGGAAGCGCGGTGACGCGCTCGCGCAGGTGAGCCTCCAGCCGTGCACGACCGGCGGCAACGCAGACCAGACCGGTCTCCGTCCTGCGTATCATCCGCCCGTTGAAGTACCAGCTCAGGCTGGAACCGAAGTCACCGACCGGCACACCGCACGCCGTCAGCTCGCGCGTGATGCCCGGGAAGAGCTCCTCCATGACCTGCTGCCCACGGGCGAGCAGTGCGTGGATGTGGTGGCCCTGTGGGGCGGCGGAGCGCGGACCGTAGGCGCCGGTGAGGGTGTCCCGGTCGATCACGGTCACCTCGTGGTACGACTCGGAAAGGACGCGCGCGGCGAACAACCCCGCGATCCCCCCGCCCAGCACGACCGCGCGGTCGCCGATGTGTGCTGCCATGAGCTCATATCTCCTTGGGTGTGAACCATACGGACCCGCTGTCGTCCTCAGTCCACGCTAAAGCCCGGGCACGCCTTCGTTCTTCTTCCGTAGTGCGAGGCTTCCACTTCGTGATTGCGCTGGTCAGCCAGGAACTTTCGGCGGTCTGCGTCGTCCGCCTAGCGTGACGGACGTCGGCCCCTTTCCGCTGGGCGCGGCAACTCCCTGTCTCGCCGTCATCGTCCTGCCGAAGGTCATGGAGCGTAGATGCAACCCTTCCGTATCAATATCCCCGAGGCCGAGCTCGAGGATCTTCAGCGACGACTGGCCGCCACCCGATGGCCGGAGACGTCCCCCGGCATGGACTGGGAGCGGGGTGTGCCACTCGACTACCTCCGTGATCTGGTGTCCTACTGGCGGACCGAGTTCGACTGGCGCGCCGCAGAGGCCAAGCTCAACGAGTTCCCGCAGTTCCGCGTGGAGATCGCCGGCACGCCGATCCACTTCCTGCACGTACGCTCGCCCGAGCCGGACGCGACACCGATGATCATGACGCATGGGTGGCCGGGATCCTTCGTGGAATTCACCAACGTGATCGGGCCACTGACGGATCCCCGCGCACATGGCGGAGACCCCTCGCAGGCGTTCCACCTGGTGATCCCCAGCCTTCCTGGCTTCGGCTTCTCCAACCCCGTGGCCGACCGCGGCTGGAGCTTCTTCCGGACGGCAGGCGCCTGGGCCGAGCTGATGGGCCGCCTTGGCTACGACCGGTACGTGATTCAGGGCGCCGACCTGGGCACATGGGTCGGAACGATCCAGGCCGGTCTTGACGCCGAGCACGTCGCCGGGCTGCATCTGAACTTCCTGATCACCCCGCCGGGACCTGACCCCGCCGACCTCATCGGCCTCAGCGAGATCGAGCTCGGCCGGCTCGGCCTGCTGTCGCTCTTCGCCGATGAGGGATCGGGCTACATGAAGCTCCAGGCCACCCGGCCACAGACGCTGGCGTACAGCCTGACCGATTCCCCGGTAGGCCAACTCGCTTGGATCGTAGAGAAGTTCATGGAGTGGACCGACGCGGAGAAGTCGCCCGATGACGCGGTGGACCGCGATCAGCTGCTGACCAACGCCACGCTCTACTGGCTGACCCGCAGCGGAGCGTCGTCCGCGCACTTCTACTGCGACAACGCCCCGCTTCTGCCCACCGCGCCGAACATGCCCCCGCCGCCGCCGGTGCTGCCGGTGCCGCTGGGTGTCTCGGTCTTTCCCCGCGATCCCGCACAGCCGATCCGCCGCTTCGCCGAGCGAGTCTTTCCGAACATCGTTCAGTGGTCCGAGCACGATCGCGGCGGTCATTTCGCCGCGATGGAAGAGCCTGACCTGCTCACCGCCGATCTGCGGTCATTCGCCGCGGCAGTGCGCGCCACGACGCCGGCACAGTCACAGTAGAGGAGAGCCGAAGTGCAGAGCACAGCCATACCCACTCGGACCGAACTGGTCGAGCGCGCCAGGGGCTTGGTGCCGATGCTGCGCGAGCATGCTGCCCGCGCCGAGCACAAGGCTCGACTTGCGGACGAGGTGGTCGCCGCGCTGACCGAAGCCGGGATCTTCCGCATGCGGACCCCCGCGCGCTTCGGCGGCTACGAGTGCGACGCGGCCACGCTGATAGACGTGGGCATCGAACTCGGTCGCGGCGACGGTTCCGTGGCCTTCGATGTCGCCGCTTGGTGGATCATGTCGTGGAATGTGGGCCTCTTCCCCGATGAGGTGCAGGACGTGGTCTTCGCCGACCCGGACGTGCGCATCTGCGGCACCCTCGCGCCGACGGCTACGGCCGAACCCACCACGGGCGGCCTCCGGGTCACCGGAACCTGGGCGTTCAACAGCGGCGCCGCGCACAGTTCCTGGAAGGTGTTCTCGGCCATCCTGCCCACTGATGACGGTGCGCTGCCGATCATGGGACTTGTTCCGAGCGCCGAGCTCGACGTCGTCGAGGACTGGGACGTCTCCGGCCTGCGTGGCACCGGCAGCGTCACGCTGAGCGGGCAGGACGTCTTCGTCCCGGAGGGGCGCTACATCCCCATCCCGGCCCTGCTGCAGCAGCAGTACGCCTCGAAGCGCAATGCCGAATCGACGATGTACCGCGCGCCGGTGGTCGGTGCTGTCGGGGCCGCCACCTGCGGCAAGCTCATCGGTCTGGCCCGCGCGGCCCAGGAGGACTTCCTGGAACGGATCGCCAAGCGCCCCATAACCAACACGTCGTATGAGCGGCAGATCGACGCACCCGTCACCCATCTGCAGGTCGCCGAGGCGACGCTGAAGACCGACGAGGCCGAGCATCATGCCCGCAAGCTCGCCGCGATGGTGGACGGCAAGGCGGGCGCGGGTCAGGAGTGGACGCTTCAGGAACGCGCCTACGCACGAGTGGCCGTCGGCAGGGTGTGCCAGCTCACCGCGGAGGCGGTGGACCTGCTCGCCGGCGCATCCGGCGGCAGTTCCATCTACGCCGACCAGCTCATCCAGCGCATCCGCCGGGACATCCAGGCCATCACCATCCACGCGCTCAACCTGCCCAGCACCAACCTCGAGCTCTACGGCCGGGTGCTGTGCGGGCTTGAGCCGAACACCTTCTTCGTCTGAGCGACCCGACAGGAGAACCATGACCACCGACACAACAGCCGCGCCGACCAACGCGGTTCGTCCTCACGACGCAGCAGCGGTCCGTGGGCTCATCCAGCGCGTCGTCGCGGCCTGGCGCGCACAGGACGCCGAAGCGTTCTCGCTGGTCTACGCACCGGACGCCAGCGTGATTCTCCCCGGGGCGTTGCTCAAGGGCCGCCCGGCCATTCACGAGTACATGGCTGAAGCCTTCCGCGGCAAGTGGAAGGGAACGCACGTTCTCGGCGTGCCGAAGGAGATGCGTTACGTCGGCGCGGACGAGAAGGTCGTGCTGCTTCTCTCGGAGGGAGGCGCGTATCTGCCCGACGCCACCGAGGTGCCGACCGAGCACGCCATCCGCGCCATGTGGTTCTTCGTCGAGCGCGACGGCGAGTGGCTGGTGGATTGCTACGCGAACACCCCGATGGGCGGCGTGGTCCCGATGCCGGGTTCGGGCAGCTGACCAGGCCGGACCGCGACGAGGGGTGCCTGCGGTACCCCTCGTTGTCGATCGGCCGAACCGAGAGGACGGAACGATGGAATACCGCTTCGTCGGCCGCAGTGGCCTGATGGTAAGTGAGATCGCCTACGGTAACTGGATCACCCACGGGTCGCAGATCGAGGCCGACGCCGCGCGCGCGTGTGTCCGCGCGGCGCTCGACGCCGGGATCACCACATTCGACACGGCGGACATGTACGCCGATACCCGTGCGGAGTCCGTGCTGGGCGAAGCCCTGCACGGCGAGCGTCGGCAAGGCCTGGAGATCCTCACCAAGGTCTACTTCCCCACGGGCCCGGGCCGCAACGATCGCGGTCTGTCCCGCAAACACGTGCTCGAGTCGATCGACGGCTCCCTGCGGCGGCTGCGGACGGACTACGTCGACATCTACCAGGCCCACCGTTTCGACAAGTTCACCCCGCTCGAGGAGACCATGGAGGCATTTGCCGACGTGGTCCGCGCGGGCAAGGCCCTCTACATCGGGGTTTCGGAGTGGACCGCGGAGCAGATCCACGCGGCTGCCGCACTCGCCCGCGAGCTGCGCCTGCCGCTGATCTCCTCCCAGCCTCAGTACAACGCGATCTGGCGGGTCCCCGAGTCCGCGGTGATTCCGGCGGGGGACGAGGAAGGGCTTGGACTGTTCGCCTGGTCACCTATGGCGCAGGGCGTGCTCACCGGAAAGTACGTGCCCGGACAGCAGCGACCCGCAGGTGCCCGAGGAGCCGACCCGGCCAACGACATGTTCATGGGGCATCTGCTCAAGGACGAGCTCCTGGAGCGGGTGATGCTGCTCAAGCCGCTGGCGGCGGAGGCCGGCCTCACCCTCGCCCAGCTGGCGATCGCCTGGGTGCTGCACAACCCGTCTGTGTCCGCGGCGATCGTTGGCGCCTCGCGCCCCGAACAGGTCGTCGAGAACGTCGCCGCGTCAGGCCAGAAGCTGGACGAGGAACTCGTGCGCAGGATCGACGAGGCCTTGGCGCCGGCCATCGTCAAGGACCCCACCCTGACGGAGAGCTACGACCAGCGCCCGTAGCCACTCCTGAGCATCACCGCCCCAGGTGGGCGATCCCGGGAACTCGCGGAAGCCCTGGGCGCTCCGTCCGGTGCCCCCGCTGGAGGGCGAACACCGATTTCACACACAGCCCGTCGGCGACTCCGAAGCCGGATACCGCCGGCATCACTAGGTCCATTGGAGGAGACTCAATGGGTAAGTGCCCGATCGTCCTTGACCGCCTGGGCAAGGACATCCATGCCGAGGCACGCGCGCTGCGTGCACAGGGGCCGGTGACGCGTGTCGAACTACCGGGCGGCTACTTCGGCTGGTCGGTGACCGACTACGCGGTCGCCAAGAAGATGCTTCTCGACCCGCGGTTCCCCAAGAACGCCAAGAAGTACTGGCCGCCGCTGGTCAACGGCGACGTGTCCATGGACTGGGAAATGATCACCTGGGTGATGATGGAGAACATCAACACCCGGGACGGCGAAGAGCACGATCGGCTGCGCAAGCTGGTCTCCCACGCTTTCGCACCCCGCCAGGTGGAAGCCAGCCGTCCGCTCATCGAGAAGGTCATCGGGGAACTGCTCGACGACCTGGAAACCGCCGAGCCGGGTGAGGCTGTCGATCTCAAGGGCCGGTTCACGTACGCCCTGCCCGCCTGGGTCATCTGTGACATGTTCGGGGTGCCGGTCGAGGCGCGCAAGCGGATGCTGCAGGGCGCGGTGGCCAACAGCAAGACGACCATCACGCCGGAGGAGGCGGAGGAGAACCTGCGTCAGTGGCACGAGGCCATGGCAGAGCTTGTCGCCACCAAGCGCGCAAAGCCCGGTGACGACCTCACCAGTCTGCTGATCCAGGCACGTGAAGAGGACGACGCCCTGACCGACGACGAACTCCTCGGCAGCCTCCACGTGCTGCTCGGGGCAGGGTCCGAGACGCTCGGCAACGTCATGGCACACGCGGTCGTCGACCTGCTGAGCCACCCCGACCAGCTGGAGCTGGTGACGAGCGGAAAGGCCGACTGGGCTACGGCGTTTGCCGAGACCGTCCGCAAGGACGCCGCGGTCGCCCAGCTGCCCTTCCGGTACGCGGCCGAGGACGTCGAGATCGGCGGCGTCCGGATCGAGAAGGGCGACCTGGTGATGATTGCCTTCGCGGGCGTCGGGCGCGACCCGAAGGTCCACGGCGAGACCGCCGATGCCTTTGACATCCTGCGCGAGGACAAGACCAACCTGTCGTTCGGCCACGGACCACACGCGTGCCTCGGCCGCTCGCTGGCCACTCTCCAGGCGACACTCGCCCTTCCGGCTCTCTTCGAGCGGTTCCCCAACATGCGGCTCGCCACCGCGCCTGAGGACATTCCGCCGCAGGGCACGTTCATCATGAACGGCTACGCAACCCTCCCGGTCGTCCTTCACTGAGCGTTTTCAGCGTTGTCTTTCCAGGGTGAGGACGGCTCTGGCGATGACGGTCATGCGGTCGCGTTCCGCGAGCGTGCCGTTCGGTGGACCGAAGTCCGGATCGTGTGTGCGCAGAGCACGAACAGGGCTCCTGAGTCGCTGAGTTGAGGTGTCGAACACCTCTCTCAACGGCACGGGAGCCCTGTCCGTTGTGCACTTCGATCCCACACCGCACCGCCGGACCCGAAGGGCCACGCCAAACGTGAATGTCCCGCCCAGCATGTTCATGGGCGGGACACTCGAACCGAGGTCAGGAAAGCGCCTGAAGCGCCTTCGTGCACTCCTCGCGAAGATATTCGATGGCGTTCAGATGTTTGGGAACCCAACCCATCTGACGCCGAGTCCTTTCTGAACTCACGGTATGGTCCATCACGTACAGCTCGACGATGTCCGCGATCTCCTCCGGGGGATTGTCGGTCGACGGCCAGCACACCGACTTTCCCTCACCCGTCGCCGCAGCGAGTTCGTCGACAAGGATGGTTTCGGCAACCCCATTCCACGCGGTGCCCGGCTGGGCCTTCTCCGCCACCAACAGATAGAGCTCCGCGAGGTCGGCAACGTGCACGGCCGGCCAGCGTATGCCACGCCGTTCGAAGTAGAGTCCCGCACCCAGTTTGACGGTCACCGGCAGCAGCTGGTCCGGGACGACGCCACCATTGTTGCCGTAGATCAGTCCGGGCCGGACCAGGATGCCGCCGCCCTGGCGCACCGCGTGCTCGACCGGGCCACGCCAGGCCACGCAGTCGGGTGGCTGGGGAACCGTGTCCTCGAAGGTTTCGCCAGGGCCGAGCACGTCGCCACCAGAGGTGTGGATGAGCCGAGTGCCGGAGGCGAGGATCGCCTCGACACCCTCGCGCTCCAGGGTGCCCTCAATCCGGCCTGCGTGAATGACCAGGTCAAAGCCCTTGGAAGCGCTGTGCAACGAGGCGGGGTCCGTCAGATCCCCAGGTACTGCGGTGAAGCGTGGGTCGACCGGTCGGCCACCGGGGCGCTGCAAGGCGGCGACACGGTACCCGGCATCGGCAAACGACTGCGCGATGTACTGGCCGAGATATCCGGTGGAGCCTATGACCAGGACTCGCTTCGTACCGGTCGGCGTGGGTGTGTCAGACACTGAAAAACTCCGTTCCGAGCGATGTTCTCTGCGATAGGGAGAGGGCCGACGACGTGGTCGGCGTGGTTCTATTCATCCGCCGGCGTGCGGAAGCGCGGATCTGATCGTGCGGCGCCGATTGTTTGAGGAACGGCTCGGGTGTGAACCTCTTTCCTCCATTCATCGAGCATTACGGGCAGGTCGACTTTCCCGTTCGTTCCGATGGGGAACTCGCGCGTGACGGAAACGTACTCGGGGACCGCGGGGGCCGGTAGAGCTTTGGCGAGATGGCTCTTGACCTGCCTTTCGGAAAGGGAGCCCGATTCCCTTGTGGCGACGAAAGCCAATAGCTTCTCGCTGGCCGGCAGTCCTTTTCCGGGCAACTGTGGAGACGCCATGACGACCACGGAGTCCACTACCTCTGGAAGTTCCCTGATGGCCGACTCGATCTCAGTCGACTCGATCCTCACGCCACGGACTTTTATGCGCCGGTCATCTCGCCCGCGAAATACCACGCTTCCTTGTGCGGTTAGGTATGCCATATCGCCGGTCGCGTACATGAGAACGTCGTCCGATACGCTGAAGCCGGTGCTGTTCTCCGTATCGAAGTATCCGTGCGCTATGTGCGGAGAGCGGACAACTATTTCACCGAGCCCCTCGCCGGACAGCCTGGCGCCGGCCTCGTCCACGAGCATCAGTTCAAAGCCTGGAGCGGCGGCCCCGAGCGGGACCATGCCCGACTGGTCTCCGATATCACCGGGATCAAGGACTCCCAGAGCGGCGATTTGGGGGGTCTCGGTTGCACCGTAGGAGGGCACGAAGGTGGCTGCGGGGGCGCTCCTCGTGAAGCTGCGAAGGTCATCCCAATATGTTGGCTCTCCACCAAGAACCACACGGCGCAATGCGGTCAGAGGGCCCCCTTGTCCCGTCAGGAATCTTCGCGCCATTGTCGGGGTGGTGTTGAGGTCAGTGATGGCGTTTTCCTGCAACCAGGCTGCGAGCTTTTCTCCGTGAGCCCACGTGCGGACGTCAGGTATGTGGACCTGGCCGCCGATGGAGAGGGGCAGGAAAATGTCCCGCCACAGCGGGTCATGTGACAGGCCGGAGATCATGGCGAAGCGAGTACGGGCGTCCAGTTTGAAGTGCTGCGTGTACCACTGGATGAAGTGCCTGACCGCGCTGTGCGTTCCATTGACAAGCTTGGGGTGGCCGGTAGTCCCGGATGTGTGTCCAAGATACGCGTGGGCGGAGACGTTTTCGACGACGGTTCCGCTACGGAAGGCTATGTCATCAGTGGAGAGGACGGGGATTCCTGAATCTGGGCGATAGCGTGTTCCGGCGACGAGTACGCAGACCGGTCGAGTCGCGGTGACCATTCCATGTATGCGTCTCGCCGGATACGATGCATCCACGACGGAAACGATTGCACCTGCCATGAGGCACGCGATGACGGAAACAATCAACTGGGGGTCGCGGTTCGCGATCAAGGAGATCCGGGATCCCGGTGTGACTCCGAAATCTTGGAGGCCGCCGGCAACTGAAATTGCTCGTTCTGCGAGTTGCCCGTACGTATATACTCCGGAAGAATGCCTTACGGCCTCGCGGTGGGGCTGTGCGGTTGCCTGTTCCAGGAACGGATAAGCGATTGACTCGCGAATCGGAACGGTTCCGCAGGGGTGGCGACTCGACAGACCGCATGCCACGTCCGCCCAGGGTGCAGCGGAGTAATCTGCATTCATTTCAGAAGCCCACATTCTCCACTTTTGCGCGGTTCAATTGCACGCATGGCGGTCGGCGTCGACCAGATCTTTGGGGCCAGGGCGTTGTGGAGGCCGTCATCTCGTCGACTGCGGCCGACGCCCCTCGCGGTCCGATGGCCTCGACGCAACCGCGGATGTGTCCTCGGCGTCCGTCCGGAGGGCGAAGGTCCGGGCAGCTCGGACGCAGGTCTCCACGAGGCCCTCGGCCGTGTCCGCACCGAGGATCACGAAGAAGTACCAGTCCGACGGTCCCATCAGACGGGCTCGATCACCGATGCGGCGGCGCCGGTGCCAGGCGATCGTGCCCGGAAAGGCCTGCAGGTCGGTGTCGGCTGGTTCCGCGGTGATGACACCGGGCGAGGCCGGCCGGATACTGATCCCGCCAATGTGCGGAAAGGCCCGGTGGAAGGCTGGAACGCCACCGGTCAGAACCGTCTCGGCGACCAGTGACCACGTGGAGTGGCCGTGATAGGCACTGATCATGTCCTGGACCCAGCCGCCTCCGGCACGCGAAGCGACCTCGGAGAAGACCAGCTCACCGTCCGGACGCTCGAAGACCTCGAGGTGGCTCGGCCCGTCGTGGATGCCGAGAGCCGGGTTGATCCGGGAATGCATCTCTCGCAGCCGGCGGTACAGCTCAGGATGCTCCTCGGGCAGCAGGATCACCGATCCGTCGAGCGCGTTCTCCAGAACGGTCATCCGTGGGCGCAGATATCGGTGCACCACGAAGGTCAGCGCCTCTCCGCCGGACCAGAGTGCATCGACGCACAGCTCATCGCCCTGCACGAACTCCTCGACGATCAGATGCCGGGAGCGCTGCGCGGGATCGAAGGTCACCTCGCCGGCTGCCCGGCCCAGTTCCTCGGCGTCATCGACTCTGACCGTGGAGCTGGCTCCGAAGCCGGCGGCCGGCTTCACGACCAACGGAGCAGTGAGCTCGCCCGCGGCCGCGGCTGCGGCGGCCCGGTCTCCGGGCTCAGGAAGGGACCGATACTCCGCTGTGGGCACACCTGCGTCTCGGACCAGTTGCTTCATCAAACGCTTGTCCCGGAGCGCGACGTGATGAATCGGCTCGGACTGAGCGTCCTGGAGCAGCAACCTCAGATAGCCCGCGCCGAACTGGCTCAGCTCGTCCTGATTGCACACCCGGCTCACCGGCGGCCAGGCTTGGCGCAGATCGACGGCTACAGCCGACAGTTCGGCCAGCGAGTCGAAACTGCCGACGGTGTACACCTTTCGGCACCGTGCGAGCAGCTGTTCGTCCGTCGACTTGTACATGACGTCGGCGCGTTCCAGCACGACACAGACGTCGACGTCTCGGGAAGCCCGGGCATCATGGTCCAAGAGCGCCGCAAGCAGCTCCGGTTGATACCTGCACACCACGACTGTGCGGGTTTTGTTCTCATCAGTCATCCGACGCCTCCATCAGGTGCTGCGGGCTCCTTGCCTCCTCACCGTTCCTCGGTGCTACCGGTTGCCGGCCTCATTGATGCGCTGGACCAGAAGGTCGGCCAGCTCGACAAGAGAGGTCGTGTCGAAAATATCGGCGAGCGTGCAGTCGACACCGAGTTCCTGCTCCAGGATGGTCGTCAGCTCCATGGAGGAAAGCGAATCGAAGCCGGCCGCGATCAGGTCGAGGTTCTCGTCGACTTCCCCGGAATAGACCCTCTTGACCGCGGTGATCACCGTGGCGAGAACCTTGGAGGCAAGGTCATTGGCGGTTGTGGCGTCCACTAGACTTCCTTCCAGCTCTGATCGGGAGTGTTGGTGATGCGCAGCATCAGCTCGCGGAACAGCGTGGTCCAGTGCGCGGCGGTGCCTTCATCGATCCGCTCGGGGGGATATTCGAGCTGCATTCTCAGGCCGCCCGACGGGAGGTCCCAGATAATCCAGTTGCACAAGCCCCCTCGGTTGAGCGCTGCCTCCTGCCGAAGTTTCACTGGCTCGGCTCCGTCGGCGATCCTGATTTCCTCGCCCGGTCGTGCATGCACCGAGTAGGTGAAGAGGACCGGTACGTTCTCCGAACTCACGTAGGGCTGTAGGAAATCAGGGCTTTCCTCTGCAATATTGCGGCTCGGCAGCGGGCGGCGATACGCCTCCAGGCAAGTATTGCGTGCACGGACAAGGACATCCCGGAAGGTCTCGCATCCGTTGAGATCGACCCGCAGCGGCATGGTGTCGACGAACATGCCGATCGTCTCCTGGAAATCCTTGTGATCACGCGAAGCCCGGAGGGTCATCAGAGCCACATCGGTTTCCCCGGAGAGCTGAGCGGCGAGCAGCGCACCCGCCGCGATCAGCACGTGCCAGGTGGAGCTGCGCCCACTGCGCGCGCGGGCCCGTACCTCCGCCATCTCGTCCGGAGCCACATCCACGGTAGTGCTGCCGTAGTGAGGGTCATGCGCATCGGCGACCCGGTCAGGGTGATCTGCCGATGGCGCCAGGATGTGCGCGTTGGCGAGCTGACCGCCCCAGAACTCCTTGAGCTCCTTGGTCTTCGGGCTGTTCAGCCACTCCTGCTGCCATTCGGCGTACTCACCGTACTGTCGGATGGGCGGCAGGTCCGGTTCCGTCCCGGTTGTGCGTGCACGGTAGAAGGCGGCCAGATCGCGCCAGAGCAGGTGGGTTGACCGCCCGTCGCCGGAGATGTGGTGGAACAGGATGGTGAGCACGGAATCCTGATCATCGAACCGATGCAGGGCGGCCCGCAGCAAGGGTGTCTGGTGCATCGACATGGTGTCCGAGTGAAGCTTGACGAGGAGCTCCTCGGCGAGATCGTCGCGCGACTGGTTCGGAGCGGTTGCCAACTGGTGCTCGGTCAACGGCACCGGCACGGGCGGCAGCACTGTCTGGTAGCCGGCTTCGCCGTCCCCGCAGCCGCAGGTGACGGTGGTGCGCAGTGACTCGTGCCTGGCCACCACGTCGTCCAACGCATGCTGCAGGGCAGCTGAGTCCACGCTTCCCTTGACCCGCCACGCCAGCGGCATGACGAACCTCGCCATGTCCTCTCCACCCGGCTGATCGACGCAGCGCGCGGACAGTTCGGCGGAGAGCGGGTAGCGAACCGGCCCCTTGATGTGTGGCATATGCCAACTACCTTCCCTTCTCGTGCTCAGGCACGAGAAGGGAACATATGCGCTGCAGAGGGAAGCCGACGACTCGTGGATTGCGGAGTGCGTCCTGGCCTGTCGCTGTACCCGATGAGTCCGGCGATCCCTGGAAATGGATCGCATTCTGAGAGATGCTGCCGCGTCAGATGCGCTCTACGCTGTTGCAGCGAGTGCGGCCATTGCTGAACACAGAAGGCAGGGTATGTCCAGATTTAAGCTTTTTTCCCTGATGGGATCTGCATTCGCCGAGCCAGGTGTTCAGCGCACGTTTGTCGTGTCGACATTCATCGCCACGATCGGTGGCGGCATCATCCTGCCCATCAGCACCCTGTACTTCATCAAAATAGTTGGCCTGTCGGCGGCACAAGTAGGCCTTGCGTTTACGGTGTCCGGGCTGCTGGCGATTCCGCTCTCCGTTCCTGCCGGGGCGCTTGCCGACCGAATCGGCCCGCGGCGCGTGATGATGGCGACCTTTGCCGGTCATAGCCTGGTGGGCGTTTCCTACTTGTTCGTCCAGAACTTCTGGATGCTGCTGGCGGTCCAGATGCTCTCGGCCGCCAGCCTCGCAGCCAACTACCCCGCCTCCGGCGCGATGCTGCGACGGATCGGCGGCGACGAAGCGGTCACGATCAGGTCCAAGATCAGAGTGGTGGCGAACCTGGGAGTGTCCCTCGGTTCCCTGATCGCCGGCGTCGGCATTCAGATCGACACCGCCACCTCTTACCGAGTGCTGGCTCTCGCCTTCACGCTGACTCAGGTCGCTTCCCTCGCGATGCTGTTCAGGCTGCCCAACTACCAGCCGCTGCCCCGGCCGCAGAAGGAAGCCGACGGTTCCGAGGGCGCGCCATCGAAGAGGATTGCGCTGAGGGACAAGGCGTTCCTCGCGTATTCGCTGGTCGGCGGCGCGATGGCGATACAGAACATGATCTTGGAAATCATGATCGCTGTATGGATCGTCAACTACACCGACGCGCCAGGGTGGGCAGTCACGGTCGCCTTCGTGCTCAATACAGCACTTGTCGTGCTGCTCCAGGTGAGAATCGGCGCAAAGATTCAGTCGATCACCGACGGGGGCACGGCACTGCGCCGAGCCGGCTTCGCCCTGCTGCTGGGCTGCGCCGCGATGAGCCTGATGGCCGGTGTGCCCGCAGGGGCGGCGCTGCTGCTCCTGGTCGTCGGCATGGTGTTGCTGACACTCGGCGAGATCTACTACGTGAGCGGCACCTTCGCGTTCGAGTTCGGCATGCCGCCCGCGTACGCGCAGGGCCAGTACCAAGGGGTTGCCGGCGCGGTCGCCGGAGCAGCGAAGGCTGCGGCACCCGCCCTGTTGCTCGGACTCGCGCTGAGCCTCGGCAGCACCGGCTGGATCGGGGTCGGTGCCTTTCTGCTGCTCCTCGGGCTCACCGGCCCGGCCATTGCGAGGTGGGGAGAGCGCACCCGGCCGTCCGGCGAGACCACCGAAGCGCAAGCGGCGGCGACTGATGCCTCAACGGGCAGCGCTTCCCCTGCCACCGACGTGGTGTAGGGAGCCACGCGCGGACAGCGAATCGATGAAGCTCCATGTGCCGTGCGCGCACACCGATCGCCCGCAGCGCAGCCGGCCTGCGAAGCCTGGAATCCGAGAAGTACGGCGTGGTGCTGTCGATCGTCCTCGACGCCGCCGGACCGCACGAGCCGTCCTCCTGTCTTCTGGTGCTGGACGCGCGTGACTTCACAGAACTGGCCCGAGCCCGCGCACCGCACTCTGGGAGTTGGCTGCCAGGGGCGCGCGTCCCGACTATGAGCACGTCCCTATCGGCTCCGGATGAGGAATAGGACGCCCGTGCCTCACATCGAGATTGCCAATGATCTTCCCGGAATCAGCGGACTCTTCGTCCAGCGCCCGGACACGGCGGGTGTTCTGTCGCAGCTCGCCGACACTCTCCTGCGCGAAGGCGAGTCGCCTTTGAGCCGAGGCGAGCGCGAGCTGATCGCCGCGTACGTGAGCGATTTGAACTGCACGGCCTACTGCTCCGGCTCACACAGCGCCTTCGCGGCAGCACAGCTGGAAGGCGGCGCCGAGTTGGTCGCGTCGGTACTCGCGGACGCGGACCGGGCCCCCATCTCCCCGCTGATCCGGGCACTGCTGAAGGTTGCCGCGGAAGTACAGGCGAAGGCCGCCCCGGTCTCCGACACAACGATCGCTGCGGCCCGCGCTGAAGGCGCGACGGACGACCACATCCACGACACAGTACTGATCGCAGCCGCGTTCGCGATGTTCAACCGCTACGTGAGCGGACTCGCCACGGCCTTGCCGGCCGACCCGTCGTTCTACAACGCCGCGGCCGACGTCATCGTCGTACGTGGATACAGCGGAGCGCGCTGACGCTCGGCCCCTGTGTGCCTCTAGGAGGGTGTATGGCCTGGTCCCTTGCTCATGCTCCCGGTCAGAAGGGCAGGACGGCGCTGGTGACCGGCGCGTCCGCAGGCATCGGGCTCGAGACCGCCCGAGCGCTCGCGGCCCGCGGGGCACATGTGATCCTCGCCGGCCGCAGCTTGGAGCGAGGCCGGGCCGCGGCAACGCGGATCGGCGGCAGCACGGAGATCGTCCTCCTGGACCTCGCATCCCTGGACTCCATCCACCGAGCGGCGGCGGAGGTGCTCGACCGGCACGATCGGCTGGACCTGCTGATCAACAACGCCGGGGTGATGTTCCCGTCGTACCAGCGCACCGAGGACGGCTTCGAGGCCCACTTCGGAGTCAACCACCTCGGCCATTTCGCGCTCACGGGACTGCTGCTGAAATCGATGATCTCGGTGCCTGATTCCCGGATCGTCACGGTCGCGAGCCTGGCGCACCGGGCGGGCTTCGGTGGTTTTGATGCCGCCCGCGCCCGGGCTGATGACGGCCGGAGATCGGTGACCGCGTACGGGCGTTCCAAGCTCGCCAACCTACTGTTCGCGAGGGAGTTGCAGCACCAGCTCACCACCGTGGGCGCCCCCACAACGTCCCTGGCTGTGCATCCGGGGCTGTCACCGACCCAGCTGTGGAACGGGGACCCGCCTGCGCTGCTACGCCCAGCGGTGGCGGCGGGACTCCCATGGCTGGCCCAGCCCGCGGAGCAGGCGGCGCTGCCTTCGCTGCGGGCGGCCATGGACGCTGATGTGCCGGGCGGTGCGTATCTCGGTCCGTCGGGGCTCTTCGGGAACCGAGGGAAACCCGGGCCGGCGTCCTCCAGCCGGGCTTCCCGAAGCAAGGGAGCGCAGGCCCGGTTGTGGGCCCTGTCCGAGGAACTGTCCGGGGTCCAGTACACGTACGAGCCCGCGACCGCGGAGGCGCCGGACGACGCCGTGCGCCCACGTACTGGCCGGCAGGGGTGAGGACGGCCTTCGAAGTGGACGCATGACGTTCCTGCCGCGTGCTCGATACGCCGCCGAGGTGTACGAAGCAGCCGCTGCCCAGCGCGACACCCCCTCTCACCCCTGTATGGAAGGGCGACACCTCATGACGCAGACACTGCAGCGGAGTACGAAAGCCGCGACCCGCCCACCTTCATTCTTCTTCAACGGCCACGTGCCCCGGCGACGCGCACTGATCGTGACCCTCAGCGCGCTGTTCGGCTTCGCGCTCACAGTGGTCTGGTCGGCGAAGTTCGTCGACCAGACCATCGGTGACAACGTGGCGAATACGCTCTTGGGCCACCCTGCCAAGGAGACGCCGATCGCCGGCGCCCTGGCGGGCCTCGCCTTTGCCCTGGCCACCGGCATCGCAGGAACGTTCACAGCGTGCAACGTCGCCGTGTTCAGCGCATTGGCGCCACTGACCGGTGCTGGATCAACCTCACGACGGGGTCGTATGGCCGCCGCGCTGCGCCCGGTCGGTCTGCTCGCACTGGGCGCTGTCATCGTGTCGGCGCTGTACGGCACGGTCGTCGGCCTCGTGGGCGCGGGCATGCCGCAGTTCGAGCAGGGCCAGGGCGGCGGTGGCTTCTCCGGACGACTCGTACAGGCCATGGTGGTGTTCGGGCTGATCGGCCTGGTCATGACGTACCTCGGGCTGGCCGCGCTGGGCGTGGTGCGCGACCCGTTGGCAAACGTGTCCCGGGTTCTGCCGAGTGCTCCCCTGCTTTTCATGGGCGGCCTGATCGGCGCCTTCCTCATCGGCCGGCCGTTCCCGCTGTTCAGGCAGCTGTTCCAGGATGCCGCTGAGAGCCGGAACTCGTTTTTCGCAGCGCTGGAGTTCGCCCTGCAGAGCCTCGGCAACATCACGGTCATGGCGACGGTGTTCTTGATCGTCACGGGTCTCTTCGGGGACCGGATTCACCGAGCGCTGACGAAGCGCCCGGGCCGGGCGTCGGCTCTGATGGCGGGGGCGTTCCTCGCTGCCGGCATCTTCATGATCCTTTACTGGGACGTACGCATTCTCGCGGCCCGTGACCTGATCTGGTATCCGATGGCGCCCTGGGTCGCGTAAGCGCGTGGACCGGAACCACCGTGCAAGCGGCAGTCCGCCTGCCCCGGACAGTACGCATCTTCCGCCATGCCGGCTCGTGACCGGCGCGAATCGACTGGTCAGAGGGACGAGCATGCGGGTTGACGTGCAGGGAGCGGTCACGATCGCACACGTGGGCTTGGAAGAAGCCCTGGAGAGGAACTGGCACGACCCTGCCTGCGATGTCGACATCGTCAGGGTGAGGCTGGCAGACCTTGATCGGCGTCCCGCGCTTGAAGCTGCCGGCTTTCTGGTCAAGCCGGCGTGGGTGAACTGGTTGGCTCCCCTGACGGATTCGGCGGCCGCGTTCCGACAGCGCCTGTCGGTCAGCGAGCGCAAGAGTCACCGCAATGCCGCGCGGGCAGCTGTCACGAGCGGCATTACGGTTGGAGTCCTCGACCAAGTGGGGGAGGAGGACCTGCGGGGCTTCCTCGAATTGTACGAGCGGCAGATCTCCTCGATGCCTCACGGTGTCAATTACGCCAGGCGGCAGGAGCGGCTCCTATTGCGTGACCTGCCCTCTCTGCTCGGAGTGTTCGCGCACGCCGATGGCGTCCTTGTCGGCGGTTGCCTGTGCTCGCTGCGGCCCGACCAGTCTCTCGTTCACGTCAGGTTCTCCGCGGCAGCGGACTCGGCCCGGAATGGCATGCTCTCGCGTCTGATGTACAGCGCTGCCTTCGACGCGGCACGGGAGCGCGGCTACACGTGGGCCTCACTGGGCAGCGACCCTTCCCTCCTCGGGCACACGGCTCAACCGGGCCTCTTCGGGTTCAAGGCCCGGTTCAGCTTCACCCCGATCCCCATGCAGACCATGCAGCCCAAGGCCGCTGGGGACGAAGCGGAGCTCGTCGTACGGATGCGGGGGCTGGCGCAGCCCTCACTGTCGATCGCCTACCACGAGGACCGGCCGGTGCCGGCGTTCGAAGGCCTGCCGGCCTCGCTGCCCCTGCGCGGGGTCCTCCTGTCGGCGACGCCCGACCCAACGTGTCCGGCCTGGGTTCCGAGCTCCCCCATCCCGGTCAGCCATCGCGTCGTCCCCGGCCCTCAGGAGACCCGCGGCGATGCCACACGCTGAGCGTATGCGGATGGCGGCGCCAGGAAGCCGGATGCGGTCCGGCCTCGGCGAACCCGACACCGTCGAGAACCCGAAGCCCCTGGAAGCCCTGACCGCTCAAAGCCGGAGACCGGAAGCAGCGCTTATGCGGAAGCGTCTGCCGCCTGGGCCCTCAGCGCCCGCTCGATGCCCGACCGCGACTCCGACACCAGCCGACGCAGGGCGGCGCTCGGTTCCGCGGAGGCCAGCCACGCATCCGTCGCGTCCAGGGTCGCCCGCGACACCTGCAGTGAGGGGAACAGGTCGACCACGATCTGCTGGACCATGTCCTGCGAACGGGACCCGGACTCCCATATGTCCTTGACCGCCGCGAAGTACTTCTCCGTATACGGGGCGAGCAGTTCGCGCTGGTCGGACTGGACGAAGCCGGTGATCACCGCTTGGTGCACAGCGTTCGGCGACGTGTCGGACTCGACGACCGCGGCCCAGGCCTCCGCCTTGGCCTGAGCGGTCGGCCGGGCCGCCCGCGCGGTGGCCGCGTGCCGTTCGCCCGCCGCGGTCCTGTCCCGCTGGTACTCCGCCTCGATGACTTTCTCGTCGGCCCGCCCGGTAGCCGCGAGGCGTTCGACGAACGCCCAGCGCAGCTCGGTGTCGACGGCGAGGCCTCTCACCGTCTGGTCGCCGTCGAGCAATGCCCCCAGCAGGTCCAGCTGCTCGTCGGTGCGGGCGGTGGCCGCGAACGCCTGCGCCCAGGCCAGCTGGTGGTCGCTGCCGGGCTCGGCGGCCCGCAGCTGCTCCAGTGTGGCTTCCGTCCACCGCGCGAGGCCCGCGTCGCGCCACTGCGGCGTCGCGTACAGGTCGATCGCCGTCTTGACCTGGCGGTGCAGCGACTGCACGACGCCGATGTCCGACTCCTTGCCGATCCCCGAGAGGACCAGCGCGAGGTAGTCGCGGGTGGCCAGCTCGCCGTCGCGGGTCATGTCCCAGGCGGACGCCCAGCACAGGGCGCGCGGCAGCGACTCGGTGAAGTCGCCCAGGTGCTCGGTGACGACCCGCAGCGACTCCTCGTCCAGGCGGACCTTCGCGTACGACAGGTCGTCGTCGTTGAGCAGGATGACGGCCGGGCGGCGCTTGCCCAGCAGATGCGGGACCGGAGTCAGTTCACCGTCGACGTCCAGTTCGATACGGTCTGTGCGAACGAGCTCACCGTCCTCAAGATCGTACAGACCGATCGCGATCCGGTGCGGCCGCAGCGTCGGCTCGCCCTTGGCGCCCTCGGGCAGCGCGGGGGCCTCCTGTCGTACGGCGAAGGAAGTGATGGTGCCGTTGGTGTCCGTCTCGATGTGCGGGCGCAGGATGTTTATGCCCGCGGTCTCCAGCCATGCCTTCGACCAGGACTTCAGGTCGCGGCCGCTGGTCTCCTCCAGCGCGCTGAGGAGGTCGGACAGGCGGGTGTTCTTGAAGGCGTGGGCCTTGAAATAGGCCTGCACACCGTTGAAGAACTCGTCCATGCCGACGTACGCCACCAGCTGCTTCAGGACCGAGGCGCCCTTGGCGTACGTGATGCCGTCGAAGTTGACCATGACGTCGTCGAGGTCGCGGATGTCGGCCATGATCGGGTGGGTGGAGGGCAGCTGGTCCTGGCGGTAGGCCCAGGACTTCAGGAAGTTGGCGAAGCCGGTCCAGACACCCGGCCATTTCGAGCCGGGAGCGTACGCCTGGCAGGCGAATGCGCAGTACGTGGCGAACGACTCGTTCAGCCAGAGGTCGTTCCACCACTCCATCGTGACGAGGTCGCCGAACCACATGTGGGCCAGCTCGTGCAGGATTGTCCCGGCCCGCACCTCGTACGCCGCGTCCGTCACCTTCGACCGGAAGACGTACTGGTCGCGGATGGTGACCGCGCCGGCGTTCTCCATCGCGCCCGCGTTGAACTCCGGGACGAAGAGCTGGTCGTACTTGGCGAACGGGTAGGCGTAGTCGAACTTCTCCTGGAACCAGTCGAAGCCCAGCCGGGTCACGTCGAAGATCGCGTCCGCGTCCAGGTACTCGGCGAGCGAGGGCCGGCAGTAGATGCCCAGCGGGACGGTCCGGCCGTCCTTCTCGTAGCTGCTGTGCACCGAGTGGTACGGGCCGACGATCAGCGCGGTGATGTACGAGGAGATGCGCGGCGTCGGCTCGAACGACCAGACGTCGTCCTTCGGCTCCGGCGTCGGCGAGTTGGAGATCACGGTCCAGCCGGACGGGGCCTTCACGGTGAACCGGAAGGTCGCCTTCAGGTCGGGCTGCTCGAAGCTCGCGAAGACGCGGCGCGCGTCCGGCACCTCGAACTGGGTGTAGAGGTACGCCTGCTGGTCGACCGGGTCGACGAAGCGGTGCAGGCCCTCACCGGTGTTGGTGTACGCGCAGTCCGCGACGACCTTCAGCTCGTTGGCCCCGGCCTGCAGGTGCGGCAGCGTGATGCGCGAGTCGCGGAACACCGCCGCGACGTCCAGCGCCCTGCCGTTCAGCTCGACCTCGTGCACCGCGGGGGCGACCAGGTCGATGAAGGTCTCCGCACCGGCTTCGGCGGAGTCGAAACGCACGACGGTGACGGACCGGTAGGTCCCGCCCTCCTGCGCTCCGGAGAGGTCGAGATCGATCTCGTACGCGTCCACGGTCAGCAGGCGCGTTCGCTCCTGTGCCTCTTCGCGGGTCAGATTCGTGCCAGGCACGCGGTCATCTCCTCCGTATGTGACGTTTCAGGCGCTTGGAACCGATCGTCCTGGGTGCCGCATCGTAGGCGTCCACCACTCGGGGACAGGTCCCCTTGCCTGGTGCACCACACTGCTGCCCGGCAGCTTCATCGGGCAATAACGCCCTGGTTTCGGGACGGTTCGCCCCAAGGCCCACGGATGCCCAGGAGACTGTTGTCCAGAGTCCACTCAAAGCTTCGCTTCCAGGGCTGCCCGGTCGCATCTTGCGGGTTGCTCAACTGACCCGATCGAAAGCGATATCAGATCAGGACTTCAAGTGCTGACTCGGCCGCAGGCCCGCGAGATGCGTTGTGTGCATCTCCCACTCGTGCTTGGATTGCCTGATGAATCTTCTGTTGACGTCTACTGGTCTGTGTAATTCGTCCATACTGGAAGCACTGCGAGACATGCTGGGAAAGCCTTTGGGGTCTGCCAACGTGGTGTACCTCCCCACGGCATCTCTCGCTGTACCCGGGGACCACGGGTGGCTCCTTGAGCACATGAACCAGCTGCACAGTCTGGGCTGGAAGGAATTCGATGTACTTGAACTGAATGGCTTGCCGCGGCAGGTGGTGCTTGAGCGACTACGTCATGCCGATGTCATTTATGCCGGAGGTGGCAACCAGTATCATCTCGCCCGCAGCATCGTTGGCAATGATTTGGCGGACGGCTTTCTGGATGTTCTGGAAGACAGCGTCTATGTGGGACTGAGCGCCGGATCCATGGTCTTCAGCCGGAATCTCACCGAACATTCTGCCGATGTCATCGGGGACGCCTCGGACCTGCATCTGCTTGGCGCGACAACCATTGAGCCGCCCTTCGGCCTCTTCGACTGGTACCTGAAACCGCATCTGTACTCGCCTCACTTCCCGGAACGGGATGACGCCTGGGCCGATCGCATCGTCGCGAAGGCGGACTTCCCGGTCTACTTTCTCGACGACGAGACAGCCATCCGCGTCCGCGACGATCAGGTGGACGTCATCTCCGAAGGCAGGTGGCGGTACCACCCGTGACACGGCACGCTGCCGTGTCCGTTGTCGGTGACGAGGACGCGGAGTGTTCCGTCGGTCCCCAGGTTCGGCCCTCGGTGTCGGACGATTGGTCGGGCCGACTCCATGGTCGGGGCATGTCTCCTGCTGCTGTTCTGGCCGGATCGCCCTCGTACCTCATCCCCGCCCCAGGGTGGGCAGCACCTCCCGAGCTGACGGGCGGCTTGGTCGGTCGGCAGTTGGGGCCCGGCTTGCAGACAGGCCCGTTGCCGGAGGGGTCGGCGAAGGCGGCGGTACGGCGTCCCCAGGGGCGGTCGACCGGACCGTTGAGCAGGGGCACCCCGTGCTCCACGAGCTCGGCGCACACCGCGTCGGCGTCCTCCACCTCGATGGTGAGCAGCAGCCGTGCGCCCGCCTCCGGGGCGGCGACCGGGCGCGGCCCGACCAGCGGCGGGGCGTCATGCCGCGCGGCACCATCCGTGGCAGCCGACCGTGGCGTCCGGCGGACATCCGGCACGAGGGGCATGTTCCGGAGTCGCGCGAGCCCGGCAAGTCCGTTGGCGGGCCCGGCATATCAGGCCGCACGCTCGACCACGTCCTCGGCGTGCACCGGCTCCGGGCGAGTGGGCACGCTGGGAGTGGCGCCGCCGGGTGACCGCTCGTTAGCGTCTGCGCACCGGCGAGAGCCCGCCTTCGTACTGCCGTCCCAGGAAGGACAGCCGCTGGTGCGCATGGCTGAGCTGTGCCGCAGGTCCGGAGTGCCTGTGGCGACGATCAAGTTCTACATCCGGCTGGGCCTGCTGCCCGCGGGCCGGCTCACCAGCCCCACGCGGGCCAGTTACGACGGCGCCCACGAGCACCGGCTGCGCCTGATCCGGGCCCTGCTGGACGCCGGCGGGCTCTCCCTGGCGGCCATCGGTGACGTGCTGCGGGCCGTGGACGACCCGGACCGCCCGCCCGCCGACGTGCTCCGCACCGCCACGGACCACCTGACCCCGCCCCGGGAGACCGTGTCCGGACCGGAGCTGGACGAGGCCCGCGCCGAGGTGGCCCGGCTGGTGCGGCGCCTGGGCTGGCGGGTGGACGCGGACGGGCCGGCGGGCGAGGCGCTGGCCGGTGTGCTCGTCGCCCTGCGCGCGGCGGGCCACGGGGACTTCGCCGTACTCCTGGACGACTACGCGGCGGCGGCCGAGCGGGTCGCCCGCGCCGATCTCGGCCATCTCGGGCGGCCGGCGGCGCGCGCGGAGCAGGTGGAGCGCGTGGTCGTGGGCACGGTGCTGGGCGAGGCGATGTTCAGCGCCTTGCGCAGGCTCGCCCACGCGGACGCCTGGTGGTGCAGGCTTCACCCCGATTCGGGTGCACGGTGCACTGACGCGGACCACACGACCGGGGCAGCATGAGGAGGCGGCACGGGCCCCCGTGACGAGCACCGGACCAAAAACAGGAGTCCTCCATGGCACGTTCGACCGACTACGACGAGGACCGCGCTCCCCGGAAGGCCAGGGGAGCGTGGTACGTGCCGCCGCTGCTGGTGTTCTTCGTCGGTGCCATGCTCACGTCCGTGGTCTCGCACGCCGTGGACGACGGGGCCTACACCGCCGTGATGAGCGCGGGCTTCGCCCTCGACGCGATCGCGGTGATCTGGGCGGTCGTCCGCCGGCAGCGGTCCGCGAGCTGACGAGCACTCAGGGAGGGGAAGCGGTATGAAGCCGTCACTGGGCACGCGGACGCGCTTATCGGTACGGCACCGGAGGTGGACCGGGCTGCTGGCCGGCGGAATCATCACCGTGCCGGCCGCACTGGGACTGACCGCCTGCGATTCCGCGCAGGATGCGCTGGACCGGGGCGACATGTGCCTCGACATCCTCGACGTCGCGCTCTTCGACCCGAACCCGTCGAGTGCGGACGAGGCCCGCAAGGACGTACGGGACCGGGCCGACAAGATCGACGAGATCGCCGGGAAGGCGTCCGACGACAAACTGCGCGACGCGGCGGAGAAGACCGCGAAGGAACTGCGCGCCGCCGCCGACGAGGACCTGAAGGCCGGGTCGGTCTCGGAGTACCTGTCCGAGCAGAGCGGCCGGCTGAAGGCGCTGCGCAAGACCTGCACCGACCTCGGTGACTTCGGCTGACACCACCTCAGGGGCGTCTTCGGTCTACCGCGATGGCTCGCCCGTGATGTCGTTGCCCAGATACGCGAGGACCGCCAGGACACGGCGGTGGACGCTGGTGCCCTCCGCGGGCAGGTTCAGCTTGTCGAAGATCCCCCGGATGTGTTTGCTGACTGCCCGCTCCGTGACGAACAGCTTTTCGGCGATGGCCGCGTTGGCCAGCCCCTGGGCCATCAGCTCCAGCACTTCCTGCTCACGGGCCGTCAGCCCGTCCAGCGACCGCGTCGACGCCCGCTGCTGGATGATCTCGTTGACCACCTCGGGGTCCAGCGCCGTGCCGCCCTCGCTGATGCGCTCCAGGGCCTCCAGAAACTGCTCGACCCGGCCCACCCGGTCCTTGAGCAAGTAGCCGATCCCGCGCGCGCCGAGGGCCAGCAGCTCTGCCGCGTAAGCCTGTTCGACGTACTGCGACAGCACGAGAATGGGAAGGTCCGGGAACTCCTGCCGGGCCGCGACCGCCGCGCGCAGGCCCTCGTCGCGGAAGCTCGGCGGCAGCCGCATGTCCAGGACCGCCGCGTCCGGCCGGGTGCGGCGCAGCATCGGCATGATCTCCGGCCCCGACACGCACGTCGCCACCACCTCGTGGTCGTTGTGCGTCAGCAGCAGCGTCATCCCCTCCCGGAGCAACGCGTTGTCCTCCGCGATCAAGATCCGCATGGCAGCTCCACCTTCATCCTCGTCGGCCCCCCGGGAGGGCTGGTGATCTCGGTCGTGCCGTCGAGCGCCGCGACCCGGCGGCGTATGCCGAGCAGCCCGCTTCCCCCGTGTTCCTCGGCGCCGCCGCGCCCGTTGTCCGTGACGACGACCTGAAGTGTCCCGTCGGCCCTGGTGAAGCGTACTGAGGCATGGGTCGCCCCACTGTGCTTGCGGATGTTCGTCAGACACTCCGCGATCACGAAATAGACAGCGGCCTCCACGGCCGCCGGCAGCCGGTGACCGGTCTCCACGGCCGCCAGATTCATCTCCACCGGGATGTCCGCGGAGACCGCGAGCGTGCGGACCGCCCCGGCCAGGCCGCGGTCGGTGAGCACCGGGGGATGCACCGTACGGACGATGCCCCGCAGCGCCGCGAGCGTGGCGTCGATCTCCTCCTGCGCCTCGTCCAGCCACCGTGTCGCGGTGTCCGGGTCGCTCTTGACCTGCTGGCGCGCCAGCCCCACCCGCATGGACAGCGCCACGAGCTGGGCCTGCACCCCGTCGTGCAGGTCCCGCTCGATACGGCGGAGCTCGGCGCTGTGCGACTCCATGGCCCCGGCCCGGGACTCGGAGAGCTCCGCCACACGTTGGCCGAGTTTCGCCGATGGCGACGGCTTCAGCAGCGCGGCCGTCCACCGGGCCTGGGCGTCCGCCAGATGCTCGAACACGGGCAGCGCGCGGGGCCGGTGGCCGAACGCCGCCCCCGTTCCGTCGACGAGCAGCGCCACCGGCCACAGCACCAGCACGACCGCGCTGAAGCCGAGAATGCTGAGGGTCGCGTACGGCAGCCAGAGCGCGTCCCGCCACGTGCCGGGATCGGTGAGCGCCAGGCGCACCCGGTCGCTGGGCGAGCCGTCCAACGGCAGGTAGAGCTCCGGAATCGGCTTGCCGAGCCAGCCGCCCGCCCGCACCCGCTCGTAACCGGCGAACCGGCGCAGCACACGCACGATCTCCGGCCAGGCCGGAGCACCGACGAGGACCAGCGTGAAGAACACCCCGGCCGGGACCGCGAAGCAGCCCAGGAACGCGGCCATGGCCACCGGCAGCCCGAAGAACAGGTGACAGGACGCCTGCCAGGACCGCTGGAGCTGGGAGGAGAGATACGCCATGAAATCACCGTAGTTGGCGGCGCGGACCCGGTCGGTGGACCCATCTGCCCAAGGCCGGGTGGTGCTGGCTGAACCCGTACACGGGTGGGCGCTCCCTCGTGTCGCCCCTGGTCGCGGGCCTACTGTCGCCACAGAGGCGGTGCAGGAGCACGACCCGGAAGGCAGATCAATGGCACTTCGCATGGGAAGAAGGACCCCCGGGCCGATCGGCACCACGGCGGGCGCCGGCGCGCTCACCCTCGAATCCGTCACCCGGCGCTACCGACGCGGCGGGCGGGACTTCCACGCGTTGGACAACGTGAGCATGGACGTGCCGCCAGGCCGTTTCCTGGCCGTCATGGGCCGCTCCGGCTCCGGCAAGACCACCCTCCTGCAGTGCGCCGCCGGACTCGACCAGCCCACCTCCGGCACGGTACGGGTCGGCGGCACCGACCTCTCCCGGCTCTCCGAGGCCGCGCTCACCCGGCTGCGCAGGGACCGGATCGGCTTCGTCTTCCAGTCCCTCAACCTCGTACCGTCGCTCACCGTCGGCGAGAACACCGCCCTGCCGCTGCTGCTGCGCGGCATGAACCCCCAGGACCCCGCCGTGCGCGAGCGCGCCCTCAGGGTGCTGGCGGCCGTCGGCCTCGGCGACCGCGCGGACGACTCCCCGCTCCGTCTCTCGGGCGGCCAGCAGCAGCGCGTGGCCATCGCCCGGGCCCTGGTCACCGACCCCGCCGTGATCTTCGCCGACGAACCGACCGGGGCGCTCGACCCGGTCACCGCCCGCGAGGTGCTGCGGCTGCTGCGGGAGGCCGTGGACGGCTCGGGCCACACCGTGGTGATGGTGACCCACGACCCGCAGGCCGCCGCCTGGACCGACGAGGCGATCTTCATCGAGGCGGGGCACATCGTCGCCCGCGAGGACCGCCCCGAGCCGGAGACCGTGGCCCGGCGGCTCGCCGGGCTCGGGGAGCGATGACCGTGGCCGTCGACACCCTGCCGCCCGCCGGCCGCACCGGGTCCCGGAAGCGGCACGGGGAGTCGGTCGGGCGCGTGCAGCGCACCGCCCGCTTCCTCGCCCGCCGCTCCATGCGGCTGCACCGCAAGGCGTGGGCCGCCGTCTTCGCCGCCCTCGTGCTCACCGCGCTGCTCCTCGGCAGCTTCGCCCTGGCCACCCTGTCGGCGTTCGTGGGCCACGCCCACGTCGAGCGGTACGCGGCGACCATCGCCGTCGTCGCCGCCGACCAGACCACCCGCTACCGGGCCAAGCCCTGGGGCGACCCGATGACCACGGTCACCCAGTCGCTCACCGAACGCGTCCGCGTCCCGGCCGCCGTCGTGGCCCGGGTCGCCGAGGTGCCCGGGGTGCGCGCCGCCGTCCCGGACAGCAGCTTCCCGGTCGCGCTCGCCGACCCCGACGGCCGGGGCGTGCCCGGACCGGACAGCGACTCCGGGACCGCGCCCGTGTACGGCCACGGCTGGCCGACGGCGGCGCTCGCCCCGTTCACCCTGCGCGCCGGCAAGGCGCCCGCGGGAGCCCGCCAGGTGGCGGTCGACGGCGATCTGGCCGCACGCGCGGGCGTACGCCCCGGCGACCGGCTCCGGCTCCAGATGCTCGGCGCACCCGCCGAGTACGTCGTCTCCGGCATCGTCGCCCCGAAGGGCGAGGCCGACGACACCGGGCTCGGCCACCAGGGCGCGGTCTTCTTCACCGAGGGCGAGGCCGGCCGGCTGTCCGGCCACCCCGGCACCGTCGACGCCATCGGGGTGCTCGCCGACGACGGCGTGAGCGTGCACGAGCTCTACCCCGCCCTGCGCAAGGCCCTGGCCGGCGAGAAACCGGCCCGGGACGCCGTCGCCGGCAGCAGGGATCCGCAGGACAGCTCCCTGCTGCGGGTCCTGACCGGCAACGGGCGCGGCCAGGCGGAGTTCCTGGACGCGGCACCGAGCCGGGCCGGCCTGCTCAACCTGCTGGCCATGCTGTGCGCCACCGTCATCATGATCGCCGTGCTCGTGGTGGCCGGCACGGTCACCCAGGCGGTCCACCAGCGGGCCCGCGAGCTGGCGCTGCTGCGCGCGGTCGGGGCGACCCCCTGGCAGCTGCGGGTGACGGTCGGCCGGGAGGTGACCGGCGTCGCCACCACGGCGGCCGTGGTGGGCGCGGTGGGAGCCGTCCCGGTCTTCCTGATGCTCCTGTGGATGCTGCGCGACCGCGGCGCCGTCCCCGTCGGGCTCGACCTCCCGGTCCTGCCCTGGATGTTCGCGACCCCGGTCCTGACGGCCGTGCTGACCCTGGTCGTGGCCCGGGTCGCGGCCGCCCTGGCCTGCGGACGCATCGCCAAGATCCGTCCCGCCCAGGCGCTCGGCGAGGCCCAGAGCGAACCGGGGCAGCCAGGCCGGGGCCGCACCGTGACCGGCCTGATCGTGCTCTTCGCGGGCCTCAGCTCCGCAGGCACCGCGGCCTTGCAGTCGGGCGAGCCGGCGGCCATGGCGGCGGGCAGCGCGGCCCTGGCCCTGGTGATCGCCTGCGCGCTCCTCGGCCCCTGGATCGCCCGGGGCGCCATGCGCCTGCTCGCCCCGCCCGCCCGGAAGCTCGGCGGCGCCGGGGGCTACCTCGCCGCCGCGTCCACCACCGCGAACTCGCGCCGGCTCGGGGCGGGGATCACCCCGGTCGTCCTGGTCGTCGCCTTCGTGGGCGTCCAGCTCGCGGCGGGCGCCACCATGGACCACGAGGGCAGCGCCCAGGCGCGGCAGGCGATGCGCGCGAACCTCGTCGTGACCACCGAGGACACCGGACTCCCCGCCGGGGCCGCCCGCCGGGTGGCCGCCGTACCGGGCGTCGAGGCCGCCACGGGCGCGCTCCACAGCACCGTCGTCCTCGCCAGGAAGGAGGCCGGCGACCCCGTCCTCGAACGGCTCCCGGTGGTGGGCGTCACGCCCGGCGCCCTGCCCGCCGCGCTCGATCCCGACGTCACCTCCGGCTCCCTGCGGGACCTGCGCGAGGGCACCGTCGCGATCGGCGCGGCGCGGGCCGACGCGCTGGATGCCGGAGTCGGCTCCACGGTGCGGCTGCGTTACGGCGACGGGGTCACCGCCTCCCTGCGGGTGGTCGCGGTCTACGAACGGTCCCTCGCGCTCGGCGACTTCCTGTTCGCCCGCGAGGCGCTGGCACACCACGTGACCACGCCGCTGGACACCCGCATCCTCGCCCGGCTCGCCCCGGACGCCGACGAGGCGGCCGTGCGGGAGGCGGTGGACAAGGTGCTCTCCGGTGCCGTGCTCGGCGCACGGGTGACCGCGCACCCGAGCCTGGAACATCTCCGGTCCGCGGACCGGGGCGTGAGCCAGGTGCTCACCGCCGTGGCCGTCGGCGTCGTCGGCGGGTTCACCGTCATCGCCGTCCTCAGCACCCTGGTGCTGATCGTCATCGGACGCCGGCAGGAGCTGGTCCTGCTCCGGCTGGTGGGCGCGGGGCGCGGACAGGTCCGGCGCATGCTGCGGGTCGAGGCGGCGATCGTGATCGTCACCGGACTGGTGGTCGGCGCGCTGGCCGCCCTGATCCCCCTCACCGCGTTCAGCCTGTCCGTCACCGGGTCGCTGCCCTATCTGCCGCCGGTCCAGGTGGCGGCCATCGTCCTGGTCGTCGTCGTGACCGTGGCCGCGGGCGTCCTCCTGCCGGCCCGCCCGGCGCTGCGCCGCCGCCGACCGGGAGCCCTGCGACGTATCTGACTAACCATCACATCATGTGAGCCGCAGCGGCGCGTTCCAGCCCTGTTGCGAGGGCCGCGAACCGCGCTAAGTGCCGCCGTTGGACCTGTTCACCGGCCTGCGCAATTCTCGCCACGACCCTCACCCTGCGCCGAATCCGCCATCGAATGGCCGGAAAGCAACTGGTTCCGCAGGACGACCAGGAAAGGAGCAGGAGTCATCCGGCCATTCCACCGGCGAAAGAGCGGTCTCACATTCCTTTGGCAGAGGGTGTAGGGGCCATGGGAGAATGATCAATGGCCCGGTCGGCCATCCCTTGCGGACGGACGTCATTGTTGTTCGGACGGCACTTTCAGGTGCAGGCCCATCTCATTGATAAAGCCGGCCTGGAGGCGGCTGCGAGCCCCGATCGTGTCCATGATGTCGGAGACATCGCGCTGGCAGGTGCGCAGCGAGATGCCCATGCGGCGGGCGATGGCACGGTCCTCCAGGCCCTGGATGAGCATGCGGACGATGGCCAGCTTCATGTCGTCGGAGATCGCGAGGACCCGTTCCTGGCTGTATCTCTCGGGAAACGGGGTGGCGCTGGTCCAGGCGCGTTCGAAGGCGCCGATGGCGAAGTCGAGCAGGCCGGGGTCGGTCAGCAGCAGGGCGCCGACCTCGCTGTCGCTACGGCCTGCCGTCCCCCAGTTTCACCGAACCGGGGTCCGGCCCGGCGAGCGTCGAGGAAATGGCGAAGGAGTACCTGGCCGAGATCCGCCGGGTGCGGCCGCACGGTCCGTACCGGCTGCTCGGCTGGTCCTACGGCGGAGCGGTGGCGCACACCATGGCGGCGCAGTTGCAGGCCGCCGGCGAGCAGGTGTCGCTGCTGGCAGTACTGGACGGCTACCCGCCCGTCGCCGGGCGTGCCCGTCAGTGGGATCCGGAGGACGGCGAAACCCTGGCCGCACTGCTCGACACCCTCGGCTACGACCTGCCCGGCCACCAGGCGGGCCCGACGCCCCCGGCGCAGTACCGCGCCGCGGCCGGCGCCGCCGACGGTCCGCTCGCCGGCCTGGACCCCGAACTGCTCGCCGCCCTGCCCCGGGTCTTCGCCGCCAACCTCAACCTGCTGGCCGGCTTCGAACCGGGCCGCTTCGACGGCGACCTGCTGTTCTTCCAGGCCACCCGCGGCCGGACGGCCGACACCCCCGCCCCACAGGCATGGCTGCCGCACCTCGGCGGCCGGCTCGACCTGCACGAGATCGACTGCGCCCACGCCGCGATGACCCGCCCCGAGCCGCTGGCCCGGATCGCGCGGGTGCTCGGCGCCGCGCTGAACCCCACCCCGCACCCCTAGGAGGTCCCCATGACCACGAACCCCGAACTCCTCCCGGTCGACGCCGGATCAGCGGTCCGCCTGGTGCGCCGCTTCTACGACCTGGTGGACAGCGGCGACGCCGACGGCCTGGCCGCGCTCTTCGCCCCCGACGCGCTCTACCGCCGCCCCGGCTACCCGCCGATGGTCGGCCCGGCCGGACTGCTCGGCTTCTACGGCCGCGACCGCACCATCCGGGCCGGCAACCACACGCTGACCAACGTGCTGGTGGACGGCGCCTTCGTCGGCGTCTTCGGCGAGTTCCACGGAGTGCTGCACAGCGGCGACCCGGTGGACCTGCGGTTCGCCGACCGTTTCACCGTCCGCCCGGACGACCTGTTCGCCGACCGTGACACCTACTTCTTCGCGCCCCTCGTCTGATCCGGCCCACCCCTCCCACCGAAACCCCGTCACAAGGAGCCCACGATGACGATCAGCATCGACGCCCCCGCCGAGACCACCGCCGCCCGCGAGTCGCGGGTTGTGCGCGACCCCGGCCACGGCGAAGCGTTCACCGAGCACATGATCAGCATGGACTGGACCGAGGGCGAGGGCTGGTCCGCACCGGAGATCACTCCGCTGCGGAACCTCTCCATCCACCCCGGCATGATCGGCCTCCACTACGGCCAGGTCGCCTTCGAGGGCCTGAAGGCGCACCGCCGTGCCGACGGCGCGATGGGCGTCTGGCGACCCGGCGACCACGCACTGCGGTTCCAGCGCTCCTGCCGCCGGCTGGCCATGCCGGAACTGCCGGCCGAGGCATTCGTCGCGGCGATCGACCAGCTGATCGACGCGGACGAGGGCAGCCTCTCCACGGAGCGCACCCAGAGTATGGCCCGGTGACCTGCACATACTTTTCTGCGGCAACGGGGGAAAGCCAGGCCGGTGTAATTCGCGTCGGCGCTCCTTGTCCGTGCGGCTGATGGAGCCGGTCGGCCTCTTGCCGGCACCGGCCCGCCAGGGTGCATCTCGGGTTCTGGTCCTGCGGTGCGGCATGGTGCCAGGTCTGTTCCGGGAAGCGGTTGTCTCCTTCGTGCTACCGGCCCTTGCTTTTCGCACGAGGGAAACCCTGGCACTTTCCTGTAAGGAAAGTAGGTTGGCCGGAGGAGGCAGGAAGCCGTATGGCACTTCATGAGGTACGGGGCGCACTGGACGAAGTTCGGCGCCGAAGCGAGCAGGCCCACGCCGAGCACGTGCGTCACGGGCTCTCCTGGCCCCTCCTCGTTGCCGCGGCTCTGCTCGTGTTCGCGGCGTTCGCCTCCTACGACCTGCCCCATCCCTGGGGTGGGGCGGTGCTCTTCCCCGCGCTGTTGCTGGCAGCGGGCACGATGGTGGTTTACCTGCGTACAGCGCGGGTTCGCATGCCCCTCACCCATAAGGGCGCGCTCTACGGAGTAGCAGCCGGGCTGGGGCTCGTGGGATTGTTCAGGTTGCTTTCCGCCGTGGCGGGAGCGGCCGACGTACTGGCGCCGCACACTGTGGCGGCGGCTGCGCCGTGCGGGGCGGGTGTACTGATCGCCCGCAAGTGGAGGGCCATGGTCGTGGCACGCCAGCTGCGTGGACGCGCGGGGAGTGAGGCCGACTGATGGACGATGGCTTCAACGAGTTCCTGCACGTTCCCGCTCGGCTCACGATCGTCGCGCTGCTGGCACCGACGAGCTGGACCGAGTTCGGCTTTCTGCGAGACGCGGTCCCCACCAGCGATTCCGCGCTGTCCAAACACCTTTCCTCGCTTGCGGCCAAGGGCTACGTCGAGGTCCGCAAAGTCAAGCACGCAAGCGGACGCCGCACTCTGATACGGCTCACACGTGAAGGGCGGCAGGATTTCCGGCGCCACGCCGCAGTCCTGGAACGCATCGTCGCAACAGCTCACTCCCCGCACGCCGGTGAGCTGGACGGCTGAGTGCTGCGGACGCGGGTGACGACCACATGAGACGGCGGCCATAGAAATCGGTTCGCCACGGCGCCTGTTCGGGCTCGTTGTCAGCGCTGGTCAGTAAGGTCGCCTCGCATGACCAACATCAGTGCCGAGCATCCGAACGACCTCGTGGCCGCCTATTCCAAGCTCCTCGGGACGGCGAAACGCGCACAAGCGCGCAAGGCGGTGAGAGAACTTGTCGCGCTCGCCGACGACGGGACCGCCCTGAAGCTTGCCGCGGCCTTTGCGCCGGTCGCGGCTCTCGCGTCGGACACGCTGGTGCGACTGTGGCCGCAAGCCCATGACCCGGACGGCTTCGCCGCAGCCCTGTTGGCTCCGGCCTTCTGCGAGGAAGGCCGTACGGAGTTGAAGCTGAAGCGGGTGACCTCGCTGAAGGGTCTGCGGCACCTCGACATGCTGCGCACGCTGACGGTGGAGCGCTGCAAGGAGATATCAGACCTCACAGAACTCAAAAGCCTCACCGAGCTGCGCTCACTCGACCTGAACGGCTGCGCGCGAGTCGAGGACCTGACACCTCTCAGCGGACTGACCCAGCTCACGTGGCTGAGCCTGCACCGTTGCCGTCCGGTCTCCGACGTCAAACCGCTGCTCACCCTCAGCCATCTGCGCCACCTCGACCTGAGCATCACGCGAGTTACGTCCGTGGACGGATTCGCGGCCTCGCTCCCGCAGCTCGAAAAGCTCGACCTGCGCGGTTGCCGGTCCTTCAGGTCCCCCGCTCAGCTCTCCGGACTGACCCGTCTGACCCACCTCGATCTGGGATGGACGGCAATACGCAACCTGAGCGGCCTGACGAACGTGCCCGCGCTCACCACCCTGCGCCTCGCGAGCTGCAAGCAGTTGCGGGACCTGACCGGCATCGACGCAGCGGTAAACCTTTCCGAACTGGTCGTCGAGGAGTGCCCCGGCCTCCTCTCCGTCCAAGGCTTCGGACACCACCCCCGCCTGACGGAGCTGGAGCTGAAGGGCTGCACGAACCTCTCCGACCTGCGGGGTGTCTCCGCACTGACGCACTTGGAGGAACTGCGGATCTCAGGCAGCGAACGCCTGGCCTCTTTTGCGAACATGGGCTCACTCCCCGCACTGCAAGTGATCGATATCGAGGACTGCCCCACGCTGGCTGACTTCACGGGCCTGGCCACACTGGCCTCCGCATACCGGCTCCTCCTGGCGGGACTTGGCCTGGTCCGAGACCTCACCCCTTTCGCCTCCCTCCCCGGTCTCCGCTCCCTCATTCTCGACAGGTGCCATGGCCTGCGGGAGCTCACCGGACTTGACAGCCGCAGCGACTTGGAGGAGCTGTCGGTCAGCCGTACCGACAGCTTCAGCAGCCCCGGCGCCCTGGGCGACGTGCCGAGCCTGCGTGTACTCAAGCTGCGCGACCTTCCCGTGCTCACCGATCTCGGCCTGCTGGGCGGCCTGACCGCGCTCGCCGCGGTCGACGTCGAGGGGTGCCCCGCGCTCACGGACATCGGCGCACTCGCCCGTACGCCGGTCACCGGGCTGTCGCTCTACCGGACGACGGCCCTGGACTCGCTGAACGTGCTGGAGGAGTGCCGTGACCTGCGTGTCCTGGGCGTGCGGGACATCCCCAGGCTCATGACCTTCCCCGCTCTCCCTTCCTTGCGCGAGCTCTCCCTCTCCCGGCTGCACTGGAAGGACCTCTCGCCCCTCGCCGGCCTCGGCGCGCTACAGCACCTCCGGCTGGACAGCTTCGACGACCTGACGGATATCAGCACGCTGACCGGGTTGCCCCAGCTGTCCGAACTGCTTCTCGGGCACCTTCACTCCTTCACCGAGCTGGGGCCCCTGCTGAACATCCCGTCGCTGCGGCGGCTCAACAAGTCACCACAGATGAACGCCGAGATCCTGCAGGGCCGACGCGATCCCGTGCTGGTGGAACTCGCGGACCGCGGAATCGCCATCGACCGACGCTGAGCGTGATCGACGGGTCCGGTCACCCTGCTTTCGCCTCGTCATCCGCCAAGAACGGTTGCAGCAGCGTGAGCAGGACGTGTGGCCGGTGCAGCGGGATGATGTGACCGCAGTCTTCGACGATGTGTCCGGTGAGGTCGTCGGTGACCGGGCGGAGTTGGCGTTCCAGCGCGGCACCGACTGGTTTGGCGCCCAACGCCATCGTGGGCACCGTCAGTCGGGCGTGGGCGACCGCCCGCTCGATCTGCATCGCGCTTTCGGGCAGGGCCCGGTAGTACGAGAACGCGCAGCTCAACGCCTCGCGGCCGGTGTATGCGCGGATGAAGGCGTCCCGGATCGCGGGGCGTACCCCGTCGCCGAGTGTGCCGGCCTGCAGAAACCAGTCGACGTAGGCGGCCTCGTGGCCCTGCAGGACGGTCTCTGCGAGATCCGGCGCTGCGGAATGGAAGCCGAACCACCACGGCGGCCCGTCGGCGAGAAAGTCCTCGGCGCCGGGCAACGTGCCCAGAACAGACTCCATGACGACCAGGCGCCGAACCAGGCAGGGGCGGCGCAATGCGAGGAGGAAGGCGGGCGCGGCGCCGGCGTCGATCCCCACCACTGCTGCCGAGGACGCGCCCAGCGCGGCGAGAAGCGCCGCGGCGTCCTCGGCCAGGGTGCCCGCGTCGTACCCGGAGGCGGCCCGACTGCTGGCGCCGAACCCGCGCAGGTCCGGCGCGATGACCCGGTAACGGCCGGACAGATCGGCCATGATGTCCGTCCACAGCTCCCAGGTGTGGGGGAAGCCGTGCAGCAGCAGGACGGCCGGGCCCGATCCTGCGAGGGCGACGTTCAGCTCTACACCGTTGACGCGGATGCGTCGCAGCTCGGGCATGAGGGCTCCAGGTGTGCAGTGAGCAATGGTTACCAGGTCACGCTAGAGAACTATCCTGGTCCGCCCAAGGCGGCACTTTTCTTTCAGGTGGTGAGCTCCGAGTGACCACGTTGAGATCCGGCGGACCCAGCGGGCGGCGTGGTGATCTGCTGGATCCGCGCTGTCCGACGCGCCAGTTGCTCGACCGGATCGGCACCAAGTGGACGTCGATGGCCGTCAAGGTGTTGGCCGGGGAGGCTCCCGGCGAGCTCCGCTTCGCGGAACTGCGACGTCGCGTCCCGGGCATCTCGCAGAAGATGCTGTCTGTCACCCTCCAGAGCCTGGTTCGCGACGGCTTGGTCGCGCGTCGCGTGGAGCCCACCGTGCCCCCTGCCGTCCACTACCGGCTCACCGAACTCGGTCTGTCCCTGGAAGTACCGCTGTCCGCTCTACGGGTCTGGGCCGAGACACACATGTCCCAGATCGACCGCAACAACCAGCTCGCCGAGGACCACCCTCCGACTGACTGATCGTTTCAGAACGGGGCCTTGACCCCAAATTCTGAACACACGAGACACTGGATCCTGAGGATCTGAGGACGGGCATCTCGTGGTCATGAAGAACTATCCACCGGAGTTCAAGGCGGACGCGGTCGCGCTGTACGAGGCGCGGCCGGAAGCGATGATCAGGTCGGTTACCGCTGATCTGGGGATCAATCCGGACGATGCTGCGGAACTGGGTCCGGGCGGCCGGAGGGAGCCGTCCCCGGGGACGGCGGACACGGGAACCGGCCCTGGCGCCGACTCCGCTGGAGTTTTGCCGGGGAGACGCGCTGGTGAACCGCTTTCCAGTTCGTGGCCGACCATCAGCGCCGCTACGGCGTGAAGCGGCTCTGCAGCATCCTCGGCGTCAGCCGCTCGAGCTTCTACTACTGGCATGCAGGTCAGCAGGAGTGCGGCGGAGCATGAGCGCGGTCGGGTCCAGCGCGGACAACGCACTCGCCGAGTCCTTCAACGCAACCTTCAAACGCGAGACTCTGCAAGGACGAAAGAGCTGGTCCAACGAGCGCGGGACCCGACTCGACGCCTTCAGATGGCTCCACCGCTACAACAAACACCCGACGCCGGCAGTCCCACCTCGGACAACGATCACCGATCGCCTTCGAGAACGCCCTCCACCCCACCAAACTACGCTGGCACCAGCCGCATATGTCGCGGCTTAGTGAATCTGCGCAGTGGTTGTGCTTCTGACCTGGGGTTGTGCAGGTTGGTTGAGCGGGATGTCTGCTGGGTGGCTCACTGAAGCTGCATAGTTTCTGGGTGCGGTAGCCGTTTGACTTGGGGTGTTTCTGGCTCCGGGCTTGCTTGCGCAGGTTGGTTGAGTACTGCGCAGGTTCCGTGATCCCCGGTATATGGCGGCGGTTACGGGGTGGGGTTGGTGTCGAGCCAGGTGGTGGGGATGAGTTTTTCGCCGTTGCGCCAGTTGTAGCGGACGGATGCCTGGTACCAGGTGTGGGGCAGGTCGGCGTGGTCGCTGACGATGATTTGGAAGTCGGGGGCGAGTTCGGCGACGACCTGGTGCATGAGCTGGAAGAGGCGGGTGACCGTCTCGCGGTCTTCGTCCAGGGCGAGGTCTTCGAGCCGTCCTCGGGCTTTGGCCATGTCGGAGGGGTAGTAGGGCTGGGTCGGTTGGTCGAGCATGAGGAAGCGGGGTACGGGCCGGCTGTTCGCGGTGAAGTACTGGTGGAGGGCGAGGTGGGCGGCCAGGTGGTAGCCGACGTGGTTCTTGCCACTGCCGATGCGGAGCAGTTCGGTGCTGCCGGCGGGGGCGTCGGTGACGACGGTGGGTTTCTTGAGGTTCAGTCGGACGAGTCCGCCGCCGTGTTCGAGGTTCAGGAATCTGGCGTGGCTGGTCATCTTGCCGCTGACGTAGCCCAGGCTGTGGGTGAGCTTTTCGTCGACGGCGTCGTTGTCGAGCTGTTCTTCGAGGCCTTGGACGAGCTGCTGTGCCATCGCGGCATCTGCTTGCAGGCGCTGGAGGTGGCCGTTGTCGGTTGTGGTGCTGATCTGGCTGAGGTACGCGCTGATCCTGCCGCGGGTGTAGGCCTGGGCTTCGGCTTGTCCGAGGAGGCCGGCCTGCTCGGAGCGCTGTTCGGCGATGACGCTGAGGGCGCCCTCGATGCCGCGGAGCTCTTCGCGTAGACGTGCCGAGACCTGTTCGATCTCGCGCAGGGCCTGCTCGCGGCGGGGCTGCACTGCCCGCACGCTGTCGAGCTGACCGCGGAGGTCTTCGAGGGTGGTGTGCATGGCGGCGACGGTCGGGTCGGGTTCGGTCAGCTCGTTTCCGCACAGGGGGCAGCTGTGTTCGCCGGGGAAGCCGTCGGGCACGAGGCTGAGTGCGGACAAGCGGGACATGCCGCGGGTGACGGCCCCGCTGTAGCCGGCGGCCTGGGATTCCAGATCGTTCAGGAGCTGGCGCTCTTCGGCCAGTGAGCGCAGCTGTCGGCGCAGGGCCGCGGACTGTTCGCTGAGGAGGAGTTCCTGCCTGCGCTGCTCCTCGTCTGCGCCGGGCCGGGCCGGGCGGAAGGAGGAGGCCTGCCGGAGTGCCTCGATGACCATGTCCCTGTCCGCGCTGCTGAAGGAGTCGTCGGCGAGGAGCCCGTGGACTCGGGCTTCGCCCAGGAGGGACTGCAGCTGTGATTCGACTGCCTGGTTCGCTTCCTGGGCGGCTTTGAGGCGGTTCTCCGCACTGCGCTGGGCGCGTTTGGCCTGGAGGAGCTGCTGCTGGAGTGCCGCCTGATCCTCCGGGACCGCGCCGAGGAAGTACGGGATCGTGGCTTTGAGACTGTTGGCGATGTCGCGGTCGTTCTGGCGGTGGAACAGGATCTTCTTGGAGGCGACTTCGTCCTGGTTTTGCAGGCAGAGCAGGACGGCGTGGCCCAGGTTCGCGCTGAGGGGGGCGGCCAGGCTGCCGGCTGCGGGTTCGCTTCGGGTGTCTCCGATGCCGATGCGGCGTCCGATCTGCTGGCGCAGTTGTGTCGAGTCGGTGTTGAGGCGCAGTTCCGACAGCTCCGGGATGCCGAGGTCACTGCCGACCTCGATCATGGCGGTGGTGACGGACTTGGCTGCCGGGCCGGGCGCTGGCCGCGCGGCGAGGACTTCGATGACGAAGCCGAGTGACGAGCCCAGCCCTGGTACCCCCAGCTCGAATCATTCGCACGACAAGGTTCACTGGCCGTCGACGCGTGGCTCTATACAGGGACCGAGGAACGCACCATGTCATCAGTTCCAATATCTAGCCGGGCTCAAGTTTGAAGCACCACTCTGCGGGTTGGTCTCTTCGAACGGTGGGCTATGAGCCGGGACGCTGGACAGCAGGAGATCGAGCGGGAGCTGCGCCGGAGGGCGATCGGCGGGGCGCCCATGCTGGAGATGCTCACCTGGCTGAAAGGAGACCCGGAGGCTCGGATCAGAGATCCAGTCGACCGTGACGGCACGATTGCCTTCTGCATGATCTCGACGTTCACAGCCGTCTTCGACCTTGGGCTCACACCTGGACGGTTCATCGCGAGCTGGGACCGGCTCGGAGGGCACCTGAACGCCGAGGAACTGGCGGCGAGACTGGGCCCGCTGACCCTGGCACCGAACGAGGAGCCTCAGCCCTGTGGCTGCGGCGGGTACTGGGTCTGAGGGCGGAGGCGCCCCGGGGTGGCACGAACAGACCACGCCCGGGCCCATACAAGGTCCGTGACTTGCTTGAGGCTGTTGCGGAGCAGGATCGGTCATCCGGGTGGTCTGACCGGCTGACGGTGGTGTTCGAGTAGTGAGGGTGCCTCGGCGCAGGAGCCGGGAAACACCGAGCCCCCAGGCTTGTTGCAGGCTGCCCGCGGAGCGGGCTTGGTCCGGGAGCGAAGCGGACGGGCCGGGGTGGAGCGAAGCGGAACCCCTGATGGGCTGCCACGAAGTGGCAGCCCATCAGGGCCGCGCGGAGCGCGGCCCGTTCACTGCGTTCACGGAGCGAAGCGGAGGGAACGCCCGCGCTCGCGCGGGCGGGGAGCGAAGCGAGCCGCCTTGGCGCCCCGCGAAGCGGGGCGCTCCGCTGTCCCATCGCGCAGCGAT